>DASRYI010000385.1:0-8739 GCA_035687255.1 Candidatus Krumholzibacteriia bacterium | reverse complement strand
TTCGGCGCCTACGCCGCCCGGGCGGGCGCGCGTTCGGTGACATGCCTCGATTCCTCGGCCGCATCGCTGGCGCTGGCGACGACGCATTTCGAAACCAACCTGCACGACGGCTGCACACACCGCGTGCTGCAGGGCGATGTGTTCGAACAATTGCGCGCGATGCACGAGGCGGGGGAACAATTCGATCTCGTGGTTCTCGATCCACCACGCTTTGCCACCAACCGGCATCAGCTCGATGCCGCGCTGCGCGCCTACAAGGACATCAACCGCGTCGCCCTGCGTGTGCTGGCGCCGGGCGGACTGCTGGCCACGTTCTCGTGTTCGCAGGCCGTCGATGCCGCGTCGTTCACAACCGCGGTCGCGTGGGCCGGACTCGACGCCGGCCGTGATCTGCAGATCATCCGGCGGCTCGGGCAGGGCGCCGACCATCCCGTACTCGCCGCGTTTCCGGAATCCGAGTATCTCAAAGGCCTCATTTGCCGCGTCCCGTAGCCGCGCAACCGGCTTCGTGAATCGTCGCACAATGTAAATAAAACGGTTGACGGTCGCCGGTGGTGGTCCGTACGCTCATGGTATTCCCAAGGAGTACTGCCATGACGACGATGACTACCGTTCGTGACATTCTCGATCGCAAGGGACGCAATGTGGTGAGCGTCACCCCCGACGAATCCGTCTACCGGGCTCTGGAAATCATGTCCGACCACCGTATCGGTGCGCTGGTGGTGTTGGAAGACGACCACCTGATCGGCATGATTTCGGAGCGTGACTATGCGCGCAAGATCGCCCTGCTGGGGAAATCGTCGCGCGATACCCGCGTGCGGGACATCATGACCTCGCAGGTGCATTGCGTGACGCCGCGCGCGCGCATCGAGGAGTGCATGGCGCTGATGACCGACAGGAGTGTGCGCCATCTGCCGGTGGTGGATGGAGAGCACCTCGACGGCGTGGTTTCCATCGGAGACGTCGTGAAGGCCACCATCACGCACCAGGAATTCATCATCGAACAGCTCGAACACTTCATCGCCGGCCGCTAGGTTAGTCGTTGCCACTCCGGGCGCGCGTGGGTAGCATGGATGTATCCCGCGCCAAGGAGTGTGCATGTCACTGGCCCGCATCGGCGGAACCTTCGCGGTTGCCGTCGTGCTATCCCTCTCCTGCGGAGGCAGCAACACCTCCGCGCCTCCACTTCCGCCTCCGCCGGACCTCCACGGGATCGGCGGCTGGACGGAATTCGATCTGTTCGCCGTGGGTGACGGCGGCACCATCCTTCACTACCGTGGCGCGGGTTGTAACAACAACGGGTGCTGGCGTCCGGTTACGAGTCCGACCACGAAGACGTTGCGCGACGTGATGGGACTATCCGACACCACCGCATACGCGGTCGGCGACGGTGGCGTGATTCTGCGCTACAACGGAAGCACGTGGTCAAAAGTCGCTTCTCCCACCACGAGCAATCTCACCTCGCTGTGGGCGGGAAAGCCGGACAGCTGGCTCGCTGCCGGTGCGGGTGGAGTGGTGGTGTCATACGACTCGACGGGCTGGGTGCAGGAAACCACTCCCACGAGTCAGGATCTGGATGCAGTGTGGGCGTTGTCCAGCGGCGAAGCCTACGCGGTGGGGAAGGCGGGGGCGGTCATTCATCGCAAGAACGGAGTGTGGTCGTCGGTGCCGGCGTTCACGACGGCGCGCTTGCGCGGTATCTGGGCCGACAAGCCCCGCGACTGGTTTGTGGTGGGCGACGGCGGCGAGATCTGGCAGGAACGCGGCAGCGGATGGGTGCCCATGGTGTCGCCGCGCAGCGACAACTTCTACGACGTGTTCGGCAGCGACAGCGCGTTTGTGTTTGCGGCGGGTGACGCCGACTCGGTGTTGTTCTACGACGGATTCGACTGGCGTCCGGTGGCGCCGCGCTACGCTGACCGCCTGACCGCCATCTGGGCCACGATATGTCTGCTGCCGCCGGTTTCGGGCGCGCAGCCCACCGGACTGCACTGCTCCAACACCTACTTCGCCGGCCGGTCGTCGGTCGTTACGCGCTTCACGCTGCTGGGCAGCTACGAAGTGATGAACGATCCGCGCTGAGCGGCGGGCAAACCGGCCTTGAACGGAATTGTTGCCGTCTTCTATAATTAACGGAAGCGGGCCCCCGTGGCTCGGCCTCCAGGTTGTCCGGCAGTCCCCTCCTTTCGAAAGAGAGCCGCGCATGTTTCGCACCATCACCCGGGTTCTGGCCGCCACCGTGGCGGTTTCGCTGCTGGTTTTGCTCGGTTGTGGCAATGACTCCACGACCGCCCCGGTTGCTCCCATTACCGCCGACGTGTTGTTCCATCTGAACGTGAGCGGCGCTCCGCTCATCATCGATTCCGGGAGCTACACCAATGATTCCGGCACCCAGTACACCATCAAGACGGTTCGCTTTGTGGTGTCGGACATGACCATGCACGCCAGCGACGGCAAGGTGGTCACACTGACGAAGATGCACTTCTACGACGTCGCCGATTACACCACCCAGACAATTCACGCTACCGGCCTGCCGCATGACACCTACGACTCGGTGACGTTCCGGTTCGGGCTCTCGACCGCCGACAATGTTCCCGGCAAGTACCCCAGCATTCCGCCGGTCTTCACCTGGCCGCCGGCACTGGGATCGGATCTGGGATATCACTACATGCAGCTGGAAGGAAACTACACCAAGACGGCCGGCGGCACGGCCGGGTACACCACGCACACGGGACCGCGCCATCTGGACACGGACGCGACTCCCTATGACTTTTCGTTCGTGGTCACGATCCCGTTCGCGCCCACGCATATTCATGAGGGTGGAAACGGCCAGCTGGAAATCAATTTCGATCTCAACGGCTGGTACACGGACCACAATCCGGCGGATGGCGTGGACACCGAATATGACTTCAATGCATTGTCCAGTCAGATGATCATGGGCGATCTCGACGCCCAGGGAAAACTCCAGACCAACGGCCCGGCGTGCTTTACGGCCACTCTGACCGCGGTGGGTGGCCACGATCACTAGACGCGCTGCGTTGAGCCGGCGCGCTGTGCGCCATGCAGTACATCCATGAAGTTGCATCGTCTGACACTCTGGGTTTGCGTCGCACTCGCGTTTGCGGCCTGCTCCAAGAACTCCTCGGATTCGGTGACTCCACCGGACCAGAAGTCGGACTGTCCGCCGCCCACACCCGTGACCATCCAGGTTCCACCGGGCTTTCCGCAGATGCCGCAACCCAAGGACAACCCGCTCACGCGTGAGGGTATCGAGCTGGGCCGGTTGCTGTTCTACGATCCCGTGCTTTCCGGTGACAGCACGCTGGCGTGCGGCGGGTGCCACATCCGGGATCGCGCGTTCAGCGACTCGCGCCCTGTCAGCAAGGGGATTCGCGGCATCAGCGGCACGCGGCATGCGCCGACCATCGTCAACCCCGCCTGGACGGGCGACACCTTCTGGGACGGGCGCGCGCACGGACTCGAGGACCAGGCCACGCAACCGGTGCCCAATGAGATCGAGATGGACATCCCGTGGACCGAGGCGGTGGCGAAGCTCAAGGCCGACCCGGGCTACCCGTCGCGCTTCTGCGCCGCCTTTGGAGATTCCAACATCACCAAAGACCGCGTGGTGAAAGCCATCGCCCAGTTCGAGCGTACGTTCGTTTCGTTCGATTCCAAGTACGATCGCTGGAAGCGGGGGGAAGCCACTTTCGACCACGCGGACTCGGTGGGGTATTTCATCTTCCAGACCGAGATCGGGGACTGTTTTCATTGCCACCCCGAGCCGCTGTTCTCGGATGCGTGCGCCACGTGCGGCGTGCAGATATTCCACAACACCGGGCTGGACTCGATTCCCATCGACCGCGGCCGTTTCGACGTGACCGGAAACCCGGCCGACATGGGGAAGTTCAAGGCGCCCACCCTGCGCAACTGCGCCGAACGGTTCACGTTCATGCACGACAGCCGCTTCACGGACCTGCACCAGGTCATCGATCACTACAATCTGGGCTTTCACGACGGTGACCTGGTGGACCCGTTGATCCGCGCGCGCATCCCCGATCCCAACGCGCCGCCGGGCAAACGCCGGCGCCTCATGCGCGAGGGCGAGATCGATACTCTGATCATCTTCCTCAACACCCTGACGGATCCGTCGTTTCTCACCAATCCGGATCTGTCCAACCCGTACCGGTAGCCTATGCGATTGACGTTGAGTATGGCCTCGGTGTTACTGCTGGCAGTGATGGGCGCCGTGCCCGTCCACGCCCAGATGGATTCGACCGTCACCGTTCCCGCCGAGACGGCGTCGAGCGCCGACGCCGCCATTGCGCACGTGAGAGCGCTCGAGGTGCAACGCCAGTCCGCGATGGTCAAGCCCGACCTCGCGGTGTTGCAGCAGATCTTCGCTGAGGACGCCACCTACGTGCACTCCAACGGGCTGCTGCAGACGCGTGACGAACTGTTCCGGATGCTGGAGCGCGGCGAGATCCGCTATCTGTCATTTCAGGTGGAGAGGGTGTCGTACCGGCCTTATGGCAATGACACCGTGGTGGTGAGCGGTGTGCAGCGCATCCAGCTGAGTTCGAGTGGAAAGACATTCGAATCGTACAGCCGGTACACCGCCGTGTACGCCCCGGTGGATGGCGTTGTCAAGCTGGTGTCGTACCAGTCCACGTCCATGCCCGAAGTCGCACCTTCCGGCAACCGCTAGGCATCCGGCTTGCCCCGTCCCTGTCGAGTGAATAAGATGGGGTGGTTGCCGCGTGCGGCCACTGCACCCTGTCATCAGGAGACCCGATCATGGTGAATACCCCGTCAACGATGCTTCCGCTGGGCACGCGTGCGCCCGATTTTTCCCTGCTCGAACCGCTGACGGGCCGGACGCGCTCGCTGAAGGAATTCATAGCGCCCGCGACCGTCATCATGTTCATCTGCAACCACTGCCCGTTCGTGATTCACGTGCGCGACGAGCTCACGCGTGTGTCCAGTGACTACGCGCACCAGGGGGTTGCCTTCATCGCCATCAATTCCAACAGTCTGGAGACCCACCCGGAAGACGGGCCCGAGCACATGGTGAAACTGGTGCGCGAGATGGGGTGGACGTTTCCGTTTCTCTTCGACGAGACGCAGGAGGTGGCGAAGGCGTATCACGCGGCGTGTACGCCCGATTTCTACGTCTTCGACGAGGACATGAAGCTGGCCTACCGCGGTCAGCTGGACGACAGCCGCCCGTCACTGCAGATACCGGTGACCGGCGCCGACCTCCGGGCCGCCATCGACGCCGTGCTGGCGGGTCACCCCGCCCGCGAGGAGCAGCGCCCCAGCATCGGTTGCAACATCAAGTGGGCGCCGGGAAACGAGCCGGCTTATTTCACCGCGTTCATTGCGGGGAAAAAGACTGGTTGAACGGATTGCCGGTCGGGGTCGTGATGTGAATGAAGCCGTGGTTGGCCGCGGCGTGGCATCCGTTGCACGACTCGAGCAGCTTGGCATAACCGGCGTTCGAGATGGCCCAGTTGGATGCGGTCACCGCCCTGGCGAGCGGAGAGAACTGCGGCACGAGCATGGCGCCCATCAATGTGCCCACCGCCACCTTGTCGTAGGTCGGGAACTTCTTCTGGATGATGCCTGCCGTTTCCTGCATCTCTTCGATGTAAAAGGACGCCAGCGGGGCGTTGTGCGCCTGGATGGAAAGTCCCAGCTTGTGGCTCAGGTGCTGCATCTGGGCCATGTAGGGGGCCAGGTCTTCGCCGTTGGGACCGACGTCGGCGCGTGTGTCACGCACCCAGAAACTGTGTCCCACCAGCGACAGCAGCAGCAGGTTGAAGATGAGCGATGCGGCAAGTATCGGCTTCCATGTGCGGACCTTCACGGAAATTCCTCCTTGTAAGACGCGACGGGGGCGCGTGCACGGGAGTATAATATGAAACACGAGCCATGACGCGACGTTTTGAAACGCCTGAAAAATATCAGGGACCGATCATCACGCGCCTGAAACAGGCGCGGCAGATGGTGGATCCGCGCAAGCGTGATCTTTCCCCCACCTGTCTCGATTTCGGCCCGTTGCGGATCCTTCTGGCGCGGCATTTCGGCTTTTGCTACGGCGTCGAGAATGCGGTTGAGATCGCCTATCGCACGCTGGCCGAAAACGACGGGCGACGCGTGTTCTTTCTCTCGGAGATGATCCACAACCCCAAGGTCAACGGGGACCTGGTGGAACGCGGTGTCCAGTTTCTGTTCACGCCCGCCGGCGAGCAGCTGGTGCCGTGGGAAGAACTGAATGCCGACGACGTCGTAGTGGTGCCGGCGTTCGGAACGACACTCGAGTTGCAGGAGAAACTGTCCGAGCGTGGAATCGATCCGTATCGCTACAACACGACGTGTCCCTTCGTGGAAAAGGTGTGGAAGCGCAGCGCTGCGCTGGGCGAAGACCGGTTTACCGTGGTCGTGCACGGCAAGGATACACACGAGGAGACGCGGGCCACGTTTTCGCACAGCATGCGGGCCGCGCCCACGCTGGTGGTGCGCAATCTGGACGAAGCCGAATTGCTGGGTGACATCATCCGGGGAACGGGCGGATACGACGAATTCGAGCGCGCGTTCCGCCACAAGTGTTCGCCGGGCTTCGACGCGTCGCGCGACCTGGTGCGCCTCGGGGTGGTCAACCAGACCACCATGCTGGCCACGGAAACGCATGAGATCGCCGCGGAACTACGTCGCGCGCTCGCCGATCGCTACGGCGCGGACGCGGTGGCCGATCATTTTGCGGACACGTCGGACACGCTGTGCTACGCGACCTACGAGAACCAGAACGCGACCTACGCGCTGATCGAGCGCGGAGCCGATCTGGCCATCGTGGTGGGAGGATACAACTCGTCCAACACGTCGCATCTGGTCGAGTTGTGCGCAGAGGCGATGCCGACGTACTTCATCCAGGGCGCCGACGACGTGGTTACGGCCGACGTGATTCGTCACTTCTCGCTGGCGCGCCGCGCCGTGGAGACCACGGCCGGATGGCTGCCGCCCCGGCGTCCGCTGGATGTGGTGCTGACGTGCGGGGCGTCGTGTCCTGACGCCATACTGGATGAAGTGCTGCGGCGCGTTCTCGAGATCTTTGCGGACGCGGCGCCGCTGGAGGCCGTGTTATCGGAAGTTCTGCCGGCGACGGAATCGTGATCATTTCTTGCATGATTCCCGGTCCGGATCGGTGCATCCAGTCGTAACCCGTTGCGGCCCAACAGATCGCGCGCCGCACCCGGGCCTTTTGTTGTTGTTATTGTGAGTTTTTACGCAGTTAGCCGCGGCTCGATGGGTGTTTTGGGCCGCTTCCATCCCAAGGAGAACTGACGCATGAGACACCTGGCTGGACTCGTCGCCGCAGGCTGCATTGCTGTTGCCGCCTGTCCGGTGCTGGCTGCGCCTCCGGTTGTGACATCGGTTTATCCTGCGAGCCAGCGCATCAACGCCGGCCGCAACACCGTCATCGAGGCCCATTTCGACCAGGACATCGACCCCGCGACCGTGACGTCGCTTTCGTTTCGCGCCTACGGGCGCTGGTCGGGTCCCGCCACCGGGTCGTTTACCGTCACCGGTGGCACCATCAGCTTTACTCCGTCCGAACCCTTCTTCGCGGGCGAGTGGATCACCGTGAGCATGAGCAAGGGCATCGCCAACACCACCGGCGAGCACCTGGCCAAGGGCTACTCGTGGAACTTCTGGATCGCGACGGCCACGGGCACGTTGACACTCACCTACGTGAACCGTATTTCCGTCCGCATTCCTCCGGAAACCTGGGTCCAGGTGTACGGCGCGTATGCGGGCGACCTGAACAATGATGGATGGAGCGATCTCATCGCACCCTGCGAGCAGACCGACGATGCCCGCGTGTTCCTGAGCAACGCCGGCACGTTTTCGGCCCCGCCCACCAAGGTGTCGCTCGTCAACGGAGCCACTCCCAGTCCCAACGAGGGCGCCGACTTCGACAACGACGGTGAAATCGACCTGGTGGTCGGCAACACCGGCGGCGACAAGGCGAGCATCCTGTTCGGCGACGGCACGGGAAACTTTCCCCTGGCGCGACGCACGTCCGTGACATGCGGGAATACGGTTCGCGGCGTCGGCGTGGGCGATTTCAACGGCGACGGGTGGGACGATTTCGTGACCGCCAACCGCTTCGCGAACGGTGGCGCCGGTAATCTCTCCATCGTTCTCAACAACGGCGACGGCACGTTTGCCACTCCGGTCACCAAGGAAACCGGGGGGCAGGGCGAATACACCATCGCCATCGCCGACGCCAACAACGACGGCATCCCCGACATCTTCTGCGGAACGTTCGATTCCACGCCCTACATGATCGTGCTGCTGGGTGATGGTGACGGTGGATTCACCGCGCAACCCCAGGTGAATGAGGGCGGCAAGCCATGGCAGACGGTGGTGGGAGACTTCAACAACGACGGCAACGTGGACGTCGCCAGCTGCAACTCGAACGTCAACAACATCGGCATACTCTTCGGCAACGGTGCGGGTGGGTTCACGGGGAGCGTGACCACGGTTGCCTGCGATGCGTTTCCGCTGGCCATCGACGCCGGTGACATTGACGGCGACGGTGACCTGGAGCTCGTGACCAGCAACTACAACGCAGCCAACTGGAACATATTCCAGAATACCAACGGCACCTTCGGGCACAAGAAGGTGCTCAACGCCAGTTCGGCGGGGTCGTGTGCGGTACTGCATGACCGCGAC
>DASRYI010000384.1:0-4601 GCA_035687255.1 Candidatus Krumholzibacteriia bacterium | reverse complement strand
TAGTCCGTGAACGCGTCGCGGATCTTCGCCTGGCTTCCGGGCACGCTGAACATCGCTTCCTGCTCGGCCTCTTCCCAGGCACCCGCCACCGCGCCCATGGTGGCCGACGCCTCGCCGGCGCCCACTCCCACCGCAAGCGTCGCTTCACTGCGCGCGGTCAGCGCCTGTTTCACGGCGCCGCGAATGGCGCCGAACACCACGCGTTCATTGCGCACGCGCACTTCCAACTTGCTCGGATGGACATTTACGTCCACGTCCGTGGCCGGCATCTCCAGCGCCATCACCGCCACCGGATAGCGCTTGTACGGGATCACATTGCGGTAGGCGTCCTGCAGCGCGTGCACCAGCGTGCGCTCGCGCACCGCGCGCTGGTTGACGAAGAAGAACTGACTGAAGCGATTGCCGCGCGTGTGTGACGGCAGACTCACAAACCCGCTGACGCGCAACGGTCCGGCCTGCGACTCCACTTCCACCATATGGCGCATGGTGCTGGTACCCAGCACCGCCGCAATCCGCTCCTTCCACGTGGCCGCGGGAAGCAGATCGAGCACGTGACGGCCGTCATCGATGTAGTGAATCTCCACGCCGGGTAGAATCAGCGCGAAGGCGAGAATCGTTTCGAGGATGCGCTTGCGTTCGGTGACCGACGACTTGAGGAAGCGTTTGCGTGCCGGCGTGTTGAAGAACAGATCCTGCACGCGAACCGTGGTGCCGCGCGCATGCGGCGCGGGGCCGCGCTCCACCGCTTCCTTGCCCTCGATGCGAACGCGCCAGCCTTCCCCGTCATCGCGGTTGCTGGAAATCAGCTCGAAGCGCGAGACCGCGGAGATGCTGGCCAGCGCTTCGCCGCGAAACCCGTAGGTCTCGATGCGCTCGAGATCATCGGCGTCGGCTATCTTGCTGGTCGAGAAGTTGCGCGGTGCCAGCTCGACGTCCTCGCGCGACATGCCGGAACCGTCGTCACGCACTTCGATCAGCGCTTCGCCGCCGCCGGCGGTGATCACGGTGACGGAATGTGCGCCCGCGTCGACGGCGTTCTCGAACAATTCCTTGACCACCGACGCCGGGCGTTCCACCACCTCGCCGGCTGCGATCCGCCGCGCGACATCATCTGGAAGTGTACGAATGACAGCCATTTATGCGTGGACCCTCGACATGCGTCGAAGACCTTAGCATGCGGGCGGGACAAGGGCAACGAAAGCTTCCGCCCGGGTCGCGGAATTGTGGGGAAAACTCGCGACAGCGCGCCCTGCGCGTCAGGAGGCCGGATGCGCCTTGAGATTCTGCCCGGCTTCCGTGATCAGCGCCTCGGCGGTTTGCGCGAGTCCGGGATAGGCGGCGGTCCCGATCAGGACTTCCCGGCTGTGTGGCTCCACGCCGGCGTTGCCCAGATCCTTGTGCAGGTACGCCGCCAGACGCGATACCAGGAAGTGAATCCGCCCGCTCCCTTCCAGTGACGCCAGCGCATACGTGTCACGGTGGATCCAGCACCCGAAGTCGGTCTTGCGCGTGCGCGTCTGAATTCCCTGGCGGATGTCGTCCGCCACCTGCAGCGCGCGCGCTTCGTCGGCACGGAACAGATTGGACATTGCGGGAATCCGGATCACCAGCACCGAGAACGGGTGATGATAGCGGTCGGCACGCGACATTTCGGCTTCGACCACGTGCAGGAGCCGGCGGTCGTTGCCGGCGATCATCTCGTCGTACGTCGGACGTCCCTCGGCGCTGCCGGTGGCGAGGCCGCGCGCCGCCGGCCATGCCATGGCGAGCACCTGTTCGATCACCGTCTCATCATGCGGAGAAAACGCCGCCTCCTCGACGGCGCTCTGGGTGCGGCGGTCATAGGCCACCACACCCGCGACCACCTCGTCCGCCAGCTTGAGCGGCACCGCCAGCACAGAATGCGCGGGACGCGTGGCTTCCCCTTCCTTTGCCGAGAAGTCCACCAGCGAAAGGTGGTAGGGCGCGCCCTTCTTTTCGAGCTTGCTGAAGCGCTCCTCGTCTTCGCCCTGCCAGGTACCGTCGTCCCGCGCCGCGCCGTCGTAGCGAGCGACCGTCCACGGTTGCCCGGGCGCTCCGCGCAGGCGCACCGACACCCGTTCGCAATCGAGCGCATCGACCAGCACGCGCGCCACCACCTCGGCAAGATCCTGAAGCGTCTGGCACCCCAGCAGCGCCGGTGCGGCCTCCGACACCCGCGCCAGTGACGCCAGTTCCGCGCGCAGTCGCCGCTCGCGGCGCTCATTGCCGATAAACCGCGCCAGCTCCAGCGCCACCGACTCCTTCACACTCATGAACTCGTCGAGACGCGCCCGCTCCGTGAACTCCACCATCGCCACTCCCAGCGCTTCCGACAGCAGCAGCGGCACGAACACGAACGACGACGCCACCGCGCCGCTCTGCGGATCCACCGGCTCGGTGAGCACAATGGTGCGGCGCTCGAGAAACGCGCGCGCCAGGGCGCCGCGTCCCACGCGCACGAACTCGGGCGACCCCGAGAGGCGCCGGTTGGAGCCCCCGAGCACCAGCCATTCGCCCGACTGGGTGCTTACGAACACTTCCACCGATTCTGCGCCGGTGGCGCGCGCCACCAGCGACGAGAGCAACGCAAACTTCTCCGCGGTGGACCCGCTGCGTTCCGCCAGTTCGCCCAGCGACTGGCGCAGCGTCATGTCACCGCGGTGCAGTTGCACCTGCTGCAGGCGCATCGAGTCGGCCAGCACGCGCGCCATGCGATGCGTGAATTTGGTGAGCGTCTCCAGGTCCGACACCGTGAGCTCCCGCGTGCTGCCGATGCTG
The DNA here is from genome assembly GCA_035687255.1 of Candidatus Krumholzibacteriia bacterium. GTDB lineage: Bacteria > Krumholzibacteriota > Krumholzibacteriia > WVZY01 > JAKEHA01 > JAKEHA01. Next base: position 1,802 of record DASRYI010000384.1, on the reverse strand, counting down.
GAGACGTTGAGCACGCCCAGCAGAGTATCCCCGTCCACCAGCGGGACCGAGCACGCCGAGTTGATGTGCGCGCGGTCACGGTCGACGGGGTACGGCGCGGAATCGCGAATCAACTTCCCCTTGCGTTCGCGCGCCACCGCACCCGAGATGCCCTCTCCCAGTTTCTGACGCGTGTTGCGGACCACGCGTTCGGAAAGCCCGGTGGCGTACGCGATGTACAGTTCCTGGGCCTCCTGCGAGAACAACATGATGGACCCGTTGGACGCGCCGGTGGCGTCCACCGCGAGATCGAGGAGTGACTTGAGAAGGCGGGTGCGGTCGAAGAGACGCTCGAACCGGGAGAGCGCGTCATCGAGGGCGTCGCCCACCGCGGGGGCCGGCGCGGGTGTCCCGGGTTTCGCGGCCGGCGGTTTTCCGAAACGTTCCAGCGCCGCGGCGTAACTCACCGTGGGCATTCCGTGTGCGATTTCGAGTTCCGTCGAAAATCCTGCGGTGTCGTCCACTGCCACGAAGTCGACGGGGAGATGTGTGCGGATGTCCCCGGCCTTTACCACCGCCGGGACCCCGAGAATCTCGGCGATCTCCACGGCCACGGCGGATGGATTCCGGTCGTACACGAATGCGATATCGACACCGGGGTGCTTGTGCAGCTCCGCCAGCACGTACAGACCCGCCTCGGACCCACCCAGGATGCCGAACTTTACACGCTTTGCTTTCATTGACTTATGCGTGCCACCTCAGGTAACGCAGAATGCCCCGCCCGGCGCGGACAGGGAAACCCGGCAAAGGAGAGCAAATCGTGGACCACGATGTCTCATCGCGGCGCGCGGTGGAGAATTCGTCCGGCAGGATCTGCCGGGCGTCCGTGAGCGTCTAGCGGATCCGGTCCTTGAGGTCCTGGAGGAACTGCAGCGCCTGAATGGGCGTGGAGTGCGCCGGGTCGAATTCCCGCAGCGCATTCTTCAGTTCGTCGTCGCCGGAGGCGGCAGCAAAGAGACTCATCTGATCGCGCGCGTCCGCGGGGTCGAGTCCCTTCGATACCAGTTCGCGCCGGAGTTCCAGCGACTGGAGAATCTCCTCGGCGCGACGGATCACCAGTGGCGGCAGACCCGCCACCCGGGCCGCGTGGATTCCGAAGCTGCGATCGCTGGTGCCGGGCACGATCTTGCGCAGAAACACAATGCCGCCTTCCCACTCGCGGATGGCGATCTTGAGATTCACCAGCCGCGGATAGGTGCTCTTGAGTTGCGTGAGCTCGTGGAAGTGCGTGGCGAAGAGCGTGCGCGGCCGCGCCACCACGCCCTGCAGCAGGTACTCGGTCACCGCCCACGCAATGGCCAGCCCGTCGTACGTCGACGTTCCCCGCCCCACTTCGTCGAGGATGACGAGACTGCGATCGGTCATGTGCTGCAGGATGTTGGCGGTTTCGTTCATCTCCACGAGGAATGTGGACTCGCCGCGGCTGAGCCGGTCGCTGGCCCCCACGCGCGTGAAGATACGATCCACGATTCCGATGCGCGCCCGGTCCGCGGGAACGAACGAACCCATCTGCGCCAGCAGCACGATCAACGCGGTCTGGCGCAGGAACGTGCTCTTGCCCGACATGTTGGGGCCGGTGATGAGCCCGAACTGGCGGCGTTCCGGATCGAGCTGGAGATCGTTGGCCACGAAGGGTTCGGTGACGACGCGTTCCAGCACGGCATGGCGCCCGCCGACGATTTCCAGCGTCATCGATTCGTCCAGCACCGGGCGCCGGTATCCGTGGCTGCGCGCCACCGCCGCCAGCGACTGCGCCGCGTCGA
>DASRYI010000383.1:0-8196 GCA_035687255.1 Candidatus Krumholzibacteriia bacterium | reverse complement strand
TCGCATCATGACCGGGGAGCGACCGTGAAATACCGCACCCGCCTGCTGGTTGCGTTCCTGCTCGCGGCGCTGCTTCCCATGCTCGCGCTGTCGCTGATTGTGCGCCAGCAGATGACCGCGCGCCTCACGGCGCAATCTCAGGCGCGCGTGGACGCGCTGGTCAACGTGATCGAAAGCAATCTGGCGCACGAGGGCGACCGCGTGCACGTGGCACTCGCCCAGCTGCGCGACGCCATTGCGTCCGACAACCGCTTCCGGCGTGCGGCCGTGGACGGTGTGGAGAGCGAACGCCGCTATCTGCTCGACTACGCGGGTGACGCCATGCGGCTGGCGGGGCTGTCGATGTTCCAGATTCAGGATGAGGGCGGCCGCATCGTCAGTTCGGGACAGTTCCGCAACGACTACGACCGCGTCGAACCGGAATTGCCGCGCTTCCTGCACGCGTTGCCGGACCGTACCGCGCTGGTGCGTGCGCGCACACCCGGGCAACCCATCCTGGTGCTGGCAAGTATCGACTCGGTGGTGGTGGGGCGCGCGCAGTTCTCGCTGGTGGGCGGCGTTGAGGCCAACACGCTCAACGATCTCACGCGCACCACCGCGCTCAAAGTGTCGCTGTTTCTTCCCGGCGGTTCGTCGGGCGTCATCGACAGCACGCGTACGCTGGTGCGCGAGATCCCCATCCCCTTCTTCGATTCCGAAACGCACGCGTTCCGGATGGGGGCATTCCGCGTCACCGACGACCTCACACCCGTCCAGTCGCTGCGCCGCAGCGTGGATCGCTGGTTTGCGATTGCGTTCGCACTCACGGCGCTCAGCATCGTGCTGCTTTCCATCTGGCTGGCGGCAACCATGAGCCGGCCGGTCGCGGACCTGGCGGCGAAGACGTCGGCGCTCGATCTGGACAGCCTCGATGCGCAGTTCGACACCACGCGCGGTGACGAAATCGGCACGCTTTCACGGGGGCTGGCCGCCATGACCGGCCGCCTGCGCGAGAGCAGGGCCCAACTCAAGGAGGCCGAGCGGCGCGCCACCACCGGCGATCTTGCGCGGCAGATCAACCACGACATCAAGAACGGTCTGACGCCGATTCGCAACGCGTTCCGTCATCTGACGCAGCATGCCAACGAGCCGCACGAGCTGCAGAACGCGCTGCAGGAACGCAGCCGGGCGCTGGACGAAAGCATCGCCTACCTGGAGAGTCTGGCCGGCAACTACGCGCGTCTTTCGCAACGCGGTGCGCGCGAACGGTGCGATGTGAGCGACATCGTGCGCCGGGTGGCGTCGTCGGCGCGGGCGCGGGCCCGTGTGGAAACACTTCTCGCCAATGATGCGGTGGTCATGGCCGATCCCCTGGCGATACGCCGTATCGTCGAAAACCTGGTCGACAACGCCATCCAGAGCCTGGAAGGGTCCGGCGGGAACGTAACTCTGGAAACCCGCACGACCCAGGACGCGCCGCCGCGCGTGCTTGTGATCGTGTCGGACCGGGGCGCGGGAATGACGGACGAGCAACGCACACACATCTTCGACGACTTCTACACCACCCGGCCCGAAGGAAGCGGGCTGGGTCTTTCCATCGTGCGCCGTCTGGTGATGGACATGGACGGTACCATCGCGGTGGAGAGCGAAGCCGGCAAGGGCAGCCGCTTCACCGTGGATCTTCCCGCGGCGCCGGGGGTGGGAGCGTAATGGCACGCATTCTGGTGGTCGATGACGTGCGCACCATGGCGGACCAGTATGCGTACGACCTGAAGCGTCTGGCGGGACACGACGTGCGCGTTGCGGTGTCGGGAACGGATGCGCTGGACATACTGGCGCACGACGCTGTCGACTGCGTGATTCTCGACCTCGAGATGCCGGGCATGGACGGCTTCGAGGTGCTGCGCCGCATGCGCAAGGACGACTATGAGATTCCGGTGATCGTCTACACCGGCACCGGTGATTTCGACCGGTGCGCGACCGCCATTCGCCTGGGCGCGGCCAGTTTCATCGACAAGAGCGAACCCATGGAACGAGTGGCGCGCGAGGTGGAAACCGCTATCGAACGCGCGCACCTGCGCGACGAAGTGGCCACGCTGCGCCGCGATCTCGGCGTTGAGCGCGAACTCGCGGGGTCGAGCGCGCCCATGCGCGCGCTGGCGGAACAGATTGCGCGCGTCGCCGCCATTCCCAGTCCGGTGTTGATCACCGGAGAAAGCGGCACGGGCAAAGAACTGGTGGCCCGCGAAATCCACCGTCTCGGAAAAGGCGCCGGTGCGCCCTTCGTCGCCGTGAACAGCGGCGCGCTTCCCGACAATCTGGTGGAGAGCGAACTGTTCGGCCACGACGCCGGTGCGTTCACGGGAGCAAGCCGCATGCACCGCGGCGCGTTCGAGCGCGCCGGCAACGGCACGCTGTTTCTGGATGAGATCGGTGAGTTGCCCGCCGCCATTCAGGCCAAACTCCTGCGCGTGCTGGAACAGTCGGAAATCACGCGCGTGGGCGGCGAACGTTCCATCAAAGTCAGCGCGCGGGTGGTGGCCGCCACGCACCGCGACCTCGACGCCGACGTGGACGCCGGCCGCTTCCGGCGCGATCTCCTGTTCCGGCTGAATGTCCACGTGGTGACGGTTCCGCCGCTGCGCGAACGCCGTTCCGACATTCCCGAACTCGCCGATGTGTTGCTGGCCGCCATCTGTTCCCGCTTCGGCGTCCGCCGCAAACGGCTTTCTCCCGAAGCGCTCGACGCGCTGCTCGCGTACGACTGGCATCGCAACAACGTGCGCGAGCTGCGCAACGTGATCGAGCGCATGGTGCTGGCGAGCAGCGACGTGACCATCGATGCGCACGCGGTGCCCGCGGAAATTCGCGGCGAGGTCACGCGTCCGTCCGCGCGCGGTGGAACGTTTCGCGAACGTCGCGCCGAGGCCGAGCGCGAAATCGTCGTGCGCGCCCTGGAAGAAACCGGCTGGAACATCCAGCGCGCCGCCGCCGACCTCGGCCTCGCCGACCACGCCAGCCTGCTCAAGATCATGCGCCGCCTCGGCCTCAAACGCCGCTGAACGCACGTGTCCGCCGGGACACGCGCGGGTCCCACACCCTGTGTCTGGATGGACACATGGCGGCGGATTTCCCTCGCGAGCCGCTCTCCGTTCGACGTTCGATCTTCCTGTTACTGTGTGGCTTGTGCGATCGCGTCGCATCCAGCCAGAAACGTGGCCGCCAGGTTGCGCTACGCCCTCCCGGAGCCCGAGGGGCCCAGGAGGTATCGAGATGTCATTCAATTCAACGATTCGCCAGAAACTCTTCACCGGCGCCGCCGGCGCCTCGCTGTTGATTGGTCTTCTCGTCGCCGCAGGGTGCGGCACCGACGAAGACACCGTCGTCAAGAAATCCACCCCGCCGCCCTCGGTCGCACAGACGCCGGCACCGGCTCCCGAGCCCGCGCCGTCCGTGCCCGAAACCAGCGCACCGGCAGTACAGCCCGTGCAGGAGGTCACCTACACCGTGGCGGAGAATGCGTTCTTCGAGCGCCGCTACGACGACGCGGTCGATCTGTTCACGCGCTACACGCAGCGCGAACCCAATAACACGTTCGGGTACTACATGCTCGGCCTGTCGGCGTGGAAAGACGGCCGGCTGGATGTCGCGGAGCAGGCGTTCCAGCATTCGCTGGAACTCGATCCCACGCATCTGAAGAGCTGTCTCAATCTCTCACGCGTGCTTCTGGACGCGCACCGTCCTTCGGATGCGCTCACGGTGCTCGACCGGGCGCTCGCCATCGACACTACCTGCGGCGACGCGTATCGCCTGAAGGGACTCGCGTATCACGATCTCAGCCAGGTTGACGACGCGCTGGCGGCCTACCAGAGTGCGCTCCGGCTGGATCCCGAGGACGCGTGGTCGATGAACAATCTCGCGTTCATCCGCATCCAGCAGGGTCGCTACGACGAGGCGCTGCCAGCGCTGGCGCGCGCGGTGGAACTGCGCAAGGACGTCCCCGTCTTCTACAACAACCTGGGCATGGCGCTGGAACACGCCGGGCAGTTCTCCGCCGCGGCCGATGCATACGGCTTCGCGGCCAGCCTGGACGCGTCCAACACCCGCGCCACCACCAACCACGACCGTGTCGCCGCGGTGAAGGATGATCCGGCGCTGCCGCCGGTGGACCTCACCGCGCTGGCGCGCGCGTTCGAGCAGACGGTGGACGGCTGGAAGGTGGCGGCCACCACGACAACCGCGCCGGCGGATTCGCTGGTGTCGGTGCAACCGCGGTAGGAGGCAACCGCGCCGCGCCGGAGCCGGCCGGCGCAAAAAGAAAGAGCCCGGAGCGACCTTTGCTCCGGGCTCTTCGTCGTATTCGCCCAACCGGCGTTTACGCGACGTCGATCTTGCGACCGAGACGATCCGCGCTCTTGGGAAGAGTCACGGACAGAATGCCGTTCTCCATTTTGGCGCTGACCTGGTCGCGGTTGATTCCGTGCACGTTGAAGCTGCGTTCGAAGCGCGCGGAGTGATACTCGCGGCGAACGACGTCCTTCTCTTCTTTGGTCTCGGACTTTTCGCCCTTGATGACGATCGTGTCGTCCTCGAAGTTCACGTCCACGTCTTCCTTGGACAGGCCCGGCATCTCGAGCGTCAGGATGTACGCATTGTCGGTCTCCTGGACGTTCGTGCGCGGCAGGCGCGTCGCCAGCTGATTGGTCTCGTTCTCGAAGTCCGAGAACGCGCGGCCGAAGGCCGGCAGCCCGCAGTTGAGCCGCTCGAACAGCGCATCGATGGGCGACAGATACGGAGTCATTTGATTTTCACGCTTGATGAGTTTCATCGCTTCCTAACCTCCATGTGGATAGCAATTGGGTTTCGTGAGTATTCCAATTGCACGGGCGGTGCCAGTCGGACCAATCCATCTAACATGTTGTTAAACAACAGCATATATCCGATCGACGGAAGCCGGGTTCGTCCCGGGGCACCGTCGACTGCCAAACATGACTGACAGATCGTCCGACTTTGCTACCGGCGTGTCACATTGGGGGTGCGATTGATCGGCGCCGGCCAGCGGCGTCGCGTATACTGCCCCGGATGATTCGTGGAATCGGAATCGACTCGGTCCAGCTGCACCGCATCGCCCGCGTGTATGCCGAATATGGCGAAAAGCTTCTGGCGCGCATTCTGACCGACGCCGAACGCGAGTACGTGCTCCGCTGGGCCGATCCGGTCCCGCGGATTGCGGGCCGCTTTGCGGCCAAAGAGGCGTGCATGAAGGCGCTGGGCACGGGATGGGGCGCGGGTGTGCGCTGGCGGGATATCGAGGTTCGTCGCGGTCCCGCGGGCGCCCCGGTCGCGACGCTGCGCGGCCGGGCGGCGGAACATCTGGCGGGGCTGGGCGCAAGCCGCGTGCTCTGCACCATCACCCACACGGACGATCACGCCATGGCCATGATCATCCTCGAGTAGGTCTCTAGCGCCGCCGTTCCACTCCCAGCCCCGGAGCCTGCGGAAGCACCAGACGTCCCATTTCCACGTGCACCCCGGTGAACGGATCGTCACGCAGCAACAGATTGCCGTCGAGGTCCGCGTAGTCGCACAGCGGGCTCAGGTGCGCGGCCGCGGTCACGCCCAGCGACGTCTCCAGCATGCACCCGATCATGACCTGCAGACGGTGCGCCCGCGCCCGCTCGATCATCTCCAGCGCCGCCGTAATGCCACCGCATTTCATGAGCTTGATGTTGATGCCGTGGCCCTGGTCGTAGCACGTATCCACGTCGCGCGCGTCGACGATGCTCTCATCCAGAATTACCGGCACGGCGGACATGCGTTTGAGCTGGCGCAGATCATCGTGGCAGGCGTGCGGGAGCGGCTGTTCGCACAATTCAATATGACGCCGGTAGAGCTCGACAGTTTTCTCCAGCGCAGTTTCCAGATCCCAGCCCTCGTTTGCATCCACACGCACCCGCTTGCCGCTGCGCGCCAGCACCCGGTCCAGGATCTCCAGATCGCCGGGCACGCCCACCTTCACCTTTAGAATCTGATAGATGCGGGCCTCGTCCACTTTCTCATCGATCACCTCGGGCACATCGATCCCGATGGTGAACGATGTGAGGGGCGTTCGCGACGGGTCGGCGCCGAGCAGGCGGTACACGGGCTGCGCCTCGCGCCGGCCGCGCATATCCCACAACGCCATGTCGAGCGCCGCACGCACCGAGGCGTGGGGGCCCAGCGCACGATGCAGATCGGACTGGCGATCGTTGAGACGCCGGCGCACGTCTTCGGGCTCGCCGTCGAGCAGCCTGCCGATGGACTGAATCGCGGTGCGCACCGTCAAGGCGTTCTCGCCGTAGAACTCCTGCGGCGCCGCCTCTCCCATGCCCGTGATGCCGTCGCTGGTGAGGGATATCACGAACACGTCGCGCCGCACCTTGCTGCCACGAGCAATGCGGAACGGGTGCGCCGCCTCTACCTGGATGGGTTCAATCTCGAGATGCATGTGCCTCCATCAATCGAACTCATCCACAATAACACCGACGAGGCGCTTGAGCACGTCGTCCAGCGTGGTCATTCCCACCAGTTGCCCGGTCGTGTCCCGTACCATCGCCATGTGCCGGCCCACGTCGCGCATGTGATCCATGATGTCGGAAATGCGCGCATCTTCGGCCACAAAGTAGGGCTCGCGCAGGTTTTCACGCAGCGCCTCGCGGTTGTGCGCGGTCACGAACTCGTGCACGGTGAGAATACCGATCACATTGGTGCGCGCGTCCCGGTACACGGGATAGCGGGAGAACCCCTCCCGGGAAATGACGTCGACATACGAATCCACGTCCGCGTCGGCATCCAGCATGGTCACGGCCGCGATCGGCGTCATGACGTCGCGCACGGAAAGTGACTTGAGTTCAATGGCGCGATCGATGAAGGCGGTGGTTTCCGGCGCCAGCAGCCCGGCGCTGCGACTGTCCCCGATGTGCAGCAACAGCTCTTCCATGCTCACATTGAGCGGCCGGGGCGTGTCTCCGGCCGGCAACGCGTCGGTCAGCGCCTCGGTGACGCGCGCCGTGGGGCGAACCAGCGGCATCATCACCAGCGACGCGACGCGAATCGAGTCCGCGAAGAACACGGCGGCCGTGGTGGCATAGGAAAGAAAGATGACCTTGGGAATGATCTGATTGAAGACCAGCCACACCGGCACCAGCGTGAGCGTCACAACTGTGGTGGCCGATTCCCCGAACCAGCGGGTGGCCAGCGCCGTGCATACCGCGCTGCATCCCACCTCCGCCAGCGTGTAGGTGGCCAGCAATGTGGTGAGCACGCGCTCGGGGTCGGCGGCCAGATTCAGGGCTCGGCGCGCGCGCCGGCGGCCGAGCGATGCCAGATGGCGCAGGCGCAGGCGATCCGCGGCGAAGAACGCCGTTTCACACCCCGACGTCAGCACGCCCAGGACGAACAACACCGCGGCCGAAAGTACCAGGGCAGCGTCGTTCACAGCTTCTCCACCCGCAGTTTGCGGATCCGGTTGGGTTGTGCCGATATGATGTGGAAGCGCAGGCCGTCGGCTTCGATCGACTCTCCTTCGCGCGGAATCCGTCCCATCATCCCCAGCACGTACCCGGCGACGGTTTCGTGGCGGTCGTCGTGCAGTGACGCATCGAATACTTCGTTGAAATGGTCGATCTCCATGGTGCCCGCCACCACAATGCGTCGGTCGTCGATGCGCCGGAAGGGTTGCTCGCGGCTGTCGCGCGCGTCGTGAATCTCCCCGATCAATTGCTCCAGAATGTCCTCGGTAGTCACCACGCCCGCGAATGACGCGTGTTCATCGAGCACCACCGCCACGTGAATCTTGCGGTGCTGCAGCTCGTGGTAGAGATCCACGATCGACGCATTCTCCTGGATGAAAAACGTCTCGCGCATGCGTGCACGCAGGTCCTCCTCGGTGCGGGCCGCGGATTCATCGACCAGGTCTTTCACATGCAGAATCCCGATCACGTCATCGGGCGAGTCGCCGTGAATGGGGATGCGTGAGCGCTTGCTGCCGGCGAACAGATCCAGCAACTCCTCCCGCGTGGCCGTCACCGGCGCCGAGATCACCTGGATGCTGGGCGTCATGATTTCCTTCACCACTTTTTCCCGGAACTCGAGCACATGGGAGAGGATCTCGTACTCGAAGGCGCCCACCGAGCCCTCGCGGCGCGCCAGGCGGACGGCCGTGAGCAGCTCATCCCA
>DASRYI010000382.1:0-11069 GCA_035687255.1 Candidatus Krumholzibacteriia bacterium | reverse complement strand
TGATCTTGACGCGGATGTGAAGCGGGTGGAACGGCTGGCGGGACGGCACGCCGACGTGGACTTCATTCTGGATGCAAACCAGGGGTTCGACGAGACGGCGGCGCGGGCGTTCCTGTGCGCGGTGGCGCCGCTGTCGCGGCGCATTCGTCTCATCGAGCAGCCTCTGGCGCGCGACGACCTGGACGGCATGGCCGCCCTGCGCGCGGATTCTCCCGTTCCCATCGCCGCCGACGAATCCGTGTTCACGCTGGAGGACGCCCACCGGGTGATTTCCGCGCGGGCCGCGGACTGTATCAACCTGAAGATCATGAAGACGGGCCTCGCGGACACGATGGCGGTGGCCCGGGCCGCCCGGGCCGCGGGTCTTTCGCTCATGATCGGCGGGATGATGGAATCCCGCCTCGCCATGTCCTTCTCGTGGTCGCTGGTGCTGGCCACGGGCTGGATCGACCACCTGGATCTGGACACGCCGCTGCTCATGGCGCACGACCCGCTCGAGGGCGGCTACACCTACCGCGGGCCTGTGCTCACGCTGTGGGATGGGCCCGGCGTGGGCATGCGCCCGCGGGCCGGCGGCCCCGCATAGGAACTCCGTCCGACCGGGGCGTCCGGGAGCGGCCGTAACACCCCCGGTGGAAAGGGGATTGCCAGCCCGGGCCCACTTGGCTAACATTCCCCCCGTTTTGCGGTTTTACCCCCGGACGTGGAACACGGGACCGGGGTGCATGTATAAGACGGCACATCCGTTTGTAACCCTTTCCTGAAATACCAGCAAAGCCGAGGTGTTGCGATGGCGGACGCGTCACGTCGCATCATGATCGAGGCGGCGGGGCTCTCGAAGTACTACGGGCCTTTCGTTGCCATCAAGGACATCACATTTTCAATTCCCGAGGGGCAGATTGTCTCCTTTCTGGGGCCCAACGGCGCCGGCAAGTCGACGACGATGAAGATCCTGGCCGGCTATCTGGCCGCCAGCGAGGGCGCGGCGCGGATTGCGGGGTTCGACATGACGACGCAGCGCCTGGAGGGCGCGCGCCAGCTGGGATACCTGCCGGAGAACGGTCCGCTCTATAATGACATGACGCCGCTCGAGCTCCTGCGCTTCTTCGGCGAGGCGCGCCAGCTCGACCCCGCCCGCCTCAACGCCCGCGTCGACGCCGTGGTGACGCAATGCGCGCTCGAGGGCGTGGTGGAGAAGCCGATCGGCAAGCTCTCGCGCGGTTACCGCCAGCGCGTGGGCCTGGCTCAGGCCCTGCTGCACGACCCCGCGGTGCTCATCATGGACGAGCCCACGGCGGGTCTCGATCCCAACCAGATCCGCGATTTCCGCGAGAACATCCGCGTTCTCGGCCGGACCAAGACCATTCTGATATCGACGCACATCCTGCAGGAAGTCGAAGCGGTGGCCGACCGCGTCATCCTGGTGAATGAGGGACGGCTGGTGCTGGACGGTCCGCCCGCAACACTGCGTGAAGGCGGAACGCTGGAGCAGAACTTCCACCGCCTGACCGGTTCGCAGGGCGCGCGCACGGGAGGCCGCGCATGAAAAAGATCAACTGGGTGGTGGTGCGGGCGATTCTTCGCCGCGACCTGCGCCTGTATTTCTCCAATCCGACCGGCTACGTCTTCATCACGCTGTTCATCTTCCTGAGCGCCGCGGCGGCGTTCTGGCAGGACCGCTTCTTTCTCAACAACCTGGCCAACCTGGCGCAGCTCGACGATGTCTTCCCGTATCTGCTGCTCTTCTTCGTGCCCGCCATCACCATGGGCGTGTGGTCGGAAGAACGCAAACAGGGAACCGAAGAACTGTTGCTGACGCTTCCCGCCACCGACATCGAGGTGGTGCTGGGCAAGTATTTCTCGACGCTGGGCGTGTACACCGGCGCGGTGGTGCTGTCGCTGAGCCACCTGCTGGTGCTGTTCTGGCTGGGCCATCCCGACCTGGGGCTGATGTTCTCCAACTACATCGGCTACTGGCTGATCGGCGCCACCTTCATCTCGGTGGGCATGTTCGCGTCGCTCCTGACCGCAAACTCCACGGTCTCGTTCATTCTGGGCGCGCTGTTCTGCGCCTTCTTCGTGTACGCGGAACGCATCCTGGGCGTGTTCGGCAGCGCGGGACAGGATCTGGGCGCGCGTGTGGCGGCCTTCGACGCCTTCAGCGATTTCGCGCGCGGCGTGGCCACGCTGCAGGCGCTGATCTACTTCGTCGGCATCACCGCCGTGATGCTGTATCTCAACGTGGTGCTGGTGGGACGCCGCCACTGGCCGGTGACCGCCGCCGGACGCCGCATGGGGCTGCAGTTCGGTGTGCGCGCGCTGGCGCTGGTGGTGGGGCTGGTGGCGCTGCAGGTGATGGTGGCGCGCGCGGGGATCCGCGTGGACATGACCGCGGGGCACCTGCACACGCTGTCCGCGGAGAGCAAGAAGCTGGTGCGTGAGATCTCGCCCGACCGCCCCGTGTTCATCCAGGCCTACATCAGCAAGGACGTGCCGCGCGACTACGTGCAGACGCGCGAAAACATTCTGTCGTTCCTGCGCGAATTCGACGCGGCGGGCGGCAAGCGCGTGCACCTGATCATCAAGGACACCGAGCCCTACACCAAAGACGCGCGCGACGCGCGCGACAAGTTCGGCATTCAGCCCGTCGACGTGCCCGAAACCGCGGGCACCTCGGCCAGCGTGAAGAAGATCTTCCTGGGCGTGGCCTTCACCTGCGGCGGACAGGAGGATGTGATTTCGTTCTTCGACCGCGGGTTGCCCGCGGAGTACGAAATTGCGCGCAGCATCCGGGTGGTGTCGCAGACCCATCGCAAGAAGATCGGACTCGTGACCACGCAGGTGCGCCTGATGGGCGGGCTCGACTTCAACACCTTCCAGAGCACGCCGGCGTGGCCGGTGGTGTCCGAGCTGCAGAAACAGTACGACGTGGTGCAGATTGCTCCCAGCGACTCCATCACCGAAAAGGTGGACGCGCTGGTGGTGGCCATGCCGTCCACGCTCTCGCAGGAAGAAATGAACCACGTGCAGACGTGCATCTCGCACGGCACGCCCGCGCTTCTGATCGACGACCCGGTGCCGGTGTTCAACGTGGGACTCGCGCCCAACGAGGAAAGCGGGGCCGACGTGAACCCGTTCATGCGCAACCGCGGGCCGCAGCCCAAGCCCAAGGGGGGCATCAACACCTTCCTGAGCGCCTACGGCATTCTGTGGAACAAGACGCAGATCATCTGGGACCGCTTCAACCCGCATCCCGAACTGGCCAACCTGCCGCCGGAAGTGGTGTTCGTGGGACGCGGCAACCAGAATCCCGAGTCGTTCAACGAGACCGACCCGGCCTCGCGCGGGCTGCAGGAACTGGTATTCCTGTTCCCGGGATCGATCACCAAGATCGGTGATTCCAAGTTCAACTTCGAGCCGCTGATCCGCACCAGCACCGAGGCCGGCACCACCGACTACAGCCAGGTGGTGCAGAAGAGCTTCTTCGGCATCCAGCTGGTGCCGTATCAGGGGCCGCGTTATGCGACCGGCGCCGACTACGTCATCGCCGCGCACGTCAGCGGACAGAGCGTGGCTGACGGTGACACCACCAAGGCCAACATCATTTTCATCTCGGATATGGATTTCATATCCGACCAGTTCTTCGAGATTCGCCGGCGCGGCATGGAGAATCTGAACTTCGACAATGTATCGTTCTTCCTCAACTGCGTCGACGTGCTGGCGGGAGACGATTCCTTCATCGATCTGCGCCGCCGTCGCGTGCAGTACCGCACCCTGACGACGGTGGAGGCGCGCACGCGCGCGTATTCGGAGAAGCGCGCCAAGGAAGAACAGCAGGCGCGCACGGAAGCGCAGTCGGCGCTGGCGGAGGCGCAGCAGCGTCTGGACGCCAAGGTGGCCGAGGTCCAGAACCGCACCGACCTCGACGCGACCACCAAGCAGATCATGGCGCGCAATCTGCAGGAAGCGGAGAACCGGCGCTTCGAGGCGTCCAAGACCGCCATCGAGGCCGACCGTGACGCCAAGATCGATCGCAGCAAGGAAGAGATGGAATCGCAGGTGCGGCGCATTCAGAGCGGCATCAAGACGCTGGCGGGATTGCTGCCGCCGATTCCGGTGTTCGTAATCGGCATCATGATCTTCATGCGACGCCAGCGCCGCGAGCGCGAGGGCGCGGCGGCGCTTCGTCGCCTGCGCGGGTAGGCGGAGGAACCCATGACGGAAACACGCAGAACCATCTATTACGTGGCGGCCGCGGTTGTGCTGTGCGGTCTGGCATTCGTCACCGCACCGCGCCAGAAGCTGCCGCAGGCCTTCTTCGACCAGGGCCAGCAGTTCTTTCCCGACTTCACCGACCCCAACGCGGCGCGTTCGCTGGAAGTGGTGGACTGGGACGAGAACACGGGCCAGGCGGTACCGTTCAAGGTGACGTTCGAAAACGGACGCTGGACCATTCCCTCGCACCACGACTATCCCGCCGACGGCAAGGACCGTCTGGCCAAGACCGCGGCCGGACTGATCGGGCTCACCAAGGATGACTTCCGCACCGACAACGTGGCCGATTACGCCGCGTGCGGTGTGATCGATCCGCTCGACACCGGTTCCCAGGCGGTCACGGGGCGCGGACGCCGCGTCACCATCAAGGGTGAAAACGGCGTGGTGCTGGCCGACCTCATCATCGGCAAGGCCTTCGAGGGACGCGATGGATTCCGCCTGGTGCGCGTGCCCGGTCAGAAGCGCGTGTACGGCACGCGTCTCAACCTGGATATCTCGACCAAGTTCAAGGACTGGATCGATCCCGATCTCACGCAGATCGAGAAGGACGAAATCGACCGTGTCCTGCTGAAGGATTACTCCATTGACGAACAGACGGGACGTCTCGACCAGCGCGACGAAGTGACGTTGTCCAAGGATGGCGACACCTGGAAGATGGCGGGCCTGCCCGCGGGGAAGGAAGTCGACACCTACAAGATGAACAACCTGGTGAGCGCCGTGGACCAGTTGTCCATCGAGGGCGTTCGCCCCAAGCCGGACGGACTCACCGCGTCGCTGACGCGCGCCACCGGCGGCATTTCCATCACGCAGTCGGACCTGATGTCACTCCAGGACCACGGCTTCTACTTTGCACGTGATGGGCGGCTGGTGTCCAACGAGGGCGAACTGCAGGTGCACACCAAAGACGGCGTGCTGTACACCCTGCGGTTTGGCGAGGTGGCCTTCGGCCAGGGTACGGCAGTGAGCGCGGGCGACTCGACGGAGACGCACAAGCCCGGCCAGACCGGCGAGAACCGCTACCTCATGATCACCACCGCGGTCGACCCCGAGCTCAAGGACGCCAAGGCCATCGATGCGGCCAGGAAGCGCGTGGACGATCTCAACGGCCGCTTTGCCCACTGGTACTACGTGATCTCGGCCAACAGCTTCGACAGCATTCACCTCAAGCGCAAGGATCTGCTGCGCGACAAGCCCAAGCAGAGCTAGCGGACGCGGCAGCGCGCATGCGCGAACGCGTGCTCGTCCGGTCCTTAGAGAACGAGGCTGCACAAACACGAAGGGCTCCGGTCGGATGACCGGAGCCCTTTTCACACGTGACGGCCGGGCGAACGCCCTAAAAGCCGAGTTCCTTTTTGCGCGCTTCCGCGGTAGGCAGCGCCGGCTGCTTGTCGGTGACCAGCGGACTGGCCGACGCGCGCTCCGCGTTGATCTGAATCCATTCCTTCTGGTCGTCGGGAACGTCCTCGAGCGGGAAGATGGCCTCGACGGGGCATTCGGGCGCGCAAGCATCGCAATCGATGCACGAATCGGGATCGATGTAGAGCATTTCGGCGTCGCCGTGGAAGCAGTCCACCGGACACACCACCACACAATCGGTGAAACGACACCTCTGACAATTGCCCGTGACTACGTACGTCATGCAGCGTGCTCCTTCCAGTACGCCTGTATCAGGATGCCTGCTCGCGCGGCCCGGCGAAGCAGAATTGGGTCAGCGAAGGATAGTCGGGGGGCAGAGGGTCGTCAAGCGCCAACCCGCCGTGCGGGTACCAGCGCCATCGCGGCGCCGACGATGAGCACCAGCAGGCCCGCCGCTCCCGGGATGGTGGTGGCGGAGCGCGCGGCGTGCTGCTCGCGCTCGGTATCGCGTTCGAGCGCGCTGATCTGCAGATTGAGATCCCGCTCCTGCATCTCGAGTTTCCGGATGGCCTTGCTGTAGGCCTGTCCTGCTTCCATCATCTGGCCGGCGCCGTAGCGGCGTACGGTGTCGGGGATGCTGCTGGTATTTTCCTGCAGGCCCCGCAGCAGCAGGCTCTGGTGGATCAGGGCAGCGTGCACATTCTTGACCGAATCGGCGAGCATGTCATTCTGCGTGCGCATTTCCCGCAGGTGCGGCGCATGCCGGTTCCAGGTCATGCCCGACGCGGCCAGCAACCCGGCACCCGCCACCACCAGAAACCATCCGATTCGTTGACGTGCAATCATGCTGCCAGTCTTTCGCAAACGTGGTGTTGTGTCAAGCCGCGCGTCAGCGCATTCAATCGCGCGCACTCAGCCGGTCGAACAGGTCGCGCACGGGTCGCATGGACTCCTCCCAGCGCGCGCGCGTCGCGATGATTTCGGCGTTGCGCCGGCGTGCGCGTTCCCGGAGCCCCGAGTCGCGCCATGCATCGATGATCGCCACCGCCAGCCGCGTGGCCTCGCCGGGGGGAACCAGACGGCCGTTTTCGCCGTCCACGATCCATTCGCGATTGGCGGGGATGTCGGTGACCACGGGGAACAGGCCCACCGCCATGGCCTCGAGCAGGGACACCGAGGTGGTGTCGTGGGGCGACGTGGACACGTAGATGTGGTGTTCGCGCAACAGCACCGGCATGTGGGTGTGATCGACTGCGCCCACGAAACGAACATGCGATGCGCCCGTGCTGCTGTCCGCGCGCTGCACCAGCCGGTCGTGCTCGGCGCCCCCGCCGGCCACCGTGAGCGCGGCGTCGGGAAGCGCTTCGAGGACGGCGGAAAACGCGTCGATGGCGACGTCCACGCGATAGAGTGTTTCCAGCTTGCGGTTGGAGAGCACCAGCGGGCCGGGTTGCGGTGCCGGAGCCCCGGGTACGAACTGCGAGGTGTCGACGCCGTAGGGAAACGTCAGAATGTGTTCGGCGGGCACACCCAGCCCGCGGATCTTCTCGGTCAACACGTCGGCGTCGGAGGTGACCCACGGGGCGCGGTCGAGCACGAAGCGTGTGCGCCAGCCGTGGAAGCGGCTGCGTTCCGGCAGCGTCATGATGTCGCTGCCCCACGCGCTCAGCACCCAGGGCGCGCCGGCCACGAGCGCCGCCATCAGCCCGTAGTTGGGCACGAAGTGCGCGCTGATCACGGAGGGGCGGAAGCGGCGCATGATGCGCTTCAGCGCCGGGCATGCCAGCGGGTAGCGCAGGGCGTCGGGAAGAAAACCGGGCACCGGCAGATGGACGTAGCGGGTGGGAAATTCGGCCGCGGTCTCCAGTGAAACCGTCAGCACATCGTAACCGTGACCCGCGAAGTATGCACCCCACCGTTGCAGGTGCACCTGTCGCGCGTCGCCGAGCAGCAGCATGCGGCGCGAATCGGATGTCGCGGTGGTCACGCCCGCGAGTGTACGCGCAGGCGCATGACGGTGTCAAAAGGACGCGGTGCGGTTGACAGGGCGGGCCCGGCGCCATTACGCTGTTCGGGCTTACACGGTGATGGCCTGACGGGAGGAGTACTGCAATGCGAAAACGACTGGCGATGATCGGGCTGGGGCTGGTGTTGCTGGCATGCCAGCGCGAGCATCCGGTCAATGTCTTTGTCGATCCGCGCTTCAGCAAGACCAACGCGTCCGGGCACAAGGTGGTTGAGAAGATCGCCGTGATGGATTGCGCGAGCTCGCTGGCACAGGCAGACGATCCCGACAACCTCGCTCCCCAGATCATGGGGAAGTATCTTGTGAACGAGCTGCAGACGCGCACGGACTACAAATTCATCGCGACCACGACCATCGAGTACACCATCCAGAAGACGTCGTCGATGGATGCGTACAACAAGTTCCTGCGGGATTACGCGGGCACGGACAAACCCGACATGACATTTCTGACGCCGCTGGCCAAAGAGCTGCAGTGCGACGCGTTCCTGATCCCGGTGGTGGACCTGTGGCAGAAAGACGAGCTGGATGCGCGCGAAACCGGGACCCCCGCCACCTACGTGGGCGCGACCATCACCATCGTGAGCGCCACCGATGGCAGCGTGCTCTTCCGGTGCACCGACGAGGATTACCTTGAAGGGGCCAGCAGCGAGGCCGCCGACCGCCAGATGGTGACCAGCGGGACGGGCGTGATTCGGGCCGACATGGGCGCCAAGACCCACCGCGCGCCGCCGTTCGAGGACGTGGCCGCGAAGGTGGCGGCGTCGCTGGTGAGCGGTCTGCCGGCGCGCTGATTGTCTTGAGCCAGGACCGCGATGTCCGCTGGATGCGGGCGGCGCTGGATGAAGCCAACGCCGCCTTTCGCGACGGCGAGGTGCCGGTGGGCGCCGTGATCGTGAGCGACGGAAGCATCATCGGACGCGGGCACAATCACACCGAACGCTCCGGCCAGCCCTTCGAGCACGCGGAAATGCGCGCGCTGTGGGAGGCAACGAAGTCGGTCGGCGTCCACGGCCTGGAACAGGCCGTCCTGTATTGCACCGTCGAACCGTGCGTGATGTGTATCGGCGCGGTAATTCTGGCGCGAATCCCGCGCGTGGTGTTCGGTGCGCGCGAACCGCGCACGGGTGCGTGCGGCAGTATCTTCTCCATTCCCGACGAGCCGCGCCTGATGCAGCGCATCGCGGTGATCGGTGGTGTGGAAGAAGAGGCCTGCCGCGAATTGATGCAGAAGTTCTTTGCGCAGCGCCGCACAGCCACATGATCCGGCGGAGAGATGTCCGAGTGGCTTAAGGAGCACGCTTGGAAAGCGTGTAAGCGGGAAACCGCTTCGAGGGTTCGAATCCCTCTCTCTCCGCCATCACCACTCAACAGGAAACGTAGCCAGGCCGACCATGCCGATCGCTCCCCGCAATGCGATGTCCCGCGCCGACACGCCGTGGCTGTGTGCCGACGGTGCGGTGACGGGTGTGGGCAGCCTTCCGTTTCCGGCCACCGAACCCGCCCTCGAATTCATCGCCCGCTGGTGCCCGCAGGTGCCGTTCTGGCCCCAGCTGCGCCGCATGTCGCCGCGTGAGGCCATGCTGCCGCAGACGTTCGGGGCCCACATGCGGCACCTGACGCCGCTGCGCGGCGAGTACTCCTTCGGAATCAGCGCGGACCGCGCGTCCCGCTTCTTCGATGCCATCGAAAAGGGTGACGCCGCGTTTGATCCGTCGCATGCAGCCGGATTCTTCGCCTTCGTGGAGGCGTCCCGGCAGGGCGCGTTTGCGGGGGCACGCGCGGTGAAGGGACAGATGATGGGTCCGGTGACCACCGCCTGCTCGCTGGTGAGCGATGGCACCGCATTCATCGATCATCCCGGCTTCCGGCCGGCGATCGCCGACTACATCGTGCGTCTCGCGCGCTGGCAGGTGGATGCGCTGCTCGCGTGTTCGCCGGCGGTGATTCTGGTGCTCGACGAGGCCTATCTGGGCATGGCCCTGCGCCAGAATCCGTTGCGGCGTGACGCCATCGTCGAGGTTCTCCGCTCGGTGATCCTGCGTGTGCGGCGTCCGGGCGTGCTGGTGGGGATCCATTGCTGCGACGAAATTCCCACGGCGGTGTTGTGCGAGATCGAGGCCGACCTCTTTTCCTTCGACGCCCACCATGGCGGGGCGGTATTTGCGGCCGATCCCGACGCGCGGTCTTTCGTGGACGCCGGTGGCTACCTGGCCTGGGGGTGGGTTCCCACGCTCGACGATCTGGCGGGCGTGCACGCGGACGCGATTGTCGAACGCTGGCAGAGCGCGGTGGCGACACTGGCCGGCGCCGAGAGCGGCGCCGCCGACCGGATCGCCGCCCGGTCACTGATCACGGCCTCATGCGGGCTGGCGGGCTCGAGCCCCGCCACCTGCGAGCGTTCCTTCCAGATTGCGCGCGAGGTTTCAGAGGGCTTTGCGCGGTCCGCGCCGATCACGTAAAATGAGAAAGCCATGCGCCAGGACCGCCGCAATCCTCCGCCTTCACCCTGTACCGACGTCTGTGTCGTTGACCGAGCCGCTGGTATGTGCGTCGGTTGTATGCGCACACTGGACGAAATCGAGGCCTGGGAAGACATGAGTCCCGAAGAACAGTGGGCGGTGGTGGACGAGATCGAGATGCGCCGCGCGGCGTGGGAGGCAGATGGAGCGTGACCTGACCCGTGGCGCCCTGGCGCAGCGCGTCGAGGAATCCGAGACGCGGATCGCCAAGGTGGTGGCGCCGGGGACGACCAACATCTACGACACGCTGTTCGGCGGCATTCTGCTCTCGTGGATGGACGAGATTGCGTTCATCACGGCGGCGCGCTTTGGACGTTGTCCCTTTGTGACGGTGTCCATCGATCGCACCGATTTCAAACATCCCATTCCCTCGCGCAGCATCGTCGAACTGGTGGGCCGGGTGGAGCATCTGGGCACGACCAGCCTCAAAGTGAGGGTGGATGTGTTCATCGAGCACATGCTGACATCGGACCGGACCCACGCCGTCACGGGCCTGTTTTCCATGGTGGCGATCGGGGAGGACCAACGTCCTATCCCCATTAAGGTGCGGTAGTTTACGCGCTTGCCTTCTCCTCCGGCGATAGGGTAGTATGCCGCCGGAGAGATGCCAGAGCGGTCGAATGGGGCGGTCTCGAAAACCGTTGAGCGCGCAAGCGTTCCGAGGGTTCGAATCCCTCTCTCTCCGCCATTCTCATAATCATAGATTTCGGCCCCCCGGGGCCGGCACCGTCATACGGTGGGGATGTAGCTCAGTTGGGAGAGCGCCTCGTTCGCAACGAGGAGGTCGGCGGTTCGAATCCGCTCATCTCCACCATTTTTCTTTCTGCATGAACAGCGCGGGACGATTAGGATAGACGCGATCGTCGCGCGCGCGAGTGGCGGCCGGGTCCCAC
>DASRYI010000381.1:0-2033 GCA_035687255.1 Candidatus Krumholzibacteriia bacterium | reverse complement strand
CGGCTACGGGTTGAACATTTTTTCCAGTTCCGCGGAACCCACGGCCTCCTTTGCAAACGCAAAGGTACCGTGCTCGCGCATCTCGCGCGCCGCGTTCAGAACCGCGGTGTACATGGCGCGGGTGAGCGAACTTCCCACGCTGATTCGTTTCACGCCCAGTGCCGTCAGGTCCGCAACACCGGCAACGAAGCCGGCCAGGCCCACCACCACGTTCAGCGGCCGGTCGATGGATTTCACGACGGTGGCAATGTCATTGCGGTCGGTGAGCCCGGGCGCAAACAGAACGTCCGCGCCTGCGTCCTGGTACGCCTGCAGCCGCCGGATGGTGTCGCGCAGATCGGGACGTCCGGTCACGTAGTTTTCCGCACGCGCCGTCAGCGTGAACGTGAAGGGCAGCGAGTGGGCGGCCTCGACGGCGGCGCGAACACGTTCCACCGCCTTGCCGATATCGTAGATGGGGTCGTTTTCGATTTGCGTGCCGTCTTCGATGGAACACCCCACCAGTCCGGTGTGCGCCGCCAGACGCACGGTTTCCGCGACCGTGGCGGGATCGTGGCCGTAGCCGTTCTCGAGATCCGCGCTCACGGGCAGGTCGGTACCGGCAACGATGGCCCGCGCGTGCGCCAGCATGGCGTCACGGCTGACGCGCTGGTCCACGGTGGCCATGGTGTAGGCCGCACCCGCGCTGGTGGTGGCGACGGCCGCAAAACCGGTGTGCTGCATGATGCGCGCGCTACCGGCATCGAATACGTTGGGGATGACAAAGGCTCCTTCACGTGCATGCAGCTCGCGAAAAAGCCTTCCCTTCTCGGCCTGGCTGTTCATCGTGTATGCCTCCCTGCGCAGTTACAGCTCGCGTGCTTCCACCAGTTCGATGATCCGGGCCTGTGGCCCCGTCATGACGTCACCCTCCACCCGCTTCCACAGCACCCGCAGCGACGCCAACAGATTGCCGGCCGCTTCGCGGGTGTCAAATTCGAGATCCACCATGGCGTAGTTGGCGTCGTCCGCGGGGCGCAACACGCGGTACCGCCGCACGCCCGCTTTCTCGCGTCCCACCGGGTCACTGTCAAAAACCTTCTTCCAGTGTTCGAAGTCCGGAACGCGGTGTTCGATTCGCAGAATATACATGGGTTCACTCCAGTAGTTGTGTCTTCTCCTGATCCTTGAACTGCAGTTCGTACAGCCGCGCGTAGTGGCCGTTCTTCTCCAGCAGTTCGGCGTGCGTGCCCTCTTCGATCACGCGGCCCTTGTGCAGCACGATGATCCTGTCAACATAGCGAATCGTGGAGAGGCGGTGCGCGATCACGATCGAGGTGCGGTTGGCCATGAACTTGCGCAGCGCGTCCTGCACCAGATACTCGGTCTCGGTATCCACACTGGATGTGGCCTCGTCGAGTACCAGAACCCGGGGGTCGTATACCAGCGCGCGCGCAAACGACAACAGCTGCCGCTCGCCCACGGAGAGCGAACTCCCGCGTTCGCCCACGTTCTCCTCGTACTTCTCCGGCAGGCGTTCGATGAAGCGTTCCGCGTTGATGTAACGCGCGACCTCGCGGATCTTCTCTTCACCGATGTCAGGGTTTCCCAGGTGGATATTGTGCGCCACGCTTCCCGAGAACAGAAACACGTCCTGCAGCACCGTGGCGATGTGCCGCCGCAACTCGCCCAGGCGATATTCGCGCACGTCGCGGCCATCGACGCGAATATGGCCCTGGTTCACGTCATAGAACCGGGAGAGCAGGCTGATGATGGTGGTCTTGCCCGCGCCGGTGTATCCGACGATGGCCACCTTCTCGCCCGCGGCCACCCTGAAACTCACGTCGTGGAGCACCTCGTCGCCCGTGCTGTAGGTGAACGACACATGGTCGAACACCACTTCGCTGGGCGCGTCGGGAATGGGTGCGGGCGCCCCCGGATCCACGATGCGCGGCTCGCGGTCCAGCACGGCGAAGATCCGCTCCGAAGACGCCATCGCCGCCTGCAGCACGTTGTACTTTTCCGAGAGGTCGCTGATGGGACGGTAGAAGCGC
>DASRYI010000380.1:0-5392 GCA_035687255.1 Candidatus Krumholzibacteriia bacterium | reverse complement strand
GATCAGGTGATCGGGAAACGTGCGCCGGATGTGCGCCAGCAGGTCGGGATCATCGGGCACGTGAAATCCATCCACGCCGGGGCTGGCGGCAATGATGGAAAGGGTGTCGTCCTCGACGGTGGCCACGTTGACGAAGAGTTTGGCGCCCTGTGGATGCAGCAATCCCACCAGCCGCGTCGTGGACGACACCACGTCGCTGGCGGAGAAGTCCTTCTCGCGCAGCTGCACCGCGCGCACACCGCTCACACATGCGTCGTGCACCACCGACGCCAGCGAACGCGGCGCACACAGCGTTCTATCGGTGACCAGGTAGAAGCGAAAATCGATCATTCGTCGCGGCCGATGATGCCTTCTTCGGGACTCGACGCGGTTGCATACAGGCGCTTCGGAATCCGTCCCGCGTGGTAGGCGAGCCGGCCCGCCTCGGCGGCGTAGCGCATGGCCGTGGCCATCTGCACCGGGTGCTTGGCCTGCGCGATGGCGGTGTTCAGCAGCACGCCGTCGATACCCAGCTCCATTGCCACCGCGACATCGGAGGCGGTGCCCACACCGGCATCGATGATCAGGGGAATGTTGCACTGCTCCCGGATGATGCGCAGGTTGTACGGATTGCGAATGCCCATCCCCGAGCCGATGGGCGCGCCCAGAGGCATCACCGCCGCGCAGCCCATGTCGGAAAGTTTGCGGCAGGTGATGGGGTCGTCGTTGCAGTAGGGAAGCACCACGAAGCCGTCCGCGAGCAGCGCTTCCGCCGCCTTCAGCAGCTCGGGAACATCGGGAAAGAGCGTTTCCTCGTCGCCGATCACCTCGAGCTTGATCCAGTTGGTGTCCAGCGCCTCACGCGCCAGCTGGGCGGTGAGGATGGCTTCTTTGGCGGTGTAACAGCCGGCCGTGTTGGGAAGCACGGCAAACTTGCCCCGCAGCATCGAAATGAAACTCTCTTTGGATCCGTCGCTCAGACTGACGCGCCGCACGGCCACCGTCACCAGTTCGGTGCCGCTGGCCGTGAGCGCGTCGAGCATGACATGAGGGTCGGGATAACGCGATGTGCCGACGATCAGGCGCGATCTGAATTCGCGCCCGGCAATCACCAGGGTGTCGGTATCGCGCGTGGGCGCGGTCATTCCTGTCTAGCCGCCCTGCACCGCGCGGATCACCTCGACGGTGTCGCCGTCGTGCAGGTGAAGGTCGCTCCACTGCCGTCTCGGTACCACGGCATCATTGATGGCAATGGCGACGCCGTCCGTGTCGTCCGCGACATGGGTGTCGCGGAGCACGGCGCCGAGAGTGACGTTGTCATGCACATCCATCTTCTTGCCGTTAAGTACGATGACCATGAGTGCTCACTTTCTACCGGGCGCTTGCGAAGCGCTCCGGCGCGAATGCGGCCACATCGTCTCCAAAATCTCCATGCGTGATGCCGCTACACACGGCATCCGCCGTCGTCGGTGCAAACAGAATGCCATGGCGGAAGTGCCCCGTTGCCATGACGAGCCCGCGGATGCGCGTGGGGCCGATGAGCGGCAGATGATCGCGCGTTCCGGGACGCAGCCCGACTTCGATCCGTTCGATCGGTAGATCGTATATAGAAGGTACCATTTCCCAGGCGTTTTCGAGAATCCCCTTGATGCCTCCCGCCGTGGCGGTGGCGTCGAACCCGGCCTCCTCCTGCGTGGCGCCCACCACCACCGTGCCGTCGTCCTTGGGGAGCAGGTAGGCGCGGGGTCCGCGCACCACGTGCGTGGTTGCAAAATCCGGCATGCGTTTGAGGCGCATGATCTGGCCGCGAATGGGGCGCACCTGCGGCGCCACGTCCCCGGGCAGCCCGCCGATGGTTCCCGACCAGGCGCCGGCGGACAGCACCACCACGTCGGCGTCCACGCCTTCACCGTTGACCTCCACACCCATGACCGCGTCGCCGTCGGTCACGATACGCGACACGCGTGCGCCCTCGCGCAATTCCACGCCGCGGCCGATGCACGCCCGCACCAGCGCCGGGAGCAGCGCGCGTGTGTTCACCTGTCCGTCGTACGCGATCCACATGGCGGCGCTGACGCGCGGCGTCAATGTGGGCTCGATTTCGCGCGCCTGCGACCCCGTGAGCCATTCCACGGGGAGATCGGCGTGGCGCCGGTGATCGTACACGCGGCGCATGGCGTCCACGTCATCGCGATGAATGGCGATGATAATGGAGCCTTCTTCGCCGAGCATGACGGGGGTGTCGGCGTCGGCCGAGACCTCGGCGATAAACGATCGATAGCGCTCGCGGCTCTTGCGCGCGAACTGGATGAAGTGCGGGTCTTCGAAACCGGCTTCGGCGATGGGGGCGATCATTCCCGCGGAGACGCGGCTGGTGCCCTCGCCCGCGCGGTTTGCGTCGAGCAGCAGGATGCGGTGGCCCGCATTCTCGCGGGCCAGGCGCCAGGCAACGGACAGTCCGATGACGCCGGCGCCGACAATGACGATGCGCGATGTGCTGGAAGGATGACTCAAAATGAAAACCGCCGATCCACACCTGATGGCGGGAGGTCGGCGGTTGTCGTCGTTTCCCTTCGCCGGCATTACCCGGATCAGGTGGTCGGGTTTGATCTCAGCCCGTTTGCGGCAAACGAGCACCCCGTGTTTGTCCCGACAATACGCCCGCACGGCATCCAAGTCAAGTCACGCCGGAATGGGAGTACGGTGCGCAGCAATTGTGTATAATGCGGCACGGTGCAGCCGACCCCACGGCTCCGCTCATGGAGGACACAATGCACAGGGCAATCACAGGTACCGCCATCACGCTTGTGGCGGCCATCACCGCAGGGACGATTCTGATGACCGACTACTCCGCAGCCGTGGCGAAGAAGTACAAATATCCCGAGGCGAGAAAGGGCGATGTTGTGGACGACTACCACGGCACCAAAGTCGCCGACCCCTACCGCTGGATGGAGGATCCGGATTCGAAGGAGACCCGGGCATGGGTCGACGCCGAAAACGTGCTCACGCGCAGCTACATCGATTCCTACCCCGCGCGCGAGGCCATCGAGGCCCGCCTGAAGACACTTTTCAACTACGAGCGCTATTCGGTGCCCGTTCGTCACGGCGACCGCTACTTCTATACTCGGAACGACGGTCTGCAGAATCAGGCCGTGCTCTACATGCAGAAGGTGAACGGCGGCGACCCGGTGGTGGTGCTCGATCCCAACAAGTTGCTCGCCGACGGCACGGTGGCGCTGACCACCACCAGCTATTCCAAAGACGGCACCATGCTCGGCTACGGGCTTTCGACCGCGGGCAGCGACTGGCAGGAACTGCACGTGCGCGACATCGACGCCGGCAAGGACTACGACGAAGTCCTCAAGTGGTGCAAGTTTGCGGGCATTGCGTGGAAGAACGACAAGAGTGGCTTCTGGTACAACCGCTTTCCGGGCGAAGGCGAGCCCGGCCATGAGGAGCAGGGAATCCACAGCCGCGTGTGCTGGCATGCGCTGGGCACGCCCCAGTCCGCGGACGTGATCGTGTACCAGGACGAACAGAACCCCGAGCTGGGTTTCGAGCCGTTTTCAACCGACGACGGCCAGTATGTGATGCTGTTCGTCTACCACGGCACCGACCCCCGGAACGGCATCTACTACGCCGCGCAGGACGGCGATGGCAAATTCGTTCATCTGATCGAAAACGACCTCGCGTCGTTCCAGCCCATCGACAACATCGGGTCGACGGTCTACCTGCGCACCGATCTCGATGCGCCGCGTGGGCGCGTGATTGCGATCGATCTCAACAATCCGGCGCGCGAGCACTGGAAAGAGATCATTCCGCAGCGCAACGACGTCATTGACCACGTGTCGCTGGTGAACAACCAGCTCGTGGTGACCTACATGCAGGATGCGCATCACACGCTCCTGATCTACGACCTGGACGGATCCCCGGGCCGCACCATCGCGCTGCCCACCATCGGGACCGTGGATGCCACCTCCGGGCGCCGCGAGGACACGGAGATGTTCTACACGTTCACGTCGTTCACGTATCCCACCACCACGTTCCGGTACGATTTTGCGACGCATACCAGCGCCGTGTTCCACGCCGCGAAAGTGGACTTCGACCCGTCGCAGTACGAGACCAAACAGGTCTTCTACGCGTCGAAGGACGGGACCAGGATTCCGATGTTCATTACCGCCAAAAAGGGCATCAAACTGGACGGCAACAATCCAACCCTGATGTACGGGTACGGCGGATTCGACATCAGCATGACGCCCTCGTTCTCGGCCTCCCGGCTGGTGTGGCTGGAAAACGGCGGCGTGTACGCGCTCACCTGCCTGCGCGGCGGCGGTGAATACGGTGAGGAATGGCACCAGCAGGGAGTGCTCGACCGCAAGCAGAATGTCTTCGACGACTTTATCGCGGGCGGCGAGTATCTGATCGCGCAGAAGTACACGCAGAAAAAACTGCTGGTGATCGAGGGCGGGAGCAACGGCGGCCTGCTGACCGCGGCCGTCACCGTGCAGCGGCCGGATCTCTTCGGCGCGGTGCTGTGCCGGGTGCCCGTCATCGACATGCTGCGCTACCACAAGTTCACCATCGGCAAGTACTGGGTTTCCGATTATGGCAACGCCGAGGAAAGCGCGAAGGACTTTGCATTCCTGATCAAGTACTCGCCGCTTCACAACGTGAAACCCGGCGTGAAGTACCCGCCCATGTTGATCACCACGGCGGATCATGACGACCGCGTGTTCCCGGCGCACGCGGAGAAGTTCGCGGCCACGTTGCAGGCCGACGACGGCGGCGACAACCCCATTCTGATTCGCATCGAAACCCGGGCGGGACACGGCGGCGGCAAGCCGACCTCCAAGCAGATCGAGGAACAGGCCGACCTCTACTCGTTCGTGTACAAGACCATCGGGGTGAAGCCCGAAAGCGTGTGGGCCAATCTCAAGGAAAAGGAACGCCGCAAGGGATAGTGCGTCGTAGCGCGCGAACGCCGGGCGTCGCACGGACGGCGCCCGGCACACGCCGTGGAACCAATTCATGCAACCCTGGCAGTCGTTCATAGTCTACGCATACTTCGCGGTGCTGGCGGTGCTGTCCGTGTACGGGCTGCACCGTTACCTGCTTCTGTTTCTGTATCACCGGCATTACAAGTGGAAGCAGCGGCCCGCGGCGCCGGCCCGGCCCGGCGCCGAATGGCCGTCGGTGACGGTCCAGATTCCGCTCTACAACGAGATGTACGTGGCGCGCCGGGCCATCGAGGCCGCGGCCGTGATGCGCTATCCGCGCGGCAAGCTGCGCGTGCAGGTGCTCGACGATTCCACCGATGCCACGGCGGAGCTCGTGCAGCAGACAGCCGTCTCGTTGCGGGCGCGCGGCGCCGTTGTCGACGTGCTGCACCGCCACGATCGCCGCGGATTCAAGG
>DASRYI010000379.1:0-2729 GCA_035687255.1 Candidatus Krumholzibacteriia bacterium | reverse complement strand
AGCCACGCGCGCGCCAGCCGCCAGTCGCGTTTGACGGTGGGCACCGACACGCCCAGCACCTCGGCGATTTCTTCCTGGGTCAGGCCGCCGAAGAAACGGTATTCGACCACCGCCGCCTGCCGCTCGTCGAGTTTCTGCAGGCGCGTGAGCGCATCGTCGAGGGCAATCAGATCGTCGGCCGCGGATTCCCGCGGCAGCATGTCGTCGTTATAGGTGGTGGCGATCATTTCGCCGCCGCGTTTCTCCGCCCGGCGCGCCACCGCGTAGTTGATCAGGATGCGCCGCATGGCGCGCGCCGCCACACCCAGGAAATGGGCGCGATTCTGCCACGTGACCCGGCTCTGGTCGACCAGCTTGAGATAGGCCTCATGAACGAGAGCGGTGGCGTTGAGGGTGTGATCCTTGCGTTCGTGGTGGAGCTGGTTCTGCGCAATCGCATGCAGCTCGTCGTAGACCAGTGGCAGGAGGGCGTTGACCACCTCCGGATTGCCGCCGGTGATTTCGGCGAGCATCCGGGTAATGTCTTTCGGCGGCGGCACGAATGCATGGTACACCGGCCGCCGGGACCGCCGTCAAGCCGCCCGGGTGCCGATTGGCGGACCCGCCACTCCCGATCAGCGGGTCGCGGTGGCGAGATGGATGCCGATGGGAAACTCGACGGTTCCGTTGGGATGGATGAAGGAGTGGAGCGCGCGTTCGGCTTCTTCGATCAGCGCGTCGTATTCCTCTTTCTTGAGCACCACATCCACCAGCGGGAACCAGCCCTTCACGTCCGTCAGCACCCACGCGCGCACACTGGGATGGCGGGCCATGCCCTCATGGCGCGTGAATTCCGCGGTGATACCGGCTTCGTCGAAGAGCGGTTTGAGCAGCTCGACGCTTCCCAGCGAGAACGGAATGCGCAGCACGTCCGCCGCGCGGCGTCCCACCAGATGCTGCAGGAGCGCGATCAAAATCGCGTACGCAGGAACGTCGTCGAGAGATTCCCAGGCGGCGACGGCGAGCTTCCCGCCCGGCTTCAGCACCCGCATCATCTCCCGCAGTCCCGACACGCGCTCCTTGAAGTACACCAGTCCGAACTGGCTCACGACGGCGTCGAACGACGCGTCGTCGAAGGGGAGCTGATGCGGGTTCGCCACTTTCCATTCGATCTCGGGCGCGATGCGTGACGCCACCGTGATCATGGCCTCGCTGGCGTCGCTTCCCACCACATGCCCCTTCTCCCCCACCTTGCGCCGGGCTTCGCGCGCCAGGCAACCGGTGCGGCAGGCCACGTCGAGAACGCGCTGTCCCGTGTCCACGCCGGCGGCGCCGGTGACGAGGTCGGTCCACTGATCGAACAGCGCGGGCACGAAGTGTTCTTCGAACTTTGCGGCGGCGTCGATCTGAGCCTGAAGGTGTTCGTCCATACCGAAGAGAATAACGTCTGGAGTGCGGTGGCGTCCAGAGACCGGGTGACGGATTGTAAAGACGCGACTTTCGCCCGCGCCGGGCGGTCTAGGGCGTCCACCAGCCCTTCATCTTGCGCGGATCGACCTCGACGATCTTTCCCGAGAGCGAATCCACCACCACCCGCACCCATCCCACGCGCGGCGATCCGAAGCCTTCGATGCGCCAGAAGTTCGGGTAGGGCGTGCCGTGCTCGTCCTTGAGCGGCTGGTCGTAGCGCTGGATGTGCGAATCGCCGTGGATGAGAATCACGGTCCCCGGGAAGTGCTTCGTGCGGTACTCGAGCCGGTCGACGAAGGGCAGAAACGAATCCGGCACGTGCCGGTTGTAATAGAGGCCGGGGTCCCCCTGCATCGCGATGACCACGCCGTGCAGGCTGTCGCGCGCCGCCATGGCAAACGCCTCGTCCATCCACTTGATGGCCGCGCGCGATCGATGCACGCTGAGCGTGTCGCTCTCCGCGGCGCGATCCGCGTACACCATGTGGACGGTGGCAAACACAAAGCCGCCGTACACCCAGCGCACGTTTTCGACGTATGTGGAATACGCCGGATTTTCCGCCTGCGAGGTGACGCGCATGGGATGCGCACCCAGGCTCCACCCCGGGCGGGCGAAGAAGGTGGAGCGCAGGTACGCCAGGCGTTCGGCCGGCGTGTAGTGGCCCGCCAGCAGCTTACCGCAATCGCACCACTCGTTGTCGCCGGGCGTGTATATCACCGGGCACTGGATGGAATTGAGAGCCTTCAGACGGTTCTGATAGTGGTCGTCGGAGCACGGAACCCAGAAGATGTCGCCCACGTGAATCAGCCACGACACGTCGGAGCGATTCACGTCCTTGATGACCTCGCGAAACCGCCCCTCCTCCCAGAAGCGATAGGGCGCATCGCCGAACACCGCAAACGAGAAACAGTGCGGCGGAAGCGGTTTCGACGGCCCCGGCGCCGACGCCGTGCAACCGGAGAGAAGAAGTGCGAGAACAACGAGAAATCGGTACTTCATGTCAACTGGTACACGCGTGCTCGCTCGCGGGTGGCACGGACAGGGGCCTTCGGCGGCGAGCGCAGCGAAGCCGGTCCGGGGATGTCCGTGACAGGACCCGCGCGCGCTTTGTCACCATGGCGAGGACGATAGCACTCCGCTAGTCGTCGAGTCGCGCAAATTTGCGCCGGCGCCGGATCCAGTAGCGTACGATGACCGCCAGGAAGAGCGCGCCCGCGAACGCGTACAGTGGCCCGGTTTGCAGCGCCATGAAGCTCGAGCCGTAGCGCTTCTCGAAGTCA
>DASRYI010000378.1:0-9128 GCA_035687255.1 Candidatus Krumholzibacteriia bacterium | reverse complement strand
GCCACCGCCTTGCTGCAGGCGCTGCACGTAATCGTGCCGCGGTCGTCGCTGCAACAGCTGCTGCAGGTGATCTCGCCGCAGTTCGAACACTGGAAGGCGAGGCGCACGGGCTTGATAAAGGGTGTGCCGATGAGCGAAAGCAGGAGCGCAGCCGCCACGATGATGAACCCGATTCGCGGTGAGGTGCCGGTGGCGGTGGTGATGGCCGTCGACATCACGGCGGCGTTGGCGTGGCTTCCCTCGACGGCGGCCATGCGCCAGAACTCCCGCGCGCCGTAAATGCGCGGATAGATGGACCACGTGGCGCGCGCGCGTTCGGCGAAACTGGCCTGGATGGGGTCGAAGCCCGCCTGCGAGGCGCGCTTGAGCGCCTGCGACGATTCATCCATGAGCAGCGTCTTGATGTACGCCTGCGCCAGGTTGTACTGGCCCACGGCGTCGATGGGATTGACCTGCTCCGCCTTGCGGTAGCCCTCGAGCGCCTTGTCATACTGTCCATTCAGATAATAGACGTTTCCCAGATTCACGTAGGCGATCGACGCGGTCTTGTTGAATTCGATGGCGCGCAGGAAGTGCTCGACGGCGGTCTCCTGCTCACCCGCCCGCATGGCCAAGAGGCCCAGCGCCGTTTCCTTTTCGGCGTCGAGTCCGCGTGCGGGCGTGGCGTCGATGAGAGCCGCCAGGGTCGGATTGGCGGCGGATTCGTTGGCCTCGGAGATGAGCGAGGTGAGCGACGACGGGTCGGCGATGGGCGAGTAATGGTCGATCACGGGCGCAAACCAGGTGAGCGCAGCAAACGCACCCGCGGAAAGAAACGCAACCACGCGCTCACGCCGCTGCATGAACGGCCACGTGGCCAGGATCACCAGCGCGGTCGCCACCGGGTAGGCGGGCAACAGCACGAAGGGCGCGAGCAACAGCACGTACGCGCACGCGCGCGGGACGGCGGCGTTGAACTGCCGCTTCAACCACTCCGCCAGACGGTGCGCAAGAAACGGGAAATAGCGGATGGCCATCGATACCCACAGCACACCTGTGGCGATCAGAAAGATCAGCAGCAACGCCACACCCGCATTGGCGGCGAACAGGGACTGCGCGTCGAAACTGCGGGCCGAGATCACGATTCCCTGGATGAACCAGAAGAGGGCGTCCGGGGAAAGCCGGCGTGCTTCCAGGCGCGCGAGCGTGAAATAGCTGTCCGTGAAATGCGGCGCCAGCGCGATGGATGACTGCAGGTGCGTTCGTGCGCCCTCCAGGTCACCCTTGCCGATCGAGGCCAGCGCGTAGCTGTATTCCACCTCGGCGTCCAGCGGCAACGACACCGCGCCGTCGCGCAGCTGATGGTCCATGTGGCGGGTAATATTTTCCGGCGTGGCCAGCGCGGGAGAGACGTTCGTGCCCAGGCACACGGCGACAACAGTTGCTGCCGTGCAGATTGCGAACCTGATGCGCGCATACGGGGCTGTGGCCCGCGTGCACTTCCGTGAGCGGCGCTTTGATTCCATCACGAGATACCTGGCCTTCATCGTGTCCCGGGTCTCATAAAGCCTTGTGAACGTATGGCCTATCGGCAAGAAGCGTGCCCGGAGCCGGACCCGTCACGGTTGGAAACGGCGGTCGATTCGCCGCGCACCGGCGGGGGATTGAACCGCGCGGTAAACAGGAGTACGCTCTTCTCGCCGCAGCAGTACTTCCGTTGCTTGAGATCGCAAGAACGGCGACACCCCACGGGATGTTGGCCCGACGTATCGTCGGGGAGGCACGACATGCGACGTCTGGTCCGTATCGGTGTGATGGTGCTCACCGTGCTTGCCACGACAGTCCCGGCGAACGCCGAAATCGTCATCGGTCTCTTCTCGGATGGCGGCACCACCTGCAGTTTTTCCGGCAATAGTTCCGGCCTGATCACGGCGCACGTCGTGGTTCGTTCGTACGGGGACGGAATTCGAGGCGTGCGCTTCGCTGCGCCCATTCCCGCGTGCTTCCACGCCACCTGGGTGCAGGACATCCTTCCCTACGGGATGTATTCCATCGGTGACTCGCAAACCGGTATTTCGATCGCTCTCCCCGATTGCGACGGCTATCCGGTCAACGTGCTCGACATTCAGTATCTCGCCGATGGCACCACCACGCCGTGCTGTCCGTTTCCGATTGTCGCCGAGTCCACGGTGGGTTACCTGGAAGCGGTCGACTGCGCGTACAACAGCGTGGTCATGACGGCCAAGACGAGCTACTTCAATTCCGACGAGACGTGCCCGTGCAGCGTCGACGAACAGGCGCCCAACACCCCCTACAATCCGGTTCCCGATGATGGCGCAAACTACGTGGATGTGGCGCCGGATCTGCGCTGGTCGGCCACCGACCCCAACGGGCTTCCTATTGTCTGTGATCTCTATCTGGGAACGGATGCCGACCCACCGTTGCGCGAGGCGAACCTGGGCGGGACGATCACGTGGGACTACCGTCCGGGGCGGCTTCTGGGAACCACGACGTACTACTGGCGGGTCGTGGCGCGCAATTCGGGAGGAGCTGAGACATCCGGCCCGGTTTGGCACTTCACCACCGCCGCCAACCGCGCGCCGGCCGTCTACCTGACCTCGCCAATCGACGGCACCACCGGGTTACCGCTCACGCCAATACTTGCATGGACCGGCACCGGGGATTCACCCCTCACGTACGACGTGTATCTGGGAACCACCACGTCGCCGCCAAAGGTTTCGACCGGCCAGACGAGTTCGGTGTACACGCCTGCGACGCTTGCGTACCAGACAACCTACTGGTGGCGCGTCGAAGGACACGACATCTACGGCGGTACGGGGAGCAGCAGTACGTGGTCGTTCACGACCAGGGCGGTGAACGAACCGCCCGCCGTTCCGTACAGTCCGTCGCCGGCCAACGGCGCGTCGAACGTCGGCCTCAATGTCACGCTTTCGTGGCAGTGCACCGACCCCGACGGACAGGCGATCACGTACGATATCTATTTCGGCACGGCCGCTGACCCGCCGTTGCGTGCGTCCAACCGTTCCTCGAAGTCGTACCTGGTTACGTCACTGCAGTTGGACACGCCGTACTACTGGCGGATTGTGGCGCGGGATTCGGGCGGCCTGACCGCCAACGGACCGACGTGGACGTTCACCACACGCTCCAACCTGCCGCCGGCTGCGCCGTTCAACCCGGCGCCGTCCAACGGATACGTGGGCGCCAGCGTCACCACGGGGCTGGCGTGGGGCTGCACCGATCCCGACGGGCAGCCGCTCACGTTCGATGTCTACTGGGGCACGTCCAATCCGCCACCGCTGGTGGCCACCAACATCGAAACCCATTCCGCAACCTATTCCTACAATCCCGGACTGCAGTCGTATCTGACGATGTACTACTGGCGCATCGTGGCGCGCGATCCATTCGGTGCGGAAACCAGCGGGCCCACGTGGCACTACACCACCAAGGGCGTGGATGATCCACCCACGGTGCCGGCCGTGATCCAGCCCGGCAACGGCACCACCGGCCTGCCCATCAATATCTCGCTGCGCTGGAATGCGACGGATCCCGAGAGCCAGCCGCTCACGTTCGATTTGTATTTTGGAACGGACGCAGCGCCGCCGCTCGTCGCCGATCACATCGCCGTCATGACCTACACGCCCGGGTTGCTGGCGACGTCCACCGACTACAACTGGCGCGTGGTGGCGCGCGACCCGGCGGGTCAGGAGACCTCGGGCCCGGTGTGGACGTTCAGAACGTCGAGTACGTCGAATCTCCCGCCGTACATTCCGTCGAATCCAAACCCGCCCAACGGCGGCACCACCGGCATCAACCCGTTGCTGAGCTGGCAGGGGGGTGACCCCGACGGCGACGTCGTGACGTACAGCGTGATGATGTTCACGTGGGACACGTTCCCCGATCTCCTCGGAACCACGACGAGTACATCATTCCAGACGACCAATCTGTATTCGGGTATCTACCCGTGGTTCATCATCGCCAACGACGGACACTGGAGCGTGACCGGTCCGATGTGGACGCTGGCCATAAGCGGCGGCGGCCTGCCGGTGGCGTTTCAGTCGTTTGATGCCGTGCAAGCCGGGGCGTCGGTCGAGATTCGCTGGGAGCTGTCGCTCGACGGTGCACCTGCTTCGTACCGGCTCTTCCGGGGAGAAGGCACCGGTGCGCGGATCGAAATCACACGGGGTGATGTCGGCGACGCGAAAGGCCGGTACGTGGATGACTCGGTTCAACCGGGAAAGACGTACGCGTACCAGCTTCTGGTGCAGGACTCGAAGGGCGATGATTATCGCTCGACGGTCGCCACCGTGGCGATGGCGGCTCTCGAATTGACGCTGCATCAAAACATTCCCAATCCGTTCAATCCGCAGACGACCATTCGCTACGATCTGCCGTCTCCGGAACACGTGCGTCTCTCGATCTTCGAGGTGTCGGGACGGTTGGTGCGCACCCTGGTGGACGAAGACCAGGGGGGCGGAGCGCACGAGGTGGTGTGGACCGGACGCGACGACAACGGCCGGGCCGCGTCGAGCGGCGTGTACTTCTACGTGCTCGAGGCCGGCAAGCAGCGGCTCACGCGCAAGCTGGTGCTGCTGAAGTAGTTCCTCCTTTTTCCCACCCATTTTTGCAGTTTCCTGCGCCCCGGGGTTGACAGCCCGGGGGCCGGGAGGCTATCTTGGAACCGTGGAAACGAAAAATCGAACAAAGTTTCCTCGGCGCAAGGCGGCGGGGGATGAGGGGCGCCCGGCCCCGGAGGCGGCGGGTTCCGCGGAACGCGACGATGCCCGGCGCCTGGCGTTCTTCCAGGCGGCCGAGCCGGTGTTCGAGCGCTACGGGTATCGCAAGACCACCGTGGAAGACGTGTGCCACGCGGCCGGCGCATCCAAGCGCACCTTCTACGGCCTCTTTGCCGACAAGGCCGACCTCGCGTCGCGCATGATCCTGCATATCTCACAGGACATCGTGTCGCGCTGGGAGGGCGCCGTGACTCCGGACATGAGCGCGCGCAAGAAGCTCGAGCGGTTCATCGACGAGTATGTGCGCCTGGGCCGCGAACACCGCGTATTCGGGCAGATGATGAACGACCCGGACTGGATGCGCGCCTTCGGACAGCTCAAGGATGATCGCCAGTTCCGCGTGCTGATGGAGGTGGTTTACGCCGTTCTCACCGAGGGGATGAAGACGCGCGAGTTCCGCCGCCTCGATCCCGAAGCCGTCACCCTGATCATCTATTCGCTGCTCGACACGATGTACTACTTCGTCCCCGCGACCGGCGCGTTCGCGAGTCCATTCGAAGACGAGAAGCTCGCGCGCGAGATCCGGGTGTTTCTGACGCAGGCGCTCATCGCGCCGGAGAGGGAATGATGAACGCAACGCGATGGATGCTGGCGGTGGCCGGCCTGGTGCTGGTTGCAAACACACTGGCGTCGGCGGATTCACCCGATGCCACGGAAATTGTCCGCCGCGCCGACCAGCATCTGCGCGGCAACACCAGTTACACCGAGCTGACCATGACGCTGGTACGGCCCGACTGGTCGCGTGAACTGTCGATGAAGAGCTGGAGCAAGGGCACGCATCTGGCGCTGATTCTGGTTACGGCGCCCGCCCGCGACCGGGGAACTGCCTTTCTCAAGCGCGGCAATGAAGTCTGGAACTGGGTGCCATCGGTGGAACGTGTCGTCAAGATTCCACCCTCGATGATGTCGCAGTCGTGGATGGGGTCGGACTTCACCAACGACGACCTGGTGCACGAATCATCCATCGTGGAGGACTACACCCACACCATGGCCGGCGACACCACGCTGGCCGGCCGCGCGTGCTGGAAGATTCGCATGGTGCCCAAACCCGATGCGGCGGTGGTGTGGGGCAAGGTCTTCATCTGGATATCCAGGACGGACGATCTGGAACTGCGCGCCGAGTACTACGACGAAGACGGGGCGCTGGTCAACGTGATGGAAATGTCGCAGATCAAGGAACTGGGCGGACGCCTGCTTCCGACGGTGATGGAGATGATCCCACAGGACAAGCCCGGAAACAAAACGGTGCTGACCTATCACGCCGCGCGTTTCGACGAGTCCATGGACGACGCATTCTTTTCCGAACAGACCATGAAACGAATCCGCTGAGACGGACCGTGACGCTGTGAACCTGTATCTGAGCATCGTGTGGCGGAATCTGTGGCGCAACAAGCGCCGCAGCCTGATCGCCATGTCATCCGTGGTCTTCGCCGTGGTGGTCGCGCTGGCCACGCGCTCCATGCAGCTGGGTTTCTACGCGCGCACCATCGACAACGTGGTGTCGTTCTACACCGGCTATGTGCAGATTCATGACCGCGGCTTCGAGGACACGCAGAGTCTTGACCACAGCTTCACGCACGCCGATTCCATCGCCGCCCTGGTGGAGAAGACGCCGCACGTGACCTTCGCCGCGCCGCGCCTGGAATCCTTCGCGCTGCTCTCCAACGGCAACGTCACCGACGGAGTGCAGGTGGTCGGAATCGATCCGGAGCGCGAAGACCGTCTCACGGGACTGCGCGCCAAGATCACGTCGGGCCGCTACCTCGAAGACGACGATACCGGGATGCTGCTGGGCTCGGAACTCGCCGCCCACCTGGGCGTGAGTGTGGGCGACACCGTGGTGGCGCTCGGGGCCGGCTATCACGCGGCCACCGCCGCCGACCGGTTTGTGGTCGCGGGCACCGTGACGTATCCCACGCCCGAACTCAACGCCACCATGGCGTATCTGGCGCTTCCCGCCGCACAACGTTTCTACGCCGCACCCGGGCGCGTGACGTCGCTGGCCGTCATGCTCGACGACCACCGCGCGCTGGAACATGCGCAGGCCGCACTGTCCGGCGCGCTGGGTCCCCGCTACGAAGTCATCACGTGGAAGACCATGATGCCGGAGATGGTGCAGTACATCCAGTTCGACAACGCCAGCGGGGTGGTCATGCTGTTGCTGGTGTATGTGGTAATCGGCTTCGGCATTCTCGGCACCGTGCTCATGATGGCCATGGAGCGCACGCGCGAATTCGGTGTGCTGGTGGCGGTGGGCATGAAGAAGTCGATGCTCGGTGTCATTGTGCTGCTGGAGAGCGTCGTGCTGGCGGTGCTGGGCGCGCTGGCGGGAATCGCCGCCGGCATTCCGCTCTTGGTGTATCTGGCGGCGCACCCGATTCCCCTGCACGGCGAGGCTGCGCGCGCCATCGCCAGCTACGGCTTCGAACCGGTTCTGCCCTTCTCGCTCGAGCCTTCCATCTTTGTGTGGCAGACCATCACCATGCTGTTGATCGCCATGGCGGCGGCCGTCGTCCCGCTGCATCGCATTTACGTGCTCGACGCGGTCACCGCCATGCGGAGGGGACATTGAACATGATCGCCGCCATCGCCTGGCGCAACGTGTGGCGCAACACACGGCGCAGCGGCGTGCTGATCGCCGCCATCGCGTTCGGCATCTGGGCCGGCGTGTTCGAGATGGCATTCATGAACGGGATGGCTGCGCAACAGGTGGAGGGCGCGATTCGCACACGCCTCTCACACCTGCAGATTCACGCCCGTGGGTTTCGCGCGCACAAGGACGTCACGTCGTTCATTCCCGACGGGGACTCCGTGCTCACCGCCGTGCGCGCCATGCCGCGCGTGGAGAGTGCGAGCGAGCGCGCGGTGCTCAGCGCCATGGCGTCGTCGGCCACCACCAGCCGGGGCGTGCTGGTGTTCGGCATCGACCCGGCCGCCGAGCGCACCGTGACCGACGTGTCGGCACACATCGTGGAAGGTGGCTATTTTCCCAACGGGACGCACAACGCGGCGGTGGTGAGCCGCCGGCTGATGGACAAGTTGAGACTGCGGTTGGGGCAGAAGATGGTGATTACCGGACAGGGCGGTGACGGCGCCATCAGTGCGGGCGCATTTCGGATTGTTGGAATCTTCGAGACGGCCAATTTGACCTTCGACGAGACCTCGGTTTTCGTGCAACGCCAGGATCTCGCGCGCGATTTCGCGCTGGGCGACGACGTCCACGAAATTGCGGTGCGCCTGCGCGATATCGGCGACCTGCACGCGGCGGCGGCCGGCCTGCGCCGGGCCTATCCCGGGCTGGACGTGGCCACCTGGCGCGACCTCTCGCCCGAAGTCGCGCTCACCGAATCATCGACGCAACAGACCAACTACATCTTCTTCGTGGTGATTCTGGTGTCGCTGGTGTTCGGCGTCACCAACACCATGCTGATGGGCGTTCTGGAACGCACGCGCGAGCTGGGTGTGGTGATCGCGCTGGGCATGCGGCCCGGTCCGGTGTTCGCAATGGTGCTCATCGAAGCCGTTCTGCTCTCGCTGGTGGGAGGTGTGTGCGGAATCGGGCTGGCGTCGGCATCGGTGGCGCTGGCCGGCCGCACCGGGATCGATCTCTCCGCCGTATCCAGCGGCCTGGCCGCGTTCGGAATGGAGACGGTGATCCGTCCCGTGATGCCGCCCCTCGACTATGTGTGGGTGGTGTTGATGGTGATCGGAACCGCCATCGTGGCGTCGCTCTATCCCGGTTGGAAGGCGGTGCGCCTCGATCCCGTGCGCGCCATTCGTTCGTATCAGTGACCGACGAGGAGTCATCATGTCCGTGATCAGCACCCGCGAATTGACCCGCACCTATCAGGACCACAGCATTCCTGTGACCGCCATCGACCACGTGTCTCTGGACATCGAGGAAAGCGAATTCACCGCCATCGTGGGCCCGTCGGGTTCGGGCAAGACCACGCTTCTGAATCTGGTGGGCGGACTCGACAGCCCGACTTCGGGACGGATCGAGGTGAGCGGGAAGGACATCGGCGCGCTGAAACCGGGCGAGCGCATCGGCTTTCGTCTGCATCACATCGGCTTCGTGTTCCAGGCCTACAACCTGATTCCCGTGCTCACCGCGCAGGAGAACGTCGAGTTCATCATGCTGCTGCAAAAACGCCCGCGCGACGAACGCACGCGGCGTGCCCGTGAACTGCTGGCGGGCGTCGGCCTGGCCGAACTGGTGGATCGCCGGCCACACGAACTCTCGGGTGGGCAGCAGCAGCGCGTGGCCGTGGCGCGCGCGCTGGCCTCGCTGCCGTCGTTCGTGCTTGCCGACGAGCCGACCGCCAACCTCGATTC
>DASRYI010000377.1:0-6708 GCA_035687255.1 Candidatus Krumholzibacteriia bacterium | reverse complement strand
GAGCGAATTGCCGTTTTCAGTGCGCGCGGAGCGCCTGCTGGTGCACGGCGTCATCGACCGTCTCGACGATGACGGCAAGGACGCGCTCATTACAGATTACAAACTCGGCGTGACCGAGCCCGAACATCACTTTCAGGTGGCCGTATATGTGTGGGCGGCGGCGCGAGTCCTCGGCCGCGACGGCGTGCGCGGACGCGTGGTCTATCTCGGGCACGACCCGGTGGATGTGGAGGCAGTGACCAACGAAAATGCGCGCATCGACAGTATAGTTGCGGCCATGGATGAGGCGTTGAAGATGGGAGAGTTTGCAGCGCGGCCGGGTAAGGCGTGCGGGACGTGCGCGCACCGCACGGTGTGCAAGTACGCGGCGTGAAATTCATCGATTTGGCGATTCTCGGGAGTGACGGCCGGTGTGCAGGCATTGACGCCCTGACTGCTCGGTGTGTAAAGTAACTACCTATGGTGCGTTAACATTGCACGCTGGGCGACGTCCTGTTCCGGTGGTCCGTGGGTTCTACCCGCGAATTGATATCCAGCGCGAGTCACAATTCTTCTTTCGAGAGGTTGCCATGCCAACCCTGCCACCCGCGTTCCTGAGCACAGTTCTCATACTGATACCGATTGTGTTCTCAGCCGTCGTGTGGGCCGTCGACCCGCCGTTGCAGGGCATCTTCGCTACGCCCGGATCGATGACCCCGTTCCGGATCTTCGCCGCTGTGGCCGCCCTTGTGTCGTTGCCGTACCCCTATGTGTTTGCTCCGCTCTTCCTGAAGGCGACTCCAAAGAAATCAGTGACAGTTGAAACTATTCACCATGTGGGCGCCGGTATCGCTGCGGGGCCCTTCGCGTTCGGATTCATGATCTACGTCACGGGAGGAACGCGCGCCGAAATGTACGCAGGCGCCGCCCTTTCCGCCGCCGCTCAAGCCGTGTGGTGGATTTTCTGGACTCGGCGCCGCGCATAACACCAGCGCTGCTTCGGTGAGATCGGCAAGCCAGGAGTATGACTTAGGGAACTTGTCTGTCGGAGCTACGGAAACGCCCGCCGTGCAAATTCGATCAGCTCGGCGTGTGATTCCAGCACCAGATCCGCGTCGCTGAAGTCGATATCCCGCGTCTCCGGTGCGCGCACCACTATCACGGGAATTCCCGCCGTCTTCGCCGCTCCCACACCCTTCTCCGCGTCTTCAATCACGACCGCGTCGCGCGCAGACGCGCCCACCTCGCGCAGTACCATGAGAAAGCTCTCGGGATCGGGCTTCAGCGCCGACACATCGCTGCCCACGACGGATGCAAAATGCTCGCGAATGCCTTCGTTGGCGAGAATTGCCTCGATATCGCTGCGTATCGTGCCACTCGCTATCGCGAGTGTTTTCCTCGCGCGCCACAGACGATCCACCAGCTCGCGCGCCTCGGGGAAAAAGCGCACGGTGCCGTTGCGACACAGTTCGGAAAAGATGGGGCGCTTCTCGCGACGAATGGCGTCCGGGTCGATGTCCAGATTGTGCCGCTCGATCTCGCCCTTCGGCCCGTGACCGAGGGACGTCCAGTACTTCGCGTATTCCACCGGGTCGAGCGTGTGGCCGTATTTCTGGAAGACGGCGTTGTACGACGCCATGTGGTGACGCTCGCTGTCGACCAGGATGCCGTCGAAATCGAAAATGACGACGGGTGCAGCAAAGAGCTGAACGAAGCGCTGGAAGCGCGCGCTATCGCGCGCGTCAACCAAGATAACGCGCCTCGTCGCGAATCGGAATCAGCCGCCGCACGAAGCGATAGATGGCGAGACTCTCAATGATAAAGGGCATGAAGCCGAGAAACCCGAGCACCGGCATCTCGAACAGGCGGATGTGTCCCCAGTAGGGCACGTCGTAGTGCCACTTGGCCAGCGCCCAGTAGTTCCAGAACTCCCACACCAGCCCGGCAATCAATCCCGACAGAAAGAACAGCGGCATGGAACGCCGGTGTCCGGTGAAGAACTCGGAGAGAATCGACCGGTCGCCGCGCCGCCCGTTGATGGGATCGAGAAAGAAGGCAAAGCCCATCCACACCAGCGGCGTCATGTGCGTCGAGGGCCAGACCAGGGGAATCGCCAGGCACAGGAACCCGAAGATCACAAAGGGCCAGAAGATGGCATTGGGCAACCGCACGTACACCG
The DNA here is from genome assembly GCA_035687255.1 of Candidatus Krumholzibacteriia bacterium. Taxonomy (GTDB): domain Bacteria; phylum Krumholzibacteriota; class Krumholzibacteriia; order WVZY01; family JAKEHA01; genus JAKEHA01. The sequence continues at coordinate 4,550 of DASRYI010000377.1, read as the reverse complement.
GCTCGTCGTCTCCGGGAAACAGATCTGACACAGTTTCGTAGATGAGAAACATCCCGGGCGATATGGTCGCGAAGGCCCACGCATAGCCGAGGTACCGGATCCAGAAATTGTCGGGCATTCCGGTGTATGACCAGTTGCGCAGCAGGAGGTTGTAGCCCTCGAAGATGCACCAGCTCCCGATGGAAATCAGGGCCAGCAGGAAGAATTCGATGGGGTGGTCGGCCAGCAGCGATTCGCCGCGGCGGCGCTTGCGCAGGCCGTCGAGAAACAGAATGAGGCCGGTCCACTGGATGGGCGTGAAGAACCAGCCGATGACGACGCTGTCGGTGCTGAACAACAGCACCTCGAAGAGCAGCATCGAGGCCAGGCCGGCCCACCCGTAGGCGGGTATGCGGCCGGCCGTCGCGCGGCGTCTTGACTTGATGGCTTCCTCGGTTATCATGGGTGGCATCCCACGCCGTCTTCCCGCCCGTAATGTGCATTCTGCACCGATGTCGACGATCGAACACGGCGGCTCAAGAACGCCGATCCTAACGCATCGGCTCAGAGCGGCGCAACCGCCCCGGCGGGGGAGGGAACCCGGCGGGCATGCGGTTGTTCAAAGGCCAAAGCACGGCGCACCAGTCGCCGTCGGAGGTGATGATGCAGTACGAGATTCAGGCGCTCAACGAGCGCGTCGAGCGCGAGAGTCAGTTCGTTCCCCTGCTCCAGAAGTCGATCCAGCGCGCCATCATCGGCCAGCGTTACCTGGTCGATCGCCTGCTGATCGGCATTCTGTGCGACGGACACGTGCTGATCGAGGGAGTTCCGGGGCTGGCGAAAACGCTGTCGGTCAAGACGCTGGCGGCGTCGGTGGACACGACGTTCCGCCGCATTCAGTTCACGCCCGACCTGCTGCCCGCGGATCTGGTGGGCACCGAGGTCTACAACCCGCGTGATCATTCCTTCACGGCCAAGAAGGGCCCGATTTTCGCCAACTTCATTCTGGCGGACGAAATCAACCGCGCGCCCGCGAAAGTGCAGAGCGCGCTGCTCGAGTGCATGCAGGAGCGCCAGGTGACCATCGGCGACAAGACGTACCCGCTCGAGTTTCCCTTCCTGGTGCTGGCCACGCAGAACCCGATCGAGCAGGAGGGCACGTATCCGCTGCCCGAAGCCCAGGTCGACCGCTTCATGCTGAAGCTCAAGGTCACCTATCCCGCGCGTGAAGAAGAGAAGCAGATCATGGAAATGGTGACGGGCGGCGACATGCCGACCATCGACCCGGTCATCAATCCGGCCGTGCTCAAGACCGCGCAGCAGACGGTGCGCGAAATCTACATGGACGAGAAGGTGAAGAACTACATCCTGGATGTGGTCTTCGCCACGCGCGATCCGGAGGCGTTCAAGCTGCCCATCAAGCATCTCATCGCGTACGGCGGCTCGCCGCGCGCCACCATCTTCCTGGCGCAGTCGGCGCGCGCCCACGCGTTCCTGCGCGGCCACGGTTATGTCACACCCGACGACGTCAAGGCGGTGGGCTACGACGTGCTGCGCCACCGCGTCATCGTCACCTACGAAGCCGAGGCGGAAGGTCTGGACTCCGAAGCCGTGCTCAAGCAGATCTTCGATTCCATCGAGGTGCCCTGATCCCCATGGCGTACGCCACGCGGAGCGATGCGGGCGCCAACGGCGACCGCAGTCTTGTCGAAATCATCAAGAAGGTCCGGCGTATCGAGATCACGACGCGCCGGATGGTGAACGACGTCTTCTCCGGCGAATACCACAGTGTGTTCAAAGGACAGGGGATGGAGTTCGACGAGGTGCGCGAGTACCAGCCCGGCGACGACATCCGCGCCATCGACTGGAACGTCACGGCGCGCATGGGCGCTCCCTATATCAAGCGCTTCATGGAGGAGCGCGAGCTGGTGGTGACGTTCCTGCTCGACGTGAGCGCCTCGGGCCGGTTCGGATCGGGCAACAAGACCAAACTCGACACCGCCGCCGAGATCTGCGCGGTGCTCGCCTTCAGCGCCATTCAGAACCACGACAAGGTGGGCGCCATCGTGTTTTCGGACGAGGTGGAGAAGTACATTCCGCCCGACAAGGGACGCAAGCACGTGCTGCACCTGGTGCGCGAAGTGCTCTTCTACGAGCCGCGGCGCAACCGCACCAACATCAACAGCGCGCTCGAATATCTGCTGCGCGTGTCCAAGCGCCGCGGCATTGTGTTCGTGGTGAGCGATTTTCTCTCGCCCGATTTTTCGCGGTCGCTGGCGATGGCGTCGCGCAAGCACGACGTGGTGGCCATCTGGCTCACCGATCCGCGCGAGGAGACGCTGGAGATGTCGGGCCTGGTGCGGGTGTGGGACCAGGAGGCGCGCATGGAGCGCGTGGTGGACCTGAGTTCGCGCACGGCGCGCGAACGCTTCCGCGCCTACGCGCAACACCGGAACGAGGAGACGGCGGCGGTGTTCCGCCGCCATGGCGTCGATTGCGTGCGCATCGAAGCCGGCCGTGACTACATCGTTCCGCTGTCGGTGTTCTTCAAAGCCCGCGCCCGGCGGCGTTGACAATCTTCATGGAGTGCTGGATGAAACGGCGCGCAACCACGGTGTGGATGTGCCTCATGGCGGTTCTGTGCGCGGGCGGACTCGCCCGGGGCGCGGCCGTGCGCACGGCCGTGGACGAAGTCACAACACAGACCACCGGCCCCACCGACAGTGTCACCGTGGGACAGCGCTTCCACGCCATCTACAAATTCACCTTCGCCGATTCGCTTCGTCCCGTGGTACCCCGCAAGATCAACGCCGGGACGTGCCGCGTGATGAACGTCGACTGGAACGAGGCGCGCGGCAAGGACACGCGCATCCAGCGCACCGCCGATGTCACCTTCATTCCGTTGAGCGTCGACTCGTCGGTGGTGCCGGCCAATGCGTTCGATTTTCTCTCGGCGCACGGCGATACGGTGCGCGCGTGGACCGACGAGATTCGTGTCCCCATCAAGCGCATCGCCGCGGACGCGAAGGATCTGAATCCGCTCAAGGCGCAGTGGAAGGCGCCGCCCAACTACTGGCTGTGGGCCGCCATTGCTGCGCTGGTGCTGGCGGCCGCCGCTGTGCTGGTGTGGTGGATCCGCCGCCGCCGTTCGCGGCCGGGCGAGGCCGCGCCCGAGGTGCGCCTGCCACCCGAGGTGGTGGCGCTGGCCGAGCTGGAACGCATTCACGGGCTGGGACTGCCGGCCCAGGGAGAGTTCAAGACGCACTACACGCTGGTGGTGGATGCCGTGCGCCGCTACATCGAAGCGCGCTACGGTGTGGAAGCGATGGATCAGACCACCTTCGAGCTGCTGGGCGCGCTCGACCGTCGCGGCGTACACGTGGACGGACTGAGCCCGCTGCTCGACGAAGCCGACCTGGTGAAGTTCGCCAAGTTTGCTCCCACGGTGGAGTCGGCGGCGGGAGCAATCGATCGCGCCCGTGAATTGATCATTCATACGACGCCGGTGGTGCCGACGTTGGATCCACTTGCACCTTCTGAGCCGTCGGCTTCGCCACCGCCCGCGGCAGGAGCGTCGTAGGTCCTCATGTTCCGCTTCGCGTATCCATATGTGCTGTTGCTCCTGCTGCTGATCCCGCTGGCCGCGTGGTACGTGGTACGCCGCCGCCACGAGCGCAGTGTTGCGTACTCCTCGCTGGAATTGATGCTGGGTGCGGGCCTCGAAGCGCCGGCGTGGAAACGCCACGCCACCCTGATGGCACGCCTGCTGGTCCTGGCGCTGGCGATCGTGGCGCTGGCGCGGCCGCAGACGGGCCGTTCGCAGCACACCACCTATTCGGAGGGCATCGACATCATGCTGGTGCTCGATACCAGCGGCAGCATGCAGGCGCAGGATTTCGAGCCCAAGAACCGGCTCAACGTGGCCAAGGAAGTGGTGAAGGACTTCATCTCCAAACGTCCCGACGACCGCATCGGGCTGGTGGTCTTTGCGGCCGATGCCATGACGCAGTGCCCGCTCACGCTCGATCATGCCATGCTCGACAAACTTGTCGACAACGTGGACTTTGGGATGCTCGACGACGGAACCGCCATCGGCGTGGCGCTGGCAACGGCGTGCAATCGTCTGCGCACCAGCAAGGCCAAGAGCAAGGTGATCGTGCTTCTCACCGACGGACAGAACAATGCGGGCATGGTCGATCCGACCACCGCCGCGCGCGTGGCCGCATCGCTGGGTTACAAGGTCTACACCATCGGCGTGGGGACGCGCGGACGCGCGCCCATCCCCGTGGATGATCCCGTGTTCGGGCGCCGGCTGATTTCGATGGAGGTGGACATCGACGAAGCGACCCTGAAGAAGATCGCGGAGCTCACCCATGGGAAATATTTCCGCGCCACCGACCGCAACGAACTGGTGTCCATCTACGACCAGATCAACCAGCTCGAAAAGTCGAAGGTGGAATCAGAAACATATGTTGAGTACACGGAGCGTTTCGCGTGGTTTGTCGTGCCCGCGCTCGGGCTTTTCTTCCTGGAACTGGGACTGGGAGAAACCGTCCTGCGCGAAACGCCGT
>DASRYI010000376.1:0-5007 GCA_035687255.1 Candidatus Krumholzibacteriia bacterium | reverse complement strand
GCGCGGCCGGCGCATGGCGTGGATCGGGATTGCGCTGGTGGTGTCGCTGGTGGGCGTGGCCTTCGTCAATTTTCACGTGCAGAAGGGGCGTTCGATTCCCGAGCTCCTGCACGGCGGGCTCGACCGGGACGCGGGCACGCGCGTGGTGCTGTGGGACATTGCGTGGCATCTGTTCAAGGAGCACCCGGTGCTGGGCATCGGCATGGGCGACTTCACCATCGACGCCAACGCCATGCTGGCGGGACGCCAGGTGACGACCACCGTCGACACGCACAATGTGTATCTGCAGGTGCTGGCCACGCGCGGCATCCTGGGGTTCGTGCCCTTCGTCTACTACTGGGTGGTCCTGTTCATGTGGTTGTTCCGCCTGCGGCGGCGGATGGGGAAAGGGTCACGCGGTTATCACGTCGCCACCGGCGCCATTGCGACGGCGGTGGCAGTGCTGGTGGGCGGGCTTACCGAACTCAACATCGACGACGCCGAAGTGTGGTTCGCCTTCATGTTTGTCACCGGGCTGGCGTTTTCCTACATGCAGGACGTGATGGCGGGAGCGGGCGACGCGTCCCCGGACACACCCGAACCCTCCGTGTAACCGGCCTCACGGCGCGGATGCCCGCGTCTTCAGGAACCGCCGCTGGATCACCACCTGTACGATGGCGGTCATCACGATGCGGTAGATGAAGGCGGATATCACCGCGCCCACGATTCCGTACAGAGGCACCAGGATGAGCGAGGCGACAATGCGCGTCGCCGACATCACCAGATTGACGATGCGCGGGCCGGCGTCATCCAGCTGCGACGTGATGTACTTGAAACGCAGCGTCGCGGTGTTGCCGATGGCGATCGTGCACATCAGCGCCTGGGCGTAGGGAATCGAACTGTCGTAGGTGGCGCCGAACACCAGCCGCACCACCCAGGGCAGCAGTGTGAACGCCACCAGCACCAGCACGGCTCCGGTGGCGATGCCGAGCCAGCGCAGGGTGCGGTCCAGATCGATGGTGTACGCCGAGCGCTTGGCAAAGCGCGGGGCCAGGGCCGCGGCCAGGTCCTGCACGGCGTTCTTGGCCATCTCGGGAATCCGCTCCGCGGCCACGAATACCGCGAGCGATTCCGGCGAGAGAAACGAGAAGATCAGCACCTTGTCGACCTGGTTGGCGGCGGTGTTGAGCGCCAGATACAGGCTCATGCGCGCGCCGTAGCCCAACGCCCCGGTCTCGGCCGGTGCGCCGCGCGGAATGTGCGCCAGCGCACGCGCGCTCACCCACAGATTGAGCGCCGCCTGCACGCCCATCAGCACCGCCAGGGGAACGATGACGCGACCGGGCCAACGGGTCACGGCACCGATCATCAACACCGCAAGCACCACAAAACCCACCCCTTCCAGGCGCAAAATGCCCGCGAAATCTTCCTTGCCGCTGCGCAGTGATTTCCACTGGTCAAGGGCGTATGCGAACGGAAACAACACCGCGGCGAGAAGAAATCCGGCCGGCAGTTCCGGTGTGCCCCGGTGACGGTGGTACACGGAGAAACCGAGCAGGATGGCGCTTCCCACCAGGCTCCCCAGCAGCGCGCGGGGCACGGCGCGCCGGTAGGTTCCGGAAAAACCGCGCGCGACCGACTGCAGCAGTGCGGTGTTCATTCCCGGGAGTGCAAACACCGTGAACAACGCCAGGTAGCTGAGGATGTACTGGTACTGCCCGAACTGCGTCTTGTCCAGCGCGCGCACCACGATGTAGAGCATCGCCAGGCGCAGCAGCATCTGGAGCGCGCGCAGTGTGAACAACAGGCCGACATTCTTCGCCACCGAGGCGACGCCGGGACGGGTGTCGCGCCGGCGTTTGGCCAGTTCGCTGCGCAGCACCGCCGGCGATGCCAGGCACGCAAGTCCCACGTAGAGCAGGCTGCGCACGTGTTCCCCGCGCGCATAGTGAAACCGTGCGTGTGCCAGGGCGATGGCGGAGCGGTAGAGGTGGCGCGCTCGCAACCCGTCGCGGTGCTTGTAGCGCAGCTGCAGCATGGCATCCAGAGACACGCGGCCGCCCTTTTCGGCCGTAGGCGTTTTGCGCTGCGTGATCAACTCGTCGTTTACGGCGATGAAATGTCCATCCATGTGCGCCAGGCGCACAGCCATATCCCACTCCGCGCCGCGGCGGAAGTGCTCGTCGAACAATCCCGCGTCGACCAGGGTCGCGCGCCGGCACAGGAGCGTGCAGCTTCCGAACTGGCCCCAAACGAACGGCGGCGCCTGGCGGTGCCAGAGCAGAAAATCGGCCGCGGCCGGCCCGTGGGGTTCGGGGGACTTGCGCCCGATGGCGCGCACCGGCTCGGAAACCCGCCCGTCCGGCTGCTCCACGCGGCGGTTGGAATAGCACAGCACCCGCTGCGTTCCCGCGTGTGTTTCGTATTCCGTGAGGCGCTTCCACTGGCGGCTGATGCGGTCGGGGCGGCTGACGTCGTCGTCGTCGAAGATCGCAATGAATTCGCCGCGCGCTTCGCGTACGACGGCGTTCAGGGCGCCCGCGTAGCCACGGTTCTGGTCGTGCACGAGCAGGCGGATACGAGCGTCGGCACGCGCCATGGATTCGATGATGGCGCGCGATCCGTCGGTGGAGGCATCGTCGCACACCACGATCTCGAGATGGGGCCAGTCCTGTGAACGCGCGCTTTCGATGGCGGCGGCGATGGTGTGTTCCGCGTTGAAGCAGGTCACGGCGACGGTGACCAGCGGGGCCTCCGCCGGACCGGGTGCGCCGGCGCCGTCGCGCATCGCGGAATGGAGGGGGTTATTCACGCGTTCGAACCAGACGCACCGGGCTGCCCACGTACACACCGTAGGGCTCGAGCGTTCCGCGCGTCGTGGAGTTGGCGCCCACCACGACGCCGTCGCCGATGGTGGAGCCCGCGAGAATCGTGCACATGGAGCCGATCCACACGTCGTTGCCGATGCGGGTGGGGAGGAATTCCTTGGCCTGGTTGCGCATGACCTCGTCCTTCGCCATGCCGTGGTTGGCGTCGAGGAGGTGGCAGAACGCGGCGGTCATGACATGATCACCGATCTCGATGCGATGATTGCACGAGATGACGTTGAAGCGATTGATCTTGCTGTGGGCGCCAATGGTGAGTGTGCCCGTGCGGTTGACGTTGATGACGCAATCGGATTCGATGCGGGTTCCGGGTCCGATGACGATCTCAGACTCCGGTGAGTTGTTGATCTCGACGCGGTCGCCGAAACTCGCGCCGTCGCCGATCGACACCCGTTCGGGGTGCAGCACGAACACGCCCCGGCCGAAGCGGACGCCGCGGCCCATGCGTCCCCACGACCACATGACGGCCTTGCACCGCGAGCGCACACCGGTGGCGACGCGGGTCCACGCCCGCCGTATGAATCTCCTGCCCGCGTTGCGTGACATGACGAGGCGCCTGTAACTCCTACTTGATCACCACGGCCTGCATGTTGGACGGGAGCATCGAGTCGATGCGGTGCTCGTCGTCGCTCGTGCCGACCGAAGAATACTGGGAAATGATGCACTTGTCGAGAATCGGCACCATCAGCAACAACAGCTCCACCAGTTGCCGGATTCCGGGAACGATGCGGCACTGGAGAAGAATGCGTTGCATGAGAATCCCGATGGTTTCGAAGGGCTGGCTCGCGCCACGCAGCACTTTGATGTCCGTCCACTGCGCGAACAGCAGGCGGAACGAAAACGGCGTGAAGTGAAAGAAGTCGTTCGGTCCTTCGTGAAACGAAAACACGGCGCTGGCGGAAATGATGAGCTCGCCGCCGGGCTCGAGAATCCGATGGAACTCGTCGATCAGACGCTGGGGATCGGGCACGTGTTCCAGAAGTCCGGTGCACAGAATCACGGGATAGGAAGCGTCGGCGATGGAGCTCAGGTCGCGATAGTATAGATCGACGTGCATGTCGGCCGGCTTGTCGGGCCGCTTGGTCACCGCGTACCCGTTGGGAAAGTAGGGCCGGTAGTCGACGTCTTCGGAGTGAACCACCAGCGTGCGTCGTTCGGTGGCGTTCTCGCGGCACAGGCGCACGAGATTCTTCGTGGACCGCTTCTGCCTGAGCACGCTGTAACGCGTGCCCCGGGACCACAGTGACGGTCGGGCGTGGCGCGTATCGGTCATTGCAACTGCTCCTTGAGATGGTCGGCCAATCGTAACGACAGGGCGACGATCGTGTACACCGGATTGGCGAAGCCGTAGGTGGGAAAGAGCGACGGACCCGCGACATAGAGGTTTTCGCTGCCGTGCACGCGGGCGTCGGGTGTGGTCACCGAGGTCGCTGGATCCGTCCCCATGCGCGTGGTTCCCAGGTAGTGGGAATGCAGCCCGATCAACGGCCACTCCGGCAGCGCGCGCAGCGGCCCGTACTCGATGTGCCCCAGATCGCGGGCGCGAATGTCGGCGTCGAGAGCGTCGAAGAAGGACAGCACCGATGCGCGGTCGGCGTCGGAGAAGCGCCACCGGATGTCCACGCGCGGCAGGGCCGCCCCGGGTTCCGGAGCCAGCGTCACCCGGTTGCCGGGGTCGGGAAACTGATCGAGAAATCCGCGCAGGATGAATTTCGAGGCGCGCCGCTGTGCGCCGCCCAGGCGGCCCATGGCTTCGAACGCCAGGAGTCCGAGCCCCGGGAGCATCCCCCGGATCAACGGAGCCCGGTCCACCAGCGGCGCTTTCACGCTGTTGGTGCCCTTGATGCGCTCGAAGAGCCGGTTGGCCTTGTGTTCGAGCAGGGGAAGCAGTTGCACGTAGTGATTGAGCAGCCGGTGCTGGCGCTGGTAGGCGGCGGAAAGGCCCAGGCCCTGGCGTGTGACGCCGCCCGCAATCACACGGTCGGTGAACAACGGATGGCGGGTGCCCATGCGATGGTGCAGGATGAGTGCGCCCATGTCCGCCTTGGGATGCGTGGAAAGATAGCGTCCCACCATGTCGTGATCGTTGCTGATGCCGTGGGTGCGCACCGCCGTCGAGTTGAGCAGCAGACGGGGTGTTCCG
>DASRYI010000375.1:0-12198 GCA_035687255.1 Candidatus Krumholzibacteriia bacterium | reverse complement strand
CCGTTTTCGTCTTCGGCGCCGTGCTCACCCCATCCACGCCAGACGAGGACGCAGGCGATTTGTGGCGGAGATGGTGGAGTGCGGTCGGAACTGTGCCGGACGGCGGTGGGATGCCAGGTTGATACCGGAGTGGGTGATGGTGGTGGAGGGGGAGGTTCCTGTGCGCGCGCATCGCGGGAACACGATGTCACCGCGGTCGCCACGAATATCAGCGTGATGAGCCGCTTCATGTTCGCTCCTGAACAACTCGCGGCGGGGTCTCGACTGGAAAATAGTGGTGCCGGCGCCCCGGGGCTACCTCAAAACGTCGACACAATGCTGAAGATGTAGCGCCAGTCGGTCTGTTTGGTCTCGGCGTTCACTTCGGGGTGAGCCACCCAGAAGGGCACGTCGAAGCGCCAGGTGAAGTTCCAGAAGGGCCACTTCACATCCGAGCGGATGCCGACGCCGGCGTCGTCGAGGCGTTCCTGCAACACGCCCTGCTCCACCAGCGACTCGATGCGCGCGCTGCTGCCGATGGGGTTGTGCGTATCGAGAATCCATCCCGCGTCATAGAAGCCGTAGAGGGACGCCGTGCCGATGAGCGGTGCGACGAACTTCGCGAGCCGTCCCGGCACCTTCATGCCGATCTCGGTGTTGATCGCGACCAGCTTGTTTGTAGAAAACGTTCCGGCCGCATAACCGCGCAGGTTGCCGTCGCCGGGTTCGAGGTAGTGCAGCTGTTCCGGGACCGCGCCCGGACTGCGCAGCCAGAAGCGTTCCTCCTGCGCCATGGCGCCGCCGCCCGCGAGGTTGAACTTGCGCTGCGGGGGCGCGCCGCCGCCCGTGAATCCCGCAAACCCGCGCAGCCGCCAGTCCAGCTTCACGACATCAGGACGCGACTTCAGCCACAGCTCGGTGGCCAGGCGCTCGTACCTCACGTCGCCGCCCAGCCAGCGCCGTCCGAAATCCAGGTTTGCACCGAAGTGCACCGAGGCCACGTCGATTTGCGGCTCGATCGTGTACGCGAAGTACGGTCCGGTGTCGGCGTTGGTGGTGTCGTAGATTTCCGTGCTCACGAGATATTTGGGATCGCGCAGTTCGTGGTAACCGAACCCGAACGTGAACGTCTGCGTGGGCGGCACGATCAGTTTGGGACGGTGGATCACTTCGAACTGGATGCGCGCGTCGTTGCGGCCTTCCATGCGGTAGCCCGAGACCGACATGGTCGCGTTGTTCCCGAACAGGAACATGGGGCGCTCGCGCGATGCCGAGAAGTCAAAGCGCCCGCTCTCGATGCCGTAGTAGAGGCCGATGCGGTTGCGGTTCCACCAGCCCTCGCGGCTTCCATAGAAGTGATAGCCCACCTTGGCGCCGTCGACGTCGTTGTACCAGACGGCGGGCCGGTGGCGGATGGTGTACGCGTCCTCGGTGAAGTAGGTGTTGTTGGGCCAGTCGATCTGGAAGTCCTTCTTTCTGGGCAGGAAGTTGTTGGTCATGTTGACGTCCATGATCTCATTGTCGGCGTTGATGGCCGTGCGCACGGGAGCCGCCGGCAGGTGCACCTTGGCCACCAGCGAGCGGTTGCGCGCGTCCATACGGTGCCGGACCACCGAGCCGTCGGGCATGGTGAACTGCACTTCGATGGGGCAGTAGAGTTCGCCGATGCGCCGCACGATCGCGCGCGCCAGCACGCCCGTGGAATCGGGCTTGGTGCGCACGTCCTCCAGGTCGTAGTCCACCGTCTTGCGCGTGTGCAGCCACTGCTCGAACTGGCGCGAAAGATCGCGATTGAGGACGCTCTCGCATGCCTCGCGGTAGCGGTCCTCGTTCACGTGCTTGAGTTTCCATTTGTCGAAGAAGGTGTGATTGATGACATCGAAGGTGGAATCGCCCGCGACGAAGCGCATCACGTTGTAGGTGAGTGCCGCCTTCTGGTAGACGTGGATGCGGTACGAGTTGTCGTACTTCTCGGAGCGGAATGAGGTGCGTTCACCGTAGTTGCGGCGGTCGAGGTCGAACACGTCGCGCCGGTACGCTTCCCACAGTTTGTACTGCGGCGTGATGCGCTGATACCAGTTCCAGTCGTGCTTGTCCCCCCAGGGACCGTACTTCTGTTCGTCGTACCAGCGCGTGATGAAGGACGCGAATCCCTCGTCGATCCACGCTTCCTCGCGCTCATTGTTGGCAAGCTGTCCGTAGAAATACTCGTGGCCGAACTCGTGCATCACCAGAAACTGGTTGGCGCGGCCATCGAGGATGATCATGGGGTATTCCATGCCGCCGCGGCGCAGCATCTCGCACACCGTGATCTGCGGCCACTGGTACTTGCCCACGTGCTTCTCCTCGAAGGCAATGGCCCGCGTGAGATGCACGAGCGTCGAGTCCTCCCACGTCTTGGCACTCTTGCGCCGGTAGACGCTGTAAACCTTGAGATCGCCGATGGTCGTGTCCTGCACCACGAAAGTCGGGTCGGCCACCCAGGTGAAGTCGTGTACCTGTTCGGCGTGGAAGTGGACCACCTTGGTCTTGTCGGTTGCGGGCTTCATGGGGGCGTTCTTGCCCGCGTGGGGCGGGTTGTACGTCCAGCCGGGATCGCCGTCCGCCACCAGTCCTGTTGCCGCCACCACGAAATTCTCCGGCAACTCGATGTGCACGTCGAAGGTGCCGAACTCGCCGTAGAACTCACCGGTCATGAACTTGTCGGGATGGAAGCCCTTGTCGTCGTACACGACGATCTTGGGATACCACTGCGCCATGTCGAAGTGGTTGCCCGTGTAGCCCGAACGGTCCTCGGCCTTGTGGATCTTCTCGTCGAAGGTCAGCTGGATGTGCAGCGTGTCGCCCGGCGCCAGCGGCGCGGGCAGGGTCATCTGCGCAATGGTGTCGTCGATCTTCGGCTCCACGGCGGTGCCGTCGATCTTCACGTTTTCAATCTTGAGCCAGCCTTTGTGCTCCTCGGAGAGATCGCGCAGCACCAGGTTGTACTGGCGGTGCTCGTCGCGCATGTACGCGGAATCCTTGCTGCGGAACGCGTTGGGATAGAGATGGAGATAGAACTCCTTGAGCGTGTCGGGCGAGTTGTTGGCGTAGACGATGGTCTCGCTGCCCGAAAGCCACTTGCGCTGCGCGTCGAGCTTGCAGTGGATGGTGGTGTGATGGAACTGCTGGAAGTAATCCGCGCCCCACACGGGAAGCGCGGCCGCGAGAAGCAAAGCCGCCGTCAAACACACGCGCCGCATTGGTACTCCTTGCAAGGGGGAAAGCGCGGCATCGGGAAACCGCACGAGTGGCGAAGGCTATCACGAATCGGCGAAACTGCCAACGTCCCGCCGGCGCCGGCGCGGCCGGCTATTCCTCCGGCGTGATCCCGAACTTCTTCATGCGGTACAGCAGAATATGGCGGGGCACGCCCAGTCGCCGCGCGGCCCGCGACTGATTCCAGCCGCTCGAGCGCAGCGCATCCAGCACCGCGGCGCGCTCGATTTCACGCAGGGTGGCGGCGCCCGGCGCCGCCTCTCCCGCCAGCGCGGCCAGGTGCTGTTCCACCAGCGCTTCGTCGATGGTGGATCCCGACCGCATCAGCACCACGCGTTCGCAGAAGTTTTCCATCTCGCGCACGTTGCCGGGCCAGCGATACCGGGCCATGGCCTCCAGCGCCCCGCGCGTCACCGTAACGCGCTTGTCTCCCGCGAAGCGGGCGATGAAATGCTTCGCCAGCACGGGAATGTCGCCGGCGCGTTCCCGCAGCGCGGGCAGGCGGATGGGGACCACGTTCAATCTATAGTAGAGATCCTCGCGAAACAGGCCTTCGGCAATCAGCGCCGGCAGCGACTGGTTGGTGGCGGCCAGCACGCGCACGTCCACCTGGATGGTGCGCTCGTCGCCGATGCGTTCGATCTCGCGCTCCTGCAGCGCCCGCAGCAGCTTGGCCTGCAGGTGCACGGGCATGGATCCGATCTCGTCCAGAAACAGGGTGCCGCCGTTGGCCAGTTCGAACTTCCCGGTCTTGTCGCGCACCGCGCCGGTAAAGGCGCCGCGCACGTGCCCGAAGAGTTCGCTCTCCAGCAGGTCCTGGGGAATGGCGGCGCAGTTGACGGTGACCATGCGCTGCGCGCGACGCGGACTGTTGTGATGCAGCGCCTTGGCCACCAGTTCCTTGCCGGTGCCGCTCTCCCCGGTGATCAACACGGTCGCGTCGGTGGGCGCCACCTTGCGCAGCGTTTCGAACAACTCCGTCATGGCGGGGGAGAGTCCGATGATGGAGGCAAAGCGAAAACGGTCGTTGAGCGTGTCACGCAGCGACTCGTTCTCGCGCTCCAGACGCCGCATCTTGAGAGTGCGCGCGATGGTCATCAGCAACTCGTCGCGCGCGATGGGCTTGGTCAGGTAGTCGGCCGCCCCGCGCTTCATGGCTTCGACTGCGGTCTCCACCGTCCCGAACGCGGTCAGGATGATGACAGGTACGGCCGCGTCAGCGGCCTTGAGCTCGGCCAGCAACGTGATGCCATCCTTGCCCGGCATCTTGATATCACTCAGAACCAGATCAGGGTGGTTGGCGGTGAACGCCTTCAGCCCCGCCACCGCCGATCCCGCCGTTTCCACGGCGTATCCGGCTTCTTCGAGCATGTATCCAATGACGGTGCGGATGCTCGCGTCATCGTCGATGAGGAGAATGTGTTCCATATTATTTGGGTTTCACGGGCAGCACCACGTGGACGGTGCATCCCTGTCCGGGCTGGCTTTCGATGTCAATGGCGCCGCCGTGATCGCTCACGATGCTGTGGGAGATGGACAGCCCCAGGCCGGTCCCCGACTCGCGTGTGGTGAAGAACGGGTCGTAGACGCGCGCCAGCGCGTCGGGCGCTATCCCATGACCCCAGTCGCGGACCGTAATCTCGACAGTCGGCGCCGAATCGCGCCCAACGCGCGCCGCCGAGACTTCAATGCGCCCGTTGTCCGGGCTCGCGGAAATCGCATTCAGCAGCAGATTGAGAAGTACCTGGTGCAACTGTTCGGCGTCGGCCTGGACACGGGGGAGACCGGGCGTCACGCGTGTGTCGATCCGAATACCGCGCGCCGAGGCGTCGATCTGCATTTGCGCGACGGCGCGGTTCACCACCACGGCCAGATCCGTGGGGGCCAGGTTCAACGGCCGCGGCCGCGCGAAACGCAGAAAATCGTCCACCACCGCGCCCAGGCGTTTGGACTCCTTGCGCAGCACGTCGAAGAGTTCGCGCTTCCGGGATCCCTGGGGCGCGTCATCGCCCAGCATCTCGGCGACACCCTGGATCGATCCCAGGGGATTGCGGATTTCATGGGCCAGCCCCGCCGCCATCTGTCCCAGCGACGAAAGACGTTCGCTACGTGCAAGCTCGCGTTGCAGCGCCTCGCGCCGTTCGCGCTCGCGCCACTGGCGCTCGATGAGGATGCCGGTCATCAGCCCGATGGCCGCGTAGAAAACCATCTCCGTGTATTCCCCGATGAGCGTGTGCCGGTCGGTGATGCGAAGGGTGTAGGGAAGCGTGAGCAGCGTGACGGCGATCGCGGTCGCCAGTCCGCCGCGCACGCCGAACCAGACCGCCCCCAGAATGATGGGGATATAACAGAGCCGGCCGTGAATGGCGTGCAACACGTGCGCGCTTCTGGGCAGCAGGAATCCGTAATGGAAGGAAACCGTCGCCGCCGTCAGCAGCACGACTGCCAGAGCCTGCCAGCCTCGTCTCGCCATGTGGCGAATATAATGGATGGGGTGTAGGATTTTCAACAGGTGGAATCGTCCCGCCGGAACGGGAAACCGTCGCACCTGCACGCCACCGCGAGGAACAAAGGTGGACTGACCTCCACCACCCGCCCTCATGCCCCCGCATCGGCAATCACGCGGACAAATTTGCCGCGCTGCGCCGCAATGAGGGTTCGTGGCGTCCTTCTGCCCCGTTTCCACCTCGATAGCACGCCACGCGATCGCACGCGGAGCAACCCGGAACAACTGGAACATCCTTTGCGCTGAGCCCGCGCATGCGGGAGTTCGGGATGCGTGTGCTCAAAAACACGCCACCCGGGTTGCTCCCATTTTCCTTCGAATCAGGGAGGTTCCACGTGCGTCGCGCAATCTTCACGTCCGCGCTTGTCGTCGGACTGATCACGTCGCTCGCCGCGCTCGCCGCTGATCCGATCACGGGCACCATTGAAGCCCACAAGGTCGTCATCGGGGAGAAGGGCGAAGAGCAGTTTGCGCCGGCCAACGAAGTGCATCCGCAGGATGTCATCGAGTACCGGCTGACCTACGCCAATCAGGGCGCCGAGGTCGTACACAACATGTCCATCACCGATCCGGTTCCGGACGGCTGCCAGTATGTCGAGAAAACGGCGAAAAAGCCCGGCGCGGGCGTCGTCGAATTCAGCGTCGACGGCGGCAAGTCGTTCCACGCCTGGCCGGTGAAGATCACGAAGAAGACGGCGGACGGCAAGGACGTCACCGTCGACGCCACGTCGGACATGGTCACCCACATTCGCTGGACGTTGAACGGCGACCTCAAGCCCAAAGGCGAGGTCACGTTCGCGTACCGGGCGAAGGTGAAGTAGGGAGGGAGCACGATGATTCGCAAACACATCTTCGCCCTCCCGCTGCTGCTGATCATGCTCATGTTCGCGGCGGGCTCCGCATTTGCGCAGACCACGCCCGCGGGCACGCAGATCCGCAACCGCGCGTCGGCGACCTATCAGGATACCAACGGCAACAGCTACACCTCGTTGTCCAACGAGGTCGTGACCATCGTGTTGCCGGTCTACAGCCTCTCGATTCTGCCCGATGATTCGGGCGAAACGCCGCCGGTTAAGCCCGCCATGTCGCAGAACGCGATCGGCGGACAGACCATGCTCTACAGCTACACGCTCAGCAACACCGGCAACGACAACGACAGCTTCACCATTGTGCCGCTGCTCGACGCCGCGAATACGACCATGACGATCGCGCTGGCGAACATCTCGGTCTATCACGACATCAACGGCAACGGCGTGGTGGATCCGGGCGAGCCCGCCATCAGCGCGGGCGGCGTCCCCGGCAACATCGGTCCCATTGCGGCCGGTGCGTCGGTGAACCTGATCGTTCGCTACGCCATTCCCGGCACCGCAACCGCGGGCCAGGTGGCGTACATCGGCGTGCAGGGTACGTCGGTGGCCGACAACTCCAAGATCGACACGCGCAACTACCACCTGACGACGGTGGTGGCGGACGCGGTCATGACCGCCAACCTCACCGGCTCGCCGGCGTTGGTGTATGACGGCGATCAGATCAGCTACAGCTTTACGGGTTCGAATGCGGGCACGCAGACGGCCAACGGCGTCAACGTGGCGTCGGTGGGTCTCACGGGCGTGCTGGTTTACGACGTGCTGCCGGTCAATCCCGGCACCGGCAATCCCCTGGCGCTCTTCGGATCGCCGACGGGCGCGCCGTCGAGCTTCCACTGGGGAGGTAGACCACCGTGGAAGCTCGACGGCGGGAAGCCCCGAGACCTGGAACTGGAGCACGACCGCCGCAGCCGGTGACATCGCCGTCGGTTACATCACCAACGGCGGTATCATTGCCGGCCAGAACTATTCGTTCGGCTACCAGGTGACCGTGCCCACGGGCATGACGCCGGGTGTGCTCAACAACACGGCGTCGCTGGCGTACGTCGACAACAACATCACGACGCCCGATCCGACGATTGTGACGTCCAACAACGCGCCGGTGACGGTGGGCACGCTGGCAGCGGTGTTGATCGGTCCGTCCGGCAACCCGGGCGCCGGCACGCCGCCGAACTACAACGATGACGTGCAGGCGATCGCAACCGCGTACGCCAACACCACGGTTTCGTTCACCAACACGGTGCGCAACGACGGCAACACCGCCGACGCGATCGACATCGCGCTCGACGGCACGTCGACGATTCCGGGCACGTGGACAACGCTCTTCTACAAGGCGGACGGCGTCACGCCGCTGCCGGACACCGACGGCGACACGCGGCCCGATGTGGGTTCGCTGGCGCCGGGTGCCTCGATCGACATCGTGGTCAAGCTGGTCATTCCCGGTTCACAGGGTGCGGGCGGCCCGTTTGACGCCGTGATCCGTGCCACGTCGGCCAATGACGGCACCAAGACCAACCTCACCACCGATCGCGTGACGACCGTGGTGGCGGCGGGTGTCGACATCGGTAACTACGACGGCGTGAACGGCACCACCAACAACGGGTCGGTCAACCAGAACACCAATCCCGGAACGACCGTGGACTTCGCCCTCGACGCCATCAACAACGGCGGAGCGAACGACAACTTCGCGCTGTCGTCTTCGGTGCCGGCGGGCTGGAGCGCCACCTTCTATGTGGATGCCAACGGCAACGGCGTGCTGGATCCGGCCGAAACCACTCCGGTGGTTTCGACGGGTGCAGTTGCGGGCGGCGCCGAGGTGAACCTGATTGCACGCGTGACCGTACCGGCCGGCGCCACGCCGGGTGTCAACGGCGTCTCCTTCACCGCCACCTCCTCGGTGAATGCGACGCAGAGCGACACCATCGCCGATACCGTTACCATCACCTCCTTTGCAGCGGTCGACTTTTCCCCCGACAACGCGGGCAACGCGACGGCGGGCGGAACCATCACGTACGCGCACACCGTGACGAACACCGGCAACGTGTCGGATACGTTCAATCTCACGTACACGTCGTCGCAGGGCTGGACGTACGTCTTCCTGGATGTGCTCAACGCCCCCATCTCCAGCGTCACGCTGGCGCCGGGCGCAAGCGCGGCGGTCAACGTGCGCCTCACCGTGCCGGCCGGGGTTTCCGTCGGCACCGTCGAGGTGGGCGTGTTGACGGCGACCGGGCAGTCGACGTTGGTCAGCGACAACGCGACCGACATCACCACCATCACGGCGGGGAACCTGAGTCTCACCAAGTCGGTGAACCCCTCGGGTGACCAGGTGCCGGGAACCGATCTCACCTACACCGTCGATTACCAGAACCTGGGCGGCTCCACGCTGAACACGATCGTCGTGTACGACGCCATTCCGGCGTGGACGCAGTTCCAGGTGGGTTCGGCGACGACGGGCACGGCGCCCGCCACCATCACCGGCATCAACGTCCAGTACTCCAACGACAACGGAGCCACCTGGGCGTACGCGCCGGCGAGCGGCGGCGGCGGTGCTCCGGCCGGATACGACGCGACCGTCACCAACGTTCGCTGGGTGTTCACCGGATCGCTGCTTTCGGGCGCGAGCTCGACCACGGGAATCGGGTTCACGGTCCGAATCCAGTAGTCGCGATCGCAAAACGCGGTCTCTCGGGTGGCCGCGCGTGCGGTGGAGCCTTCACGGGCTCCGCCGCGCGCGCCGGCCTTCCGTGCTTTATACGATGCAAAGACTAACGCGGCGAGAATTGGTCAGGGATAACGCGGCGGTACCGCGGGACGCGTTCTATTGTCTCGCCAGAAGCTGCATTGTTCTTTCACTCTGCCTGATTGCGCTGGTGGCGACCGCGTTTCGCGCCTTCGGCGCGAGTCCCGCCGGGTCGTTCGTCGACAACACCGCGCGCGCCAGTTTCCAGTCCGGCGCCACCGCGGACACCATCTCGTCCAACTCCGTGCGCACACGCGTGGCGCCGCAGTACGGATGGCGCCTGGCACCACCCGGCACGGTGGCGGCGCCGGCGTTCTCGAGTACGGGCGCGCCCGGTGACACGCTGTACTTCCAGTTCACCCTGACGAATCTCGCCAACGCGCCCGATTCGGCGTCGGTATCGTTCGCGCTCGATGCCACGTCGACGCTCGCCGTGTCGAACGTCGTCTTTTTCCGCGACGCCAACGGCAATGCGCGCTTCGATCCCGGTGAAGACGATCGCGCATTTCTCGCTCTGGGTTCGGGAAGCAGCACGCCGCTCGATGTCGCGGTGGTGCTTCCGTCCGCGGCCACGGGCACGGCGTTCGTGGAGGTGCACGCCGTCTCCACGGCAGATTTTTCTTTGTCCCCGGCGGCTGACATTAGTGTATTGCGTGTCACCAGCCGGAATTCCTCGCCGGTCGTGATCTACTTCGGACCGCGCGGTAACCCGCGTGCCCTGCCCGGTGGCGACGGATCGAGCGACGACGAGACGCGCGTGCCGGTAGGAATCTTCGACGAGTCCGTAGCGCTCGATGGCGAGATCGAAAACGCCGGACCCACGGACAGCCTGCAGATCTTTCTCGCCGGCGCGGCCTCGCTGCCCGCCGGTTCGGTGCTGGCGTGCACCGACAGCACCGGTGTCGCGTTTCCGTCCTCACAACCGGGACGCTTCACCGTCGGCACGCTGACGTCGGGCGAACGGTTGCCCGTGCGCTTCGTGGTGTCCACGCCCGGCACCCCGGTGCGCGCGTCTCTGGCGCCACGCGGCGTGATGCAGTGCGTGGCGCAATCGCTCAGCGACACGCTGGTCACCAACGCGACACGCTTCCGTCTCGTGGCACCGGCGTTGCGCGACCTGCGTGCGATGATCGGACTTGACCAGACCTTCCGGCAGGCGACGGCGTCAGTGGGTGATGTGGCCTCGATGGTGGTGACGGTGGTCAACCGCACCGACTCCATCCGCGTCGACAACCTGCTCGTGACCGAGGCGCCGCCGCCGTCGCTCGATTTCTCATCGGGCAACGGCGTCACCGCCGACGGACACACGCTGGTGTGGAACGTGGGCTCGCTTGGACCCGGTGAGTCGCGCAGCACCACGGTTCGCTTCGTGGTGAATTCGCGCGAGTCCAAGGGCTGGGCGCGCGTTTCGGGAAGCGCGGACGGCCACGCCAACAGCGGTGACGACGTGACCGCCGGACCGGTGGTGGCGTCGATCCGCATCGACAACGAAGAAATCGGCATCGAGGGCGTCATTCTCGGCGACGTGTTCGTCGACGAGAACGCAAACAACAAACGCGACGCCGGCGAAAAGGGAATTCCCAACGCGTCGGTGTACCTGGAAAGCGGTGAACACGCCGTCACCGACTCGCTGGGTCTGTTTGCGATTCCGCACGTTTTCGAGGGGTACCGGATGGTGCGCCTCGACGAGTCTTCGCTCCCGCCGGGACTCGAATTTGCGACGCCGCTTGCGTCCCGCGACGACTCCCCGCGTGGTAACGAACGCCTCGTGCACCTGATCGCGCCGGGAATGGCGCGGGTGTCGTTTGCGCTGCGCAAGGCTCCGCCCGCGATGGTGGACCGTGCCGCGCGCGTGATGTGCGAGGAGTCGGTGAGTCTCACCAAACAGCCGCACCCGAAGGGCGTGGTGCTGCCCAGTTCGTACTTTGCGCTGGGGCGCGCCAACCTGCGCGAGGGAACCGGGGACGAACTCGCGCCGATTGCGCAATTCCTGAAGGACTATCCGGGATGGAGCGCGCTGGTCGAAGGACACACCGACTCGCAGCCGATTCACACGGCGCGCTACCCCAACAACCAGGTGCTGTCGAAGGCGCGCGCCGACGCCGTGCGCGACAAACTGGTGGGAATGGGCGTCGCCCCCTCGCGCTTCCTGGTGGTCGGCTACGGCGACACGCGCCCGGTGGCCAGCAACACCACCGTGGACGGGAGGCGTTACAACCGCCGTGTCGAAATCAGCTTCATTCCGCCCGGATACGAAGGCGCGGTCACGGCCGAGCGCGTCGCGGCCGCAGTCCGCGATCTCTCGACCCAACCGGATTCGTTGCACGCGGTGGTGTCGTGGACCATGACCACCACGTCGGAAGAGCATCACTCCGGCGCCCTGCGCATCGACGTCCCCGCCGTGCTCGGCGAAGCCGCCGTGGATGTGCGCATGCACGACCGCCCGCTCGCGCAAGCGGGCGGCGCGTTTGTGTTCGACGACTACGGGCGCGACGCGCCCATCGAGTGCCGCGTCAACTTCACCATCGCCATGCCCGACACGGCGGCGATTCGTCAGATTGCGGCCACGCTCTCGTTGCGCGACAGCACCACCGCGGCGCCGGTGGCGCGCACCTCGGGGTCGACATGGCACAGTTTGAATCCGGATCTGCATCCACACACGGTGGACGCGGCCCGCACCATCACCATTCACCCGCTGCAGCACGGCGGTGGCGCGGGTGATCCGCGTACCTTCGACCTGACCAGCTGGAGCGAACGCGTTCCGGCGCCGCATGTCGCGGAACCGCCCGCCGCCGCGCCCGCGCCGGTGACCGCAGCGAGCGTCGATACGACCAAAGCGCTCGAGA
>DASRYI010000374.1:0-7947 GCA_035687255.1 Candidatus Krumholzibacteriia bacterium | reverse complement strand
GGTACGCGGCGCCGGCGGAGCCACCGGCTCTTCGCCGCCGAACTCGGGTTTGAGCAGGCGGTTGCGGCGCAGATAGTCAATGCGCAGATCGCGCGTGTTCATATTGAGGCGCTTGAGTTCCTCGTACACCATGCGCTCGCTGATGTGGTGCGCCGGTTCGCGGTCCCGGTTGTACTCTTCCGTGATGCGCTTGGCGCCGAGATCGGGGTTGTCGGCAATAATGCGAATGATGGCCTTGCGCGCCTCCAGGCTGACGCGCTTGAGGCTCACGTCGTTGCGCAGCACATCGTTGCGCAGGCCGCGTTCTCCCATGGTCTCCAGCCGCTTCTTGTAGCGGTAGTAGGTGGCGGGCGAGACGCGCATCTCGCGGCACGCGTCCTTGACGCTCATTCCCTGGATGTCGACCAGCTCGAGCAGCTTCTTGCGGATGCCGTAGAGCACATCGTCGGCCGTGAGCTTCTCCTTCACCGCCACCACCGTAATGTCGTCGCTCTGCGGATGGTCGCCTGTGAATTCCAGAATGTCGGCGTCGAGCAGGCGGATGAAGTCGGTGGGAGACATGTGGCCGTTCTCCCTCACCATCTGGATCAGGCGTTCTTCGCCGTACTGTTCGCGCCGCGCGTTCATGGCCTCGGTGACGCCGTCGGTGTAGATCACCAGCATGTCGTCCTTCTTGAGCCGGATCTTTTCCAGACTGATGGAACGGCGGAAGAGCGTTTCGTCGGGCAGGCTGATCCCGACCGGGAAACCGCGCGGATTGAGGAAGAAGGTCTCGCGCGTCTCGTGCCGGTACAGAATCATCGGGTTGTGGCCGGCGCTGGCGTACGAAATGATCCGGTTCTTGGAATCCAGGATCACGTAGAACATGGTGACGAACATGCCCTTCTTCATGTCGTCGGTCACGAACGCGTTCATCTTGGCCATGACGTCGGACGCGTTGCGATTGCCGCGCGCCTCCATGCGCAGCGCGGTCCGGATCATGGTCATGACCAGCGACCCGGGAACGCCCTTGCCGGACACATCCGCCACCACCACACCGATGGTGTCGTCGTCCACCTGCACGAAGTCGTAGTAATCGCCGCCCACTTCCGCCGCCGCCTGATACAGGGGAGCAATGTCATAACCGGATATCTCGGGACGCTTGCGCGGCAGCAGCGACTGCTGGATCTGCTTGGCGACCTCGATCTCCTTCTGCATCTTCTCCTGTTCGAGAACCGAGTCCTGCGCCTTCTTGAACTTTTCCGTGATCTCGTTGAACACACCCGCGATGGCGCCGATCTCCGCGGGCCCGCTGACGTCGAGCTTGCCCTCCAGGTTGCCGTCGCCGATGGCGCGCACGCCGTCGGTGAGCATCTGAATGGGCTTCACGAACACCTGCACCAGGCCCACGATGAGCAGCATGCCCACCCCGAAGATGGCAAGGAGAAGGAGCGAGGTTTGCAGGCGCGTGTCGCTGACGGCGGCGCGGGCCGCGTCTTCGTAGACGCCCAGGTGCAGGTGGCCCATGTCGATCGAGTTGGCGTCGTTACCACTGACGCGCACGGCCACCGAGAGATCACGCACCTCGCGCTTTCCCACGTGCGTTCGCGTCCACAGCATTCGTCCCTCGTCGAGCAGAACCCTGTCATAGGCGGGCTGGTATTTCTGGAAGACTTCGTCGATCTTTCCGGACGCGCGGATATTGCCGGTGGCGTCCACCAGCCGGACGTACGCGACCTCCTGGTTGCCGGCCAG
Source organism: Candidatus Krumholzibacteriia bacterium (assembly GCA_035687255.1). Lineage (GTDB taxonomy): Bacteria > Krumholzibacteriota > Krumholzibacteriia > WVZY01 > JAKEHA01 > JAKEHA01. Next base: position 6,213 of record DASRYI010000374.1, on the reverse strand, counting down.
AAGCTTGGCCAGTTCGGCGCTGAGGTTGGTCTGTTCGATGGAGTAGTCCGACGGGTCCAGCAGCACGGAGACGCTGCGGCTGGCCAGGTTCTCCGCCATGCGGCGTTTCTCGAGCCACTGTGCCGCCGTCTGCGCCTTGATGTCGTGCGTCTGGCGCATGAAGACGAATCCCCACAGCACCACCATCAGCAGAAACAGGCCGCTGCCCGCGCGCACCATGAACTTGTAACGCAGCGTGCCCCGTGCCGGCATGCGCTCGGGTAGAATGGAGGTCGAGAACGTGGCCTGGCTGCGCTTGGTGAGAACCAGTTCGTTGCCGACGTCGGTGGTGCGGTATTCCACGCCATCCATGAGGCGATTGATCAGGAATACGCCCAGCCCGCCCTTGCGGCCGGTTTCGACGTACTGGTCGAGGTCGGGGTCCTTGACGGCGGAGAAATCGAAGTGTTTGCCGCGATCGCGCAGATGGATCTTGATGCGGCCGGAATCGATCTCGGCCACCACCGTGATGTCGCCGCTCTCGCGCCGCCCCTCGTAGGCGTGCTTGATGATGTTGGTGCAGGCTTCGTCGACAGCCAGCTTGGTGTTGGAGACTTCACGCGGGCTGAAGCCGGCCTCCTCGCACACCGCGACCACGAAGTCGCGTACGCGCCCCAGCTGCCCCTCTTCCGCCGCGACCGTCAATTCGCGAACCACGGAGCCCCGTTTATCCAGCGTGGCTGCAGCGCGACCCATGACTACCTGTGCTCCTCGACCTTCTTCAGGCGCTCACGCGCTTCGTCGATGGAGCGCTGGACGCTGGTGTTGGTGGGATCGATCTCCAGGATCTTCTCCCATTCCGAAATGGCGCGCGCGTACTCATCTTTCGAGAAGAACTGCATGCCGGACAGATACAGTTCGCGGATCTTGCTCTTTTCGGCGTCGGTCAAGGGCGTGCTGCGCCGCTTGGCCAGCGCCAGCAGCTTCTTGGCCTCGGCGTGGTCGGGTTGCAGCGTGAGCAGCTCATTGAGGTTCTTCATGGCGTCCGCATAGTTGCCCGCGTTGTACAACTGCAGGGCGCTATCGTACAGATTCACGATGCGCAGTTTGCGCTGCGTGGCGCTGTAGTCCTGGCTCATCGACTCGATGCGGCCGCGTATGCGCGCGATGGCGGCCTTCGCATCCGGGTCGTCCGGATTGTACTGCTGCACGTTGTTCCACTCGCCGATGGCTTCGGTCAGGCGGTTGTCGCGCTCCAGCTGATTGGCGCGCGCCTCGTGAATCGCCACCTGCTCGTCGATGTGTTTCTGGGTTTGCTGCAGATAGTCGAGCGCGCCCGCGTGCTGCGGGTCGATGGCCAGAATGGCTTTCCATTCGGTGCGCGCGCCCAGCCAGTCCTTCTGGTTGAAGCGATCGAGACCCTGTGAGAAGCGCGTGCGCACCACCGCCTGGCTCTCCACGTCGCGCACCTGAGCCGCCTGCTTGGCCAGCACCTGCTCGCGCGCGGCGCCCGCCCCGGCAATTGCTTCCGGGTCGTCGGGCACGAACTCCAGCACCACCTGCCACTGGGCCAGTGACCCCTCGTAGTCGCCCGCCGCCGACAGTTCGCGGGCTTTCTTGCGCTGGGCGTCGATGCGCTCGGCAAACGACCGGCGGATGAGCTCCTTTTCCTCGCGGGCGCGCTGCGTTTCCAGCTCGGCCCGGCGCTCGTCCAGGGTGTTGCCAAATCGTGCGTTAAAGGTGAATGCCTGGCTCGAGCCCGCAGTGTCCCGGGAGTAGAATGCATAATCCAGGCCGTAGTTGGAGACCCCCACACCCAGCCCGAAGGTCGCCTTCCCCTCGTCCATGCCGGCGCGCAACGAAATGTACTTCGAGAACATGTACTCGATACCCGCGTGGAACTTTTTGTCCGCGCGCTGGGGCATGTCGTACTGCAGCATGATGCGCAGCGCCGCCCCGCTGTCGAAGTGCCGCGTGTACCCCGCACCGGCCATGATGGTGCGGTCCACGGTATCGTCCGCGATGTCGAGTTTGTACTGCGGACCGACGATGTCCTGCAGATTCACCGCCAGCGACAGCGACGGCGCGCGATCGGGGATGTATCGCAGGCCGACATCCACGCCCGGCGCGGTGCTCGAGAAGGGATCGACCGTCTGCCGGTTGATCTTGAAGCTCGCGCCCGCCGCCATCTTGCCGAAGAACCAGTTCACGTGGCGCTCGGCCGCGTACGAGATCAGAAGCTGACTTTCGCTGTAGTTCCCCTCGCCCAGCGGACGGCTGGCCTCGTCCCACAGGTTGAAGGTGGTGCCCAGTCGCGTGTAGCCGATCCCGAAAGCCCCGGCGGACAGTGTCGGGTAGACGAAGCCGAAATAGGTGTAGTCGATGCCGGTGAAGTTGCCGAAGAGCGGCATGTACATGGCCATGAACTGCATCTGCTGGACGTTGCGCAGCGCCGCCGGGTTCCAGTACGGCGTGCTGGCGTCGTCCGCCAGTGACACGAAGGCGCGTCCCAGTCCGATGGAACGCGAGCCGGCGCCGATCGAGAACGGGCTGGTCGTCCCGCCGTCCTGCGCATGGGCGGAGAGCGGCGCGAGCATCACGAGCAGCGACACCAGGACGCCGAGACCGGACACCCGGTGGGCCGGACCGCGCGCACCGCCGATGATGCGATCAACGAGTCTCATTTCGCCACCGCGATGCGGATCTTCGCCGAATGCGGCCCCGCGCTCAGCACACAGATGTAAATACCGTTGCGGACCACGTCGCCCTTCATGTTGCGGCCGTCCCAGGTGGCTTCCTGCGGGCCCTTCTGGGCGCGCGGGTCGCTCGCCGGTATCGATTCCTCGTACACCAGCGCGCCCGTCACGTCGAAGATCCGGATGCTGACACTCGCCGGCGCATCCATGAAGTACGCGATGCGCGTCTCGGCCGAACCCGCTCGGAACGGATTGGGATAGTTGTGCGCGTATTCCTCGAAATTCGAACTCAGGATCACCAGCGACCCCGACGTGATCTGTCCGTCCAGCGGACGCCCCTGCTCGTCGGTGACACCCAGCGCCTGGCCCGACCCCGGATCGCGCACCACCATGCCGCCGCCGTGCACGCGCAGCTTGATTTCCGTGGCGCGCGGATTGGAACCCAGATCGAGATACACGCGCGCGGTGATCGAGCCGTCCGGGTTGATATTTCGGTCGCTGCCTCCACCGACGAACGAGACTACCACCGGATTCGTTCCCGGATTCACGACCTCGTAGGCCTGCGAGCCGCCCAGATCCACCGCGAGGCGCTTGATCGTGCTCGCTACCGCGCTCGCGCCGAGCGCTTTATCGTTCTTGTCCAGCACCGTGAACGCGATGGTATCGACCTCGGCCGGGTTCACGTTGGGGTCGGTCACGTTGTAGGCAATCTGGAAGGCCATGATGTCGAGGTTGGTTGCCCCACCCGGCGCCACCGCCGTTCCCACGTTCAGTGACTTCGACACGTCGCTCACCGATACCGCCGCACCCTCGGTCACAATGGCGATATTGGCGGTGCCCGTGGCAACGCGGGCGGCCACGCCGCTGTTTTCATCCAGCGGCACGGAGGAAATCGTGATCGCGATCTGGTCCGGACCCGACGGCTGCGAGTTGGCGTTCACAATCCACGCTACCGGAGTGGCAACCACGAACGGCTTGATCGCTGTCTCTCCCGCGCCCAGCGAATAACCCGGGGGCAGCGTGATCTTCAGATTCCCCGGTGCCGCGATGTCAGCAGCACCCGGATCGTTGGCGACCACCGCCGTGACCGTGAACGGCGTAGCGATAGCCACCGAATTGTCGATCGCATCCGGCGGCGCGGTGATGCTGGCCGACAGTGTCAGCGATGTACGCGGCACCACCGTCGCCAGCACGGTATCGGCCGACGAAGGCACCGGATCGCCCGAGTTCTTGTCGATGCCCGTAAACGTGACAAACAGCGGCGCGCTCGCGGTGGCGTTCGACGGCGCAATCAATGAGAAATCGTGCGTCTTGGGCTGGCCGTTGCCGTCTCCCAGGCTGACGGCAGACCCTCCGATGATGTTGAATCCGATCGGAACCGACAGCGTGGCCACGACCGATTGCGTCTCGCTGGTCGGCGTCACCACGGCGTGCAGCGTGAAGCTCTGCGATACGCTCAGCGTGTCATCCTGCGCACCCGCCGGGGCCGTCAACGACACCGCCGGACCCGCCAGCGCTCCGCCCGTGCCCACGCTCACCGACGACGTCGCATTCAGTTTGGAAACAAACGCGGTCGCGGCCGTGTTGACATCGTTCGGCACCGTGTTGATGGTGCACGCGAAATCGAGAGCGGCCTGCGGCGCGGGGGGCGCGGTCACGGTCCACGTCACCGGCGTATTGGCCGCAAATGCGCGTTGCACCTGTTCCTGTACTGAGAATCCCGACGGAACCGTCAGCGTCACCTCGGCCGGACCCGACAGGCCCGCCTGGCCCAGGTTGGAGACCTGCGCGGACATGGTGAAGACCTGGTTCGGGCTGACCACACCGCCCGTCGCACCCGGCGGTGCCGTAATCGCCAGACCGAGACTGAGGTTGGCCCGCGTCTCCACCACCACCAGGTGGGTGTTGTCGAGCGGAGCCTGCGGCGTCACCGTCACACCCGAGTTGTGCGATTTCACGCCCGGCATGATGGACGACGTGAACGTCTCCAGCGCCGTTGGCGACGACGGCGCAGTAATGCCATACACGAATTCGTGGCTGGCGCCCGCGGCGATCGATACGCGCTTCAAGCTCGCGGGTTTCACCGTGGAACCGCCGTCCTTCGCCAGCTGCACACCCACGCTGTCCACCAGTTCACCACCCGAGTTCTGCACGGTGACGTGAATCTCGTACGCGAAGTTGGTATTGACGGTATCGCGCGCCACACTGGCGTGGTTGAACGTGCCCACCGGAACCGTCGACGCAATGAAGAGGCCGGCCACATCCTGCACGCGCACGCTGGTCGCACCGCTGTCGCTCAGGATTTGCGTGGGATCGTTGCGGTCCTTGCCGCCCACGCCCAGCGTAATGTCCACGGTGCCGGTGTCGGCGCCGGTGGTAATGACGTCATACGCCAGCGAATCAGTGGCACCTCCCGCCAGACGCCATCCGGCCAGACCGGATGCGAACTTGGTCGGGGCCTGCACGATGTAATCGATCTTGGTGGCACCCGCGATGGAGAAGCCCAGATCGCTCGCGGCCGGCGGTGTCAGGTCGACGTCCGCCTGCCCGGCGTTCTGCACCGCCACCACGACCTTCCACGGAATCGCCTGACTGCGTGTCACCGTGGGCTGCGACGGATGCGCGGCCATGATGTTGAGCGTCGCGGGCGTCTGAATGGCCACAGTCGCCTTATTGTTGGACGACTGTGTGTAGTCGACCAGCGTTCCCAGTCCTGAATTGGCATCCACGCCGGATATGATCGTCCCTGTAAACATCTCGGCGGGATTGGTCACGGCGGAGGCCTGCACGGGCAACTGATACGCGACGTTCTGTCCGCCCGGCACCAGAGCCAGCGGGGCCACGGGCAGGATCGTGCTGGTGCCGTTGGTGGCGAGTCCCGCCACTACCGAAGCTGCATCGGCTTCGCCGGAATTATGCACGGTGACCTGTACGTTGAACGCCTGGTTCACGTTGACTTCGGCCGGATTGGGCGCGTTGATAACCGCCAGAGTCACGCTCAGGTTGGAGCGCGCCTGTGACAGGATGCTTCCGTAGCCGGTTCCACTCGCGCTGGTACTGAAACTTCCGGTGTGCGACGAATTGGTTTCGGTCCAGGGAACCACCGCGTCGATACGCGTTGCCCCCGGATTGCCCGCCAACACCGGAACCACCAGGGTGTCCACAGCGCCCGCTTCGAGAATGGTGCCGCCGCCCTGCAGTACCGTGGGACCAGTTATGTTCCAGCCCGACGCCGGATTGAACGACGGATTCGCCCCCGCCAGGTTGATGGCGACGTCCGAGCCTCCCGTGTTCACAATTGCGATGCGCACGGTCAAGCCCTGACCTTTGGTGACCTTTGGCTGCGACGGAAGACTGGCCGTGACTGCCACCTGCGCCGGTGTCTGCACGACGATGCCACCGCGCCCGCCGTCGAAGGTGTCATCGATCACCGTGGATGCCTGGTTGAGATCAGTCCCCTGCACCCGGCCGTTGATCACGATGTTGCCCGTCTTGGTGCCGGTCTTGGTGACCGTGAACACAATCTGATCCGACTCGT
>DASRYI010000373.1:0-7320 GCA_035687255.1 Candidatus Krumholzibacteriia bacterium | reverse complement strand
GGCCAGCGTGGCCGCCGCGGTGCGCGTGCGCACCGGGCCCACTTCGGAGAGCACTTCCAGCAGGCGCGCGCCCTTCTGGTGGCCCCAGTAGTCGCCCGCCACCAGAATTTCGGGGCGGCGCCACAATCCGATTTCCAGATCGTCGAGATCGTCGGCGTGATCGCGGATGTGATCCACGAAGACGTGGCGCAGCGGACCCGCAATCGCCGTCAGCGAATCCTCCACATCCAGGTCGTCGCCGCGCGCGAGGCCCGCGAGTGCCGCTTCCAGCGCGGCGCGGTCGACGTGCTGCGGCGCGCGGTTCATGTAGGTGTCCCAGGGCCGCGTGCTGACGTGTTCCGCCCAGCGCGCGCGCACATCGGTATAGGCTTCCGCGATGGGTTCGCCCACGCGCTGGCGCAGCGTGGCGTGAATGTCGTCGAGGAGGAGGTTGGAACGCGGCACCTGGTTTTCGTAAGCGAGACGCAGCGTGGTGGTGAAGGCGGTGTTGACGCTCTTCCAGTGCGAATACGCCGTCTCGAGCATGCGGCACATCTCGTCGACGCGTTCGGTGGAACCGGGACGGTCGAGCGCTTCCGCCGCCACCAGGGCGCCGTGCATTTCGCGCGCAAAGCGATCGCCCGCCTGGCCGATGGCCGTGACGTCACACCCGGTGCCGCGTGAAAGCTCGAGCGAAAGCACGAGCTCCGACGCCAGGTCGTTGATGCGATCGGTGGTGGCCGGTAAGAAACTGGCCATGCGCAACGGTCCTCCGTGCGCCAAAACGTGACAGACATCGCCGTGATGGCCTGTCCGGGCGCGCAAAAGGACGGTTTCGCAAGGCGCGTGCCTTGCCGGGGGCTACTTGATGCCGTGCTTTTTCTTGTAGTCGAGCCAGTTGGCCTTCAGGTCGATGAAGGCGTCGAAGGAGGGTTGCAGAAGAAAGGGATTCGTTTTCTTTTCGTGACCGATGGTGGATGTGGGCGCCACTCCGTAGTTGTGACCGGGCCACACATTGGTGTCGTCGGGAAGCTGCATCAATTTTTTCAGGCTTTCCCATTCCTTGCGGGCGCCGGGACCGAGATCCGTGCCGCCCACTTTTCCCACGAACAACACGTCGCCGGTGATGACGTGGTTTTTGCACACCACGCACACGTGGTCGTCGGTGTGTCCGGGCGTGTAGAGAAACGTGAGAACAAGATTGCCGAGCGGAAGCATGTCGCCATCGTCCACCTTGACGTCGAGGTCGAGATGCATCGACGAGTGGCCGACGGCTTTGGCGCCGAACGCCTGGCGCGCGGGATTCATGCCCCAGCAGTGGTCGTTGTGCCCGTGCGTAATGACCACGTACAGCACCGTCACCTTTTCCTGCTCGATGATGGCGCGATAGCGGTTGGGATCGGGCGGGGGATCGAAGATGGCGGCGGTGCCGCCCTTCTCGTCGGCGATCAGGTAGGCGAAGTTGCGGTCTCCGCCGGCGTCGATCTGGTGGAAGATCATGCGGACTCCTTCTTGACGGCGCTCAGCAGCACGATGCCGTAGAGCGGGCGCAGAAACGGGAACATGCGTCCCAGGCGGTCATCCAGCTTGCGCAACGGCCGCTGCTGATTCTCGCCGAGCATACGGTAGAAGCGTTCCAGAAAGTAGAAGTAGGTCAGATTCACATTGGTGAATCCGAACTGGTCCATGCGCTTGAGTTCCGGATCGAACAGCTGGCGCTCGTCGGGCGTGGCCACCAGTTCGACCGGGAAGAAGCGGCGCAGCCTGCGCACCAGGAAACTGTTGGCCACCGGCTCGATGGCGAACGCGGTGCCGCCGGGTCGGGTCAGCCGGCCCATCTCGCGGTACACGTCGTCCAGCATCATGTGCAGGTGGTGCAGAATGGCGAAGCCGATCACGATGTCGAACTGGCCGTCGGCGTAGCCGGTCTTGCCCGCCGCGTACACGTCGAAGTGCGCGCGCTCGGAAAGCCCCATCAGCTCCGCACGGCGCCGCGCCTTCTCAATCGAGACGGGGGAGAGATCGAAGCCCCACACCTCGGCACCGCAGGCCGCCAGCAGGCAGGCGTTCTCGCCCGCGCCGCATCCGTAGTCCAGCACGCGCTTGCCCTCCAGCGGCAGGATGCGGGAGAAGAGTGTGTCCTTGGGAAAGTTGCCCAGCTTCGGGCGCGCGCTGCGGTAGCGCTCGATGGTGTGCGGCTTGATGACGAGCGCCTCGTCGCGAAGCTCGGCCGACTCGCGGTCGAAGAACTCCTGCTCGCTGGCGAGTAGATCCTGCGTGGATTTCGACTTCACGCGGCCATCTTAGGCGGCCATCCCGCCGGGAGGCAAGCACGTTGAAGCCGGGCGTTTCGGGGTGTAAACTTATGTCTCTACGCAGTGACCCGCCTGGAAGGATCGAGATGAGAGCTCTGCTATCGTGGGTCGTGGTTGGAAGCGCATTCATGCTGCCGTGCTTCACCGGAGCGGCCCTCGCTGACCACCTGTCGATCTATTCCGATCCTGCATTCACAACCTGCACGCTAACGGACGCGTCGCCGGGTGTGGTGAATGTCTATGTGACCGAAACGACATATGAGGCGACCGGTGTCCGTTTTCGCATCGCACCGAGTGCCGGGTTCACCGGCGTATGGCTGAGTGAGACATCGCCCTTCGTCACCTTGGGCACGTCGTTGAACGACCTCAGCATCGTGTACCCTGCGTGCGCAATCGGGACGTTTCCCGTATTGACGGTAACATATCAACTGTATGGAACGTCGACTTGCAGTGCGCTCGACATCGCACCCGCAGAGGGATTCACCCTCCCCATTTGCGCCCCGTGCGCTGGCGAGGGTGCCTGCGTTGGCAATATTTCCCTGCACGTGAATTGCGCGGGCTCCTTCGATTGTAATCCACTCGCGGTCGAGCCCACCACCTGGGGCTCCGTGAAGGCGCTGTATCGTAACTAGTGCCGCGCGTTCGAAACGAGACGAAGATGAAACGGCTAGTGTTGATGATTCTGGCGTGCGGCCTTCTTGCTACATCTTCTGCAAGGGCGGGTTACTGGGAATTGCACATCTACTCGGACGCAGTACTGACAGATTCGACCATCAGTGACAATTCGCCCCGCATCGTGAACTTCTACGTGGTTGAGAAGGGATACTTCCGGGGCGCGACCGGGGTGAGATTCTCCACGGAGCCGACGGCGGGGTTCACGGGCGTGTGGCTTGGAGATGAGACCTCGTATTACAAGGTTGGCAACAGCCCGACAGACATCGCTGTCGCCTACGCTGCATGCATTCCGCCGCCCATCCTCGTTATCACGATGACATATCAGCTTTACGGAACGTCGACGCCGTGCAGCGAGCTGCTCATTGCGCCTCCTGCGTGTTGCACTGGGGTGGTTGCCCCGGACGTAGACTGTTCTTTTACTGAAGGCCAGATTACCGATCTCAGAAGTCTGCGAATCAATTGCGCGGTCCCGGTCGAGCCCACCACCTGGGGCAAAGTGAAGGCGCTGTATCGGGACTAAGAGTATGGCATGAGGAGATATCTCGTTATCGCGGCCCTAACCGGCCTGGCCTGTGTGCCCGGGCTTGCCTTCAGCGACGGATTTCTGTCGCTCTATGCGGATCCGGGGTTCACACAGTGCACGCTCTCGGATACTACGCCCCGCACTGTGAATATCTATCTGGTGGAGTTGCCGATCAGTGGTGCCACTGGCATTCGGGTTCGGATCGCTGCCGACCCCGGGTTCACCGGCGTGTGGCTGGACGACGCATCGCCGTTCGCGACCGTTGGAGATTCTCAGACCGATTTCTCGGCGGGCTTCGGGACGTGCGAGAACAATCGGTTTCTCGTGTTGACGATGACATACCAGCTCTTCGGGACGTCGACGTGCATTCAGTTGTCAATCGCGGCGGTGTCGGGCTTCATTTATCCCATCTGTACGGACTGCTCTTTCGGGCAAGACAATTGTTCCGGGGTGTACCCGCTGCACATCAACTGCGATGGTTCGTTCGGTTGTAGCCCGCTGGCGGTCGAGTCTGCCACCTGGGGCGCCGTGAAGGCGCTCTATCGATAAAACATGATCGATCGACGCGCAGATATGGGCGCGCGATACATCGCGCGCTTTCTCTCACAAACAAAATTGTGAAAACACAACACTGCATGTTGACTAACTGAAGAACATTGTTATGTTGAATGTGCGGCGCATCCTCCCGCGCCGAGTCGTGAACTCAACATGGAGGATGCGTCATGCCGGTTTCGCTTCGCTCGCTTTCCGATCCCGAAATTCTTTCCCGAACCGCCGCTCTGGTTGCGCGCGAACGCGCGCTCACGCTCGACGTCTTGTTGCATCTGAATGAAGTGGAGCGGCGCGCGCTTCACCTGAAATGCGGACACTCGTCCATGTTCGCGTACTGCACCGACGCGCTCGGCTATTCCGCATCCGCGGCCAGCCGGCGCATCCGAACGGCGCGGTGCATTGCGCGCTTTCCGGAGGTGTTCTCGCTGCTCGAATGCAATGAGGTCAACCTGAGCACGATCTCCCAGGTTTCCAGAATACTGACGCCGGACAACCATCATGCGGTGCTCACCCGCATCCGCGGCAAATCCCAGCGCGAGGTCGATGCCATCGTGGCCGAATATGATCCCCGCGCCACTGTCCCACCGGATCGCGTGCGTACAGTGATGGTACCGGTGAGACCGGCGTACGCGACTGTCGCCACGCGGCCGGTCGCACCGACCCATACAAACGAGTACGACCGCAGCGGCGGTCAGGAATTGGCCAGTTTCGCGTCGAGACAGGATCCTGGTGATGGAGCAGCCACAACGACAAAGCCGGCGGACGTAGCCCACGACACAGTGAGACTCGAACGTCGCGCGGTCGTCCAGTTCACGGCCAGCGAGACGGTCATGACGAAGCTGGAACGTGTGCGGGCGATTGCGTCGCATCGGCTTCCCGCGAACGCACCTCTCGAGCAACTGCTGGAGTTCCTGGCGGATCATTTCATTGAAAGAGAAGATCCGCGTGTGCGTCATGAGCGGCGTATGGAGAAGAGCCAGAGCCGGAACCGCGAACACGTACAGCGTGAGAAGCCTGCCGCCGCCAGCGCTCGCTCCATCCCGGTGCGCGTCCGGGACGAGGTGTTCGCGCGCGACGGGGCACAGTGCACCTTCGTCGGCCCCGACGGACGGCGTTGCCGCTCCGACCATGTACTGCAGATCGACCACATCCAGCCGGTCGCACGCGGTGGTGGCGGTAGCATCACTAACCTGCGGCTCTTGTGCGCGCATCACAACCGCCTGGAAGCGCAGCGACTGATGGGATGCGTGGGACCGCCGGGCGGGCAGCGTAGAAACTAATCGTCCGTCAGTTCTCGCGAGTGTTCCAGACGCCGGAAGCGCAGTTGCTGCGCGGTGAGGTCTTCGTCGCAGGTGAGGGTGACGTCCACGATCTCGCCGTTTTGAATCACGGGCTTCAGGTGGGGAAATACGAAGGCTTTCAACTTGGGAAGCTTCAAACGCTCGCGCCGGGCGGCGATGTTGGCCCTCCACTCAGGGTCGAGCTTCGTCCCGAATTCGTCGAAGATGTGCTGCGCACCGGCCACGTCCCCGGTGGACTTGATTACTTGTAGCCGCGACAGCAGGTCGCTGACGCCGGCGTGCACGCGCTGTGCGTCGCGGATGCGCACAAAATAATCGCCCTCGACCTTTTTCACTTCGACACCGTAGTCGCGCCCGGATTCGCCGCCGCGCACCAGCCACATCAGAATGGCGTGGTGGCCGCGGTCGTGCGCCTCGCGCACGTCGCCCTCCACGCGGTCCATGCGCGACATCCAGGATTGCAGATAGGTGATGTACGACGTCTCGACCACCATGGGGCGCATGGATTCTTCATACGCGCCAAACTCAATCATGCGCGGATCGCCGATGGCGTACAGGCCCACGAGGTCGGCGCGGCATTCCTCCAGTGCCGAGTAGGTGCGCCCCAGCGCGGCGCGCGGGTCGCGGGCCAGAGCAGGATCGGGTCGGCCCGATCCGTGCCCGATGATCTCGTGCAGGTACACGTGCAGCGGACGCACCACCTTCCCGGTGAGCGCCAGCACGGCGTCGCGGTACTCGGGCAGATAGAACTCGTTCACCACCAGCTGCTCCAGCCCCTCGGCGCGCGTGTTCTCAATATTATTGAGGATGACGTTCTTGCTGCCGTAGCGGTTGCGGATGTCGTTGTAGTTGGGAAGATTGTACGCCGCCGGCGACACCGGACCGCCGTCGCCGGTCTCGATGAGCACGTTCACGATGGTCGCCACCGGACGCGACACGTCGGTGCGCTTGTACTTGTCGGGCCAGGGCATGCGCGCCTCGAAGTACGAGGCGTTCTCGGCGATCTTCTCGATCAGCCCGCCACCCGCGCGCAGGCTGGCGTTGGCCTCGAACTGCGCAATGGTGCCGCGCGGATCGAGATAGCTCTCGATGAATCCGTTCAGATAGTCCACGCGCGCGTCGCTCTGGAGCCAGTGCACCATGTGCTCGCGGAAGTGTTTCTCATCGCCGGTGGTATAGAACTCCAGCAACGACCGCAAGGCCGCGCGTTGCTCGTCGTTCTCGGCGTGGGGAATGGCCAGCTGCACGAAGTGCGCGATGGTCTCGAGTTCTTTCCCGTACAGACCGCCGATCTTGAACACCTCGGGCACAATCGCGCCGTCCGCGCCCCGCGCGAAACGAACATTCATGCGGTGCTGCCACTCGTCGGGCAGCGCCTCGATGTCGGCCCGCGTGATGCCGCGGTCGTAGTAGTTCACCGCACTGTGCTCGATAATGTCCGCGCCCGCCGACTGGAACGTCGACACCGGCTCGTGCGTCGCATCGAAGATGGTGGCGTACAGCGCGGACAGCAATGTCGTGGGATCGCCGGGGAACGTCGCGCCCCGCGCCACCGCGTGCGCCACCGCCGTGGAGAGCATCTCCGGCGTCAATGTCGCCGGCACAAACTTGGCGTGGGTGTGATGATTGTAGGGTCCGTGATGGACCCAGATGAGCTTCAGGTAATCGTGCAGCGCCGAGCGCACCGCGGGGTCGAGTCCCGCGGAGTACGTGAGCGCCGCTTCCAGCAGGCGAACCAGGGTGTCCGCATGGCGGTGCGTCTGCCGGTACGCAATCGCGTTACCGGGGATGGACGCGCGGTACATGAGATAGGCAAAGCGCTTTTCGGGCAGGGTCAGCGCGTCGAAACCCGCTCCGTCCACCCCGATGACCAGCGCCTCACGCCCGCCCGGGCCGAGGCGTTCCAGCTCGCCGATACGGGGTTTTTCGGTGGCGGATGGGGGCGTTCTCTGCTCGGTCATGTGCGCATTCTACA
>DASRYI010000372.1:0-7995 GCA_035687255.1 Candidatus Krumholzibacteriia bacterium | reverse complement strand
CGGAACCACGGGGATGTATGGACTGGTCGAGAAGAAGGTTGCGCTCGACCTGGCGCAACGTGTGGCCGACGACCTGAACCGGCGCAAAGGCATCCGGACCGTGCTCACGCGTGACGGTGACTTTTATCTCACGCTGCCCGAACGCAACGCGAAGGCGGAGAAACTCGGCGCTGACGTGTTCGTGAGCATTCATCTGAACTCCGCACCCAGCCGGTCGGCGCGCGGCGCCGAAATCTATTTTGTCGCGCCGGCGGGCGCGGAACGCGCCGCCACGCGTGTGCTGGCCAGCGGGGAAGCGGCCGACGAATTCGGACTCGACGACCGCCACGACGCCGACATCGTGCACATGCTGCTCGACGTAAACCAGCAGTCGGTACTGGTCCGCAGTGAGGCGCTGGCCGCCGCCATTCTGGAGTCGGTGCGCAGCCGGGATATTCTGCCCACGCGCAACGTGAAACAAAAGTCCTTCTCGGTGCTGCGTACCATCTCGATGCCGTCGGTGCTGGTGGAAGCGGGATTCCTTTCCAACAGTTCCGACGCGAAGATGCTGCGCGGCGATGAGGGCCGCACGCGCGTGGCGCACGCCATCGCGGACGGCATCGCGGAATTCCTGCGCGCGAACCCGCCCCAGCGCGGGGAGGGTTCGCAGCGCGTCGTTCACAAGGTCCAGAACGGCGACACGTTGTGGACGATATCCCGGCGGTATAACACCACGGTCAACCGCCTGTGCCAGTTGAATGGTCTCCGTGCGCGGCAACCCCTGCATGTCGGCCAGGAGATCGTGGTGCGGCGCTGATATCTTGGCCATGAAGATCGCACGGGCATTGACGCGCAACCTCGGCGCCCGCTTGCTTGCCCTGGTGGTTGCGCTGCTGGTGTGGTTCAACGCCAGCGGCCAGGAACAGGTCGTACGCACACGCACGGCACCGCTGGTGCTCGCCGGCCTCCCCGATTCCCTCGCCATTTCAACTCCGCTGCCCACCACCGCCGATGTGCGCGTGGTGGCATCGCGCCGCCAGCTGGTAACGGTCGGATTCCGGCGGCTGTCAGTGGTGGCCGACGTCAGCGGCTTCGGCCCCGGCCGGCACCGCATCACCTTCGGACCCGACGCGGTGCGAGGACTGGGGAACGTCGAACCCGGGAAGGTGCAGGTGGTCTCACCCGACCACCTCGACCTGGAGATCGAGCCCATGGCCATCCGGCGCGTGCAGGTGTCGCTGGCCACCACCGGTGAATTGCCGCACGACCTCCTGGAACTCGACGGCGGGGTTTCCATCGAGCCCCCGTGGGTCACCGTGCGCGGCCCGGCGTCGATGCTGGAGCGCGTGCAGCACATTGCGACGCAACCGCTCGATCTCACCCGCGTGCACGATACCGTGGAGCGCGAGGTTGCGCTCGACGTCGACCGGCAACTCTTCACGTGCAACCCGTCGCGCGTGAACGTAACGCTGCGGGTCAGCCCGCGCGGCGAACGCGTGCTGGCCAACGTTCCGCCGACGGTGCTGCTGGATTCGGAATCGGTGGACGTCGAGATCGTGCCCAATGCGGTATCGCTGACGCTGGAGGGGCCGTCGGCGGTCCTCGATACGCTGTCGTCCGGGGATGTGTCGGTCTTGTTGAGCCTGGGCGGGCGGACGCCCGCGACCTATCGCATGGCGCCCGAAGTCATCCTTCCACCCGGCATTCGGCTTACGTCCAGCAGCGCCGATACGCTCGAAGTTCGGGTATTTCCCTCGGGGCGCTGAATGGCCTCCGGAGCGCCGAGTCTTGACATATCCCGGCCGTCACCATAATGTTGCGCCGCTCGCAGTGTGCGCCGCTTCGCCTTTTCGCTGAACCCGTTATGCGACTGACCGAACTGATCCAGCCGGCGACCGTGGTGACCGGCCTGGCCTCGACATCCGGCGACGAATTGCTGACAACCGTCGTTGCGGACCTGGATGCCCGGGGCCTGGTGGAGGATCGCGAGGCCGCACTCCACGACCTGCTGGCGCGCGAACGCGTCATGAGCACCGGAGTGGGCCACGGCGTCGCCATCCCCCATGCGTACACCAACGGCGTCCGCCGCCTGATTGTCGGACTCTACCGCACGCGCGAGCCGATCCCCTTCGGGGCGCCCGACGACGCGGGTGTCGACATGTTCTTTGTGGTGCTCGGACCCAAGGCCAGCCGCCGCGATCATATTCGGGTGCTGGCCCGGATATCCCGCCTGATCGGCCACGCGGACTTCCGCGAGGACCTGCGCCGGGCCGAGGGCGCCGACGCCGTGATCGCCGTGTTGCGCCGGTTCGGGGAACGCTGACGGGTGCGGGCTCCGTTTCGCATTCGCGGCTCGTGGTTGTTCCTGAGCGCGCTGTACGTGGGATTGATCTTCTTCGTATCCTCGCGACCGTACCTGCGTCCTCCGGGACCCGAGTTTGCTCTCAAGGACAAGCTCGCGCACTGTACCGAGTACGGCGTGCTGGGCTGGCTGTTGTCGCGCGCACTGCGGCCCGCGCGCACGATTCCTCCCGCGCTCGAGGTGCTGTGGTTTGTCGCGCTGGGAGCGGGGATCGCGGGACTGGATGAGTTGTTTCAGGGCACCGTGGCGGGACGCGTGATGGATATCAAGGACTGGATGGCGGACGTGACCGGGTTGATGCTCGGCGCGTCGCTATCGCTATGGCATGCGCGCAGGAAACGCGCATCCGCATGAAGTACACACGACCCCGGGGCACGCACGACGTTACACCGGCGGAAATCGACCGCTGGCGCGCGGTGGAGTCGGCCTTCGAATCGACGTTCGATCGCTTCGGTTACCGCGGTATCCGTACACCCGTCTTCGAAGCCACAGACCTGTTCGTGCGCTCGGTGGGCGAACAGACGGATATCGTCAGCAAGGAAATGTATACGTTCACCGACCGTGGGGGCCGCTCGCTTACGCTGCGCCCGGAGAACACGGCGTCGGTGATTCGCGCCTATCTGGAAAACGGCATGCACCGGTGGGGAGGACTGCAACGCCTGTGGTACGTGGGACCGATGTTCCGCTACGACCGGCCCCAGGCGGGGCGTTACCGCCAGTTCCACCAGGTGGGCGCCGAAGTGCTGGGGAGTTCGAGCGCGGCCGTCGATGTCGAGGTGATTCAGATCGTTGTGGAGTCGCTCGCGGCGCTGGGCTTCGAGGGGCTCGATGTCCGGCTCAATTCTGTGGGCAGCGAGGCATCGCGCGCGGAATATCGCACGGTGCTGCTGGACGCCATTCGCCAGCGCGCGGAGGAGATTTCGCCCGAGGCGCTGGATCGCTACACCAGGAATCCGCTTCGCATCTTCGATTCCAAGGAGTACGGCGATCGTTTCAAACAGTCGTTGCCGGTGATCTCCGATTATCTGGTGGAGTCCGACGCCGCGCACTATGCGCGCGTGCGCGACATGCTGGGTGCGATCGGCATCGCCTTTACCGAAGACCGCCACCTGGTGCGCGGACTCGATTACTACACGGGTCCCGTGTTCGAAGTGTATTTTGGCGCCACCGGGGCACAGAGTGCGCTGTGCGGTGGCGGTCGCTACGACGACCTGGTGCGCGATTGCGGCGGGCCGGATACGCCCGCGGTCGGATTCAGCGCCGGCCTGGAACGCATCGTCGAAGCCATGCCGGGCCAGCCCGCGGACGATGTGCGCGGTGTTCATTATTATGTGGCGTGCATCGGCGCGGGCGCGGAAGCGCGTGCCCTCAACGCCGCGCGCGTTCTGCGTGACGTTGCGCCGGCCGAGGTCGATCTGTCCGGACGCTCGCGCAAGACCCAGCTGGAAGCCGCCGCGAAGAAGAAGGCGCACGTGATCGTGGTCGTCGACGACGCCACGCCCGGCACCGTCGAATGGCATGACCTGCGCGCGCGCACCGAGCGCCGTGTGCAGGAGGACCACCTGGACGCATTTGCGCGCGATGCGAGTGAAGGAGATTCCCGGTGAGCAACGAAGGCTTCTGGCTTCCGTTTGAACGTTCCCACCACGGGGGCGAACTGTCGTCGGCGCATATCGGACAGCAGGTGCATCTGATGGGATGGGTGGCGCGCGCCCGCGATCTGGGCGGCGTACGCTTCATCGACCTGCGCGACCGCTACGGTCACGTGCAGGTGCTGGTGGACACGGCCGACGGTACGCTGGACGCCGCCACGTCAGCGTTGCGCATGGAGGACGTGGTTGCGGTCGAGGGAACGGTGCGTGCACGTCCCGCCGACATGGTGCGCACCGATTCGCCGTCGGGGGCGATCGAAGTGGCCGCGTCGCGTGTGGTGGTGTTGAACCGCTGCAACGTGCTGCCCTTCACGATCACCGACGACGTCAAGGCCAGCGAAGAACTCCGGCTCAAGTACCGCTATCTCGACATTCGCCGCCGGCCCATTACCCACAATCTCGAGATTCGCCACCGGGTGGTGCTGGCGATCCGGAACTTCCTCTCCGGTCGCGGCTTTCTCGAAGTCGAAACCCCCATGCTGGTGCGGGCCACGCCCGAAGGCGCGCGTGACTACCTGGTGCCGAGCCGCGTCCATCCGGGTTCGTTCTTTGCGCTTCCGCAGAGTCCACAGCTCTACAAGCAGATCCTGATGGTGTCCGGCATCGACCGCTATTTTCAGATCGCGCGCTGCATGCGCGACGAAGATCTGCGCGCGGACCGGCAGCCCGAGCACACCCAGATCGACATTGAGATGAGTTTCGTGAACGAGCACCACGTGTTCGAACTCGTGGAAGCGATGATGACGGAAGTGTTCAAGGTGGGCGGCGGTGTTTCGTTGCAGACGCCGTTCCCGCGTCTGACCTACCGCGACGCCATGGACCGCTACGGTAGCGACAAGCCCGACCTGCGCTATGGTCTGGAGATCGCGGACCTTTCAGACGCTTTCGCGGGCACCGAGTTCCGCGTGGTGAAGCAGGCGCTGGCGGACGGGGGACGCGTGCGCGGTTTCGTGGTGCCCGATGGTGCGAAACTGGTGAAAAAGGACGTCGACGAACTGGAGGCGCTGGCAAAGGCGAACGGTGCGGGAGGGCTCATCAGCCTGCGCTGCCAGGAGGGCCGGCTCTCCGGAGTGGCCGCGAAATTCCTGGGCGAAGCCGTCGAGAAACGGATCATTCAGGACGCGGGGATGAAGGACGGCAGCCTGCTGCTGGCGGTGGTGGGAAAGACGCCCGGCATCTCCGGGATCCTCGGCCGGCTGCGTGTGGATGCGGCGCGGCGCACGGGTGCGGACCGGGCGGAGGGCTTTGCATTCCTGTGGGTGCACGAATTCCCGCTGTTCGAGCGCGATCCCGACACGGGCGGGTATGCGCCCTGCCACCATCTGTTCTCGATGCCGTTCGAGGAGGACATCCAGTACCTCGAGTCCGAGCCGCTGCGCGTGCGTGCGCACCTCTACGATCTGGTGTGCAATGGCACCGAGCTGGCGTCGGGAAGCATTCGTATACACAATCGCGCGTTGCAGGAGCGCGTCATGGCCGTGACCGGAATTTCGAAGGAAGATGCGGCCCGCCGCTTCGGATTCCTGCTCGACGCCCTGGAATTCGGGGCGCCCCCGCACGGCGGGATTGCGCCCGGGGTGGACCGGTTGATTATGACACTGGTGGGCGCGCCGTCGATCCGCGACGTGATCGCGTTTCCCAAGACCCAGAAGGCGTCATCGCTCATGGACGATGCGCCCTCGCCGGTGGATCCGGCGCAGATCCGGGATCTGCACATCGCCCTGATACCCCCCGAACCGGGGAAGGCGTGAGCGGCCCGGTGAAGGCGAGATTTCCGGGGGACTTAGACTCTTGACAGTGCCGGCGGGGCACTGATAGGGTAGCGCTCGTTCGTGATCGTCCCTATCCCCCATCCAGAACACACGGTTGAAAAGGAGTAAAGGCGTGCGAAAAGGACGTCGCGTCCGGCTCACATGGGCCGCGTGCGCGGTGATATCGATGTGCGTGACGGGCTGTGCACCAGCGCCGACGTGCAAGATTTCACCCGTGGAACTGGAAGAGCTTCGCGAAGATGTCGCCAAGCTCCAGAAAGACCTCAAGGACACCCGCGATCGCGAGGCGCAGTTGACCGCCGAGCTCGCCGCGAAGAAGGCGGATCTCGACAGCAAGCGGGACAAGCCCGATGAGTTGCGCGCGCGACTCGAACAGCTCAAGAAGGGCAGCGGCCGGACCGAGAAGAAGACCGATACGAAGGGCGCCGCGAAGAAGGGACCCAAGTAGGCATGCGTAGCCACCTGAAGGTTCTATCCCTGCTCTGTGCCAGCCTGTTGCTTCCGGTGTTCGCCGGCTGTGGAAAGTCGACCGGGCGGACTGTCAACGTGCGGGCCGGCGAGTATTACACCGAAGCCGAAGTGGACAGCCTTTCCAACAAGGGCAAGGTCCGGTACTGCAGCGATCTCGAGGCCGAGAAGACGCGGCTGCAGGCCGAAGTGGAAGCCAATCAGAAGGACATCCAGGACACGCGCAAGCGCATCGAGGGGCTGCGCGGCGAAATTTCGCCCACGGAGCGCGAGATTCTTCGCGTCGACTCGGAGATTCGCACGCTCACGTCACAGATCAACCAGTTCGAGGCGCTGCCCACGGAATACACGGTGGTACCCAACGACTGCCTCTCGATCATCTCGAACCGCGACGACATCTACGCCGATGCCTACAAATGGCCGCGCATCTACCGGGCCAATCTGGACAAGATTGAAGACCCGGTGTGGATCTATCCGGGCGAGAAGCTCGTGATTCCGCGCGAACTGCCCACCGAGCACAAGGTGCTTCCGTACGAAACCCTTGAAACCATCGCTGGTTACTGGGA
The DNA here is from genome assembly GCA_035687255.1 of Candidatus Krumholzibacteriia bacterium. Lineage (GTDB taxonomy): Bacteria > Krumholzibacteriota > Krumholzibacteriia > WVZY01 > JAKEHA01 > JAKEHA01. The sequence continues at coordinate 1,196 of DASRYI010000372.1, read as the reverse complement.
GGTGTACGGGGACCCGGCGCAATGGACGCGCCTTTTCGAGGCCAACCGGGACAAGGTCAAGGACCCGTACGACATCCCGCCCGGGACCATCATTACCATTCCTCGCTAGTGCTTGGACTTCACCCTGCGGCTGACCTATAGTCCCTGCCGGAGGTGTGACCCCTGTTGAAGACCAAACGGCGGGTGTTGTCGTTCAACGGCGTCGACCCGCTCAAACTCTTCGGGCCGCGTGATTCCCACCTGACGGTGATCGAGCAGTACTTCCCGGGTGTGGTGGTGGTGCGCGGTGATGACATCATCCTCAACGGAACCGGCGAACAGCTCGACCGCCTGACCGCCTTCTTTCGCGAAGCCATCGACATCGCCCGCACGGGACGGGCGCTTTCCGAGCAGGACATCGCCTACATCCTCAAGTCCAACCACGCGCCGTTACCCGACGAGGTGGCGCCGTCGGTGGAATACGCCGCCCTGGAACGCGACGTGGTGGTGGCGACGCGCAAGGGACTTTCCATCGCGCCCCGCACCCCGGGCCAGAAGCGATATGTCGATGCGATTCGCACGCACGACATTGTGTTCGGAATCGGCCCCGCGGGAACCGGCAAGACGTATCTGGCGGTGGCCTGTGCGGTGGCGGCGCTGCGCATGGGCGCCATCGAGCGCATCTTCCTGGTGCGCCCGGTGGTGGAGGCGGGCGAGAGCCTCGGATTTCTGCCCGGGGACTTCCAGGCCAAGCTCGATCCCTACGTGCGCCCCATCGTCGACGCGCTGGCCGACATGCTCACCCAGGACCGCACCGCCAAGCTGATGGAGAACGGCACCATCGAAATTGCGCCGCTCGCGTACATGCGCGGGCGCACCCTCAACGACGCCTACGTGATTCTCGACGAGGCGCAGAACACCACCGAAATGCAGATGAAGATGTTTCTCACCCGCCTGGGGCGCAACGCCAAGGCCATCGTCAACGGCGACGTGACGCAGGTGGACCTCGATCCGCCCTCGCGCTCCGGGCTGGTGGCGGCGCAGCGCATATTGCGGTCGGTGGAGGGCATCGCCTTTGTAACCCTCACCCAGGACGACGTCGTGCGCCACCGCCTGGTGCAACGCATCATCAACGCCTTCGACGCGCGCGACCGCGAAGAATCCAAATGATGAAACGGCCCCGGTTGTCGCGGCGCGGGCACAACCCCGGCCGCCCC
>DASRYI010000371.1:0-2456 GCA_035687255.1 Candidatus Krumholzibacteriia bacterium | reverse complement strand
GCGCTATCGCGCCCTGTGCGAGCAGCTCGCCGCGGACACGGCGGTGGTCCTCACGGGAAGCGCGGGGGAGCGCGCGTTGTGCGAACGCATCGCGCGGGATGTGCGTGGCGTGCGCGTGACGGCGGGGGAGACGTCGCTGGGGGAATTCTTCGCCCTGGTGGAAGGCGCCCGCGTGCTGGTCGCCAACGACAGCGGCGCGCCACACGTGGCGGCCGCGCTCGGGGTTCCCACGGTAGTGCTGTTCGGATCCACGTCGCCGGCGTGGACGGCGCCGCGCGGAGAGCACGTGCACGTGCTGCAACACCGGGTTCATTGCAATCCGTGTTACCGGCGGACGTGTCCCACGCAACTGGAATGTTTCCACGGAATCTCCGTCGACGAGGTGGCCGGCGCGGTGCGCGCCGCATGGCGTCCGCACGCAGCACCCGCCTCCAGAAACCGGGTGCCCGAAACGCGGGGACTCGGATAGAATCCCGGAACCCCCGCGTCCCGGGACGCGGCGGCTGGATCATGAATCAAACACGCTCTCTGGAACTGTTGTCGAAGTTTCGCTCCTGCCGGGTGGCGGTGGTCGGGGATTTCCTTCTCGACCAGTACGTTCTCGGCACCAGCGCGCGCGTGTCGCGTGAAGCACCCATCGTGGTGGTGGACTACCAGGACACGGTGTACCACCCGGGTGGGGCGGCCAACGCGGCCCAGAATGTGACCGCACTGGGCGGCGCCTGCCATGCCGTGGGCGTCGTCGGCGACGACCACGAGGCGGACGTGCTGATCCGCCTGCTGGGAGCGCGCGATGTCGACACCACGCACGTCGAGCGCCACGCACCGGCGGCCACGTCGACCAAGCTGCGCATTCTCGCGGGCGAGATGAACGCGCAGAAGCAGCAGGTGGCGCGGGTCGACCGGTCGCACCGTCTGTCGGCAACGCCCGACCTGCTGACGCACCTGCGGACCGCGGTCGACGATGTGGCGGAGCGCTGCGACGTGGTGCTGTTGGCGGACTACGGACTGGGCGTGCTGGGTGCCGAGCTCGGCGCCCACGTGCTCGCGCGTTGCGCCTCGCGTCGTCCCACGGTGGTGGACAGCCGCCATCGCATGCTCGAGTTCCGCGGCGCGACAGTGGCGACCCCCAATGAAGTCGAGGCGATGGAAGCACTGAGTCTGCGGGAAGAATCCGAGTTGCTCGACGGTCCGTCGCTGTCGCGCCGCATTGCCGCGACCGGCATCGAGAATCTCATCGTGACGCGCGGCAGCAAGGGGATGGTGGTGTGCGGTGCGCGCGGCAACTACGCGCGGATCGGCATCGCCGGCAGCGACGCGGCCACCGACGTGACCGGCGCGGGAGACACCGTGTCCGCGGTGGTGGCGCTTTCGCTGGCGGCGGGCGCGAGCCTCGAAGAGGCCGCACACATGGCCACCTTCGCGGCGTCGGTGGTGGTGATGAAGCGTGGGACCGCGACGGCCTCGGTCGATGAGATGCGGGATGTCATTGAACGCAACGCGGCGGAGAGGACGGCGCGCACGTGACGCACGGCCGGCCGGCTCCGGTGTTTGACGACGTCGCGCAGGTGCGGGCGTGGACGGATGCGCGCACGGATGCACGCGTGGTCCTGGCCAACGGGTGTTTTGATCCGCTGCATGTCGGCCACGTACGCTATCTGGAAGATGCGCGCCGTCACGGCGACCTTCTGGTGGTGGCGCTGAACAACGACCAGAGCACGCGGCAGCTCAAGGGAGCGGGCCGTCCGGTGATGCCGGAAGCGGAGCGCGCGCAGTTGCTGGCAGCGCTGCGCTGCGTGGATGCGGTGCTGGTGTTCGGTGATGCCACCGTGGAACGTATTCTGGACGCCCTGCGCCCGTCGCTTCACGCCAAGGGAACCGACTACACCGCGGAAACCGTCCCCGAAGCCGCGGTTGCCCGGCGCCTGGGAATCCGCACCGTGATCACCGGCGACCCCAAGGCGCACGCGTCGCGTGACATTGTGGCCCGAGTGCGCGCATCGGACGGGCCCGTATCCTCATGAGTACTTCCATCGCGCTGCGCGCGGGCGACCGTGTGCTCGTGACGCGGCTCAACTACCTCGGCGACGTGGTGCTGTCCCTGCCGATGGTGGACGCACTGCGCCACGCGCACCCTGGAATCGAAATCGACTACCTCACGCGCGAACCCGCGGCCACGTTGCTGCGAGGCGATACGCGCTTTGCCCACGTGATCCCGTTGCGCGACGGCCTCGTGCATGCGGCGAAGACCATCGCGTTCCTGCGCCGCCGGCGTTACGCCGCGGTCATCGATCTGTATTCCAATCCGCGCAGCGCGTGGTTGTCGTGGTTATCGGGAGCGCCGGTTCGCATCGGCGGCAACCGGCGCGGACGCCGGCACCTGTACACGCATCCGGTCACGGTTCCGCCGGGAACCGCGGTGACGGATGTATTTCTGCATTATGGGCTCACTCTGG
>DASRYI010000370.1:0-6716 GCA_035687255.1 Candidatus Krumholzibacteriia bacterium | reverse complement strand
GGCCGGACACAGCGGCAACTGGGATGCGTACCTGCGCCACATTGAGATCGTCGATTCGCTCGCGGTGCTCACCTGGAACCATCTGCAGGCCAACCCCGCCTACGCCCACAAGACCTACATGTTCATCACCGCCGACCACGGCCGCCACGACGACGCCCACGGAGGCTTCCAGAACCACGGTGACGATTGCGAGGGGTGCCGCCACATTCCGTTTCTGGCGCTCGGCCCCGGTATCCGCGCCGGCTACACGAGCGCGGAGCCGTTCACTCAGGAGGACGTGTGCCGAACCGTCAGCCGGGTGCTGGGAATGCCTGTCGATCAGGCGGAGGGCAGAACCATGGACGGGATCTTCCGGGAGTAATCCCCGGAGTGTGCGCGCGGTACGCCCGACGCCGCGTCAGGACGCGGGCGTGTGCTCGAGCTTGATGAGGTACCCGATCTTGGGGTCGAAGCTGCTCTGGATGGAAACGTAGATATTGCTGTGGTCGTCGGTGGTTATGCCGCAAACATAACTGAGCTTTCCGCCGAACACCGCAATGTTCTGCAGCCCGTTCTCCGGTGTGTAACGCGACAGCTTGCCGTTCTTGCTGTCCGTGATGTACAGCGTGTGATCGGCGTACCAGATGGTCTCGGGGGAAAAGCCGGTGCGGTTTTCCAGCACGCGCTGTAACTTCATCTGCGGCGTGAGCAGATAGACCACCTGGTCGTGGTTGTCGGCGATGTACAGATTGCCCCGGTCGTCGAAGACCATGCTCTCCGCCTTGTTGATGCCGTATCGCGTGCCGAGAAACACCGACACATTGCCGGAACGACTCACGCGATAGACCTGGTGCTGCTCGCCGTCGCCCACCAGGATGTCGCCGGAGGGCGCGAGCACAATTCCTTCGGTCGAAATCAGGCCTTTGTCCTTTCCCGCAAGCTGGAACGACCGGCCGTTGCGATCGATCTCCCAGAGACCGCCCGCGGCGTCGTCGGTAAAGAACACATTGCCCTCGCCGTCCGCGACCAGATCTTCGGGTTCGAGAATTCCCAGTTTCGAGTCGCACAGCGTGCGCACGTGGTGTGCATCGCTCCACACCCGCACCGCGCTTCCACCTTCGTCGGCAAGCAGCAGCTTGCCCTGCCGCCACAGGAGACCGTCCGGCTGCGTGAATCCGTTATGGGTGCTGTCGAGCATGGTCGGGTGGTATGACGTGTCGATCATCAGGACCATGCCTTTTTGATCGAGGACGCAGCCGTTCAACCACAGCACGAGGGCGAGAAGAGCCACCAGCGGAAGAAACATGGTTCGATTGGCCGGCCGCGTCATCGCTGGCCTCCCAGAAAATGCTCCGCAATGGCGGTGGTGATCTTGATGAGCGGGCTCAGGTCCTGCAGCGTATTGGCGGCTTCGAACACCGCCGTAAACACCAGCATGGTTGCAATTGCCTGGTGGCGGAACGTCCAGGCGATTGCCGGCTCCATGAGGGGGCGGAACCATTTTTCAAACACCAACTGCAACGCGAGGAGAATGGCAATGCCGATGACCGAACCTGCGACGATGTCGAGCGGTGAGTGTTGTCCGGTGACAATACGGCTGCCCAGCACCACCACGGAGGTCCAGCCCAGGGCGAGCCACCCCAGCGGCCTCGACGCCAGCAGAATTCCCACGGCCAGGGTCATGTAGAACCCCGCGTGATCGCTGGGAAACGAGCCGAGATCGCGCTGCGAAACCTCGCCCTTCTGCAAACGCTGGTATTCCTTCTGGCTCTGCGCGTCCAGCGGGACGCGATACGGCAACGGCGGGGTTTCCACCAGCCGGTTGCCATCCATGTGAAACACGGTCTGTGACTCAATGAACGGGCGCGGGAGAAAGATGCTGGTAGAAAGCGTCTTGGTGGTCGCGATTACGAGCGCCGACGCCATCAGCGTGATCACCAGGATGCGCCGGTTGCGCTCGACGACACTTCGTTCCTGGTGTCCGTGCCAGACCGCGATGAAACAACCGCCCAGCAGCGCCGCCTTGACCAGCGTATTGTCGAGCGCGAGCGCAATCAGGTTGTCGAAGAGCTCCGACCGGCCCGCGAGACGATTGCACACCTCGTAGATCGAGTTGCTCACCGCCACCAGCCGCTCGAGCAGGTGGCTCCAAAGAGCGAAGATAACAGGAGTGTTCGGCATGGTTGACGCGCAATGCGGCGAGGGCCGGTCGTTTCCAATCCGATCCCATGCTTTCTCGACCGTCCCGGTCCTGCCGTGACGGTTCTCGCCAGGGAAAGTACGGAGCAAGGATTGCTCCCAACGCGCGATTAAGGCTTGCCAGAATCGGCGTAAACAGCGACACTTCCGCATCTTTTCGACGGAGGCACCGGGTGTTCAGAGACGTCCTTCGTACCAAGAACATCTCCCACATTCTGGCCACGGCCGAAGGCCACGAGGCGCTCAAGCGCACACTCGGGCCGCTTCAGTTGACCCTGCTCGGGGTCGGCGCCATCATCGGCGCGGGCATCTTCTCCACGGTGGGCACGGCCGCCGCGGGCGGCGGCGGACACCACGGCGCCGGTCCGGCCCTTGTCGTCTCCTTCATCATCACTGCCATCACCTGTGGATTCGCGGCGCTGTGCTACGCGGAGTTCGCGTCCATGGTGCCGATTGCGGGCTCGGCCTACACGTACGCGTACGCCACGCTGGGCGAATTCATCGCATGGATTATCGGCTGGGACCTGATCATCGAGTACGCGGTGGGGAATGTGGCGGTGGCAATTTCGTGGTCGGGGTATTTTCAGGCGTTGCTCAAGACCATCGGTCTCTCGTGGCCCGACTGGCTGGGCGTGGATTATCGCAGCGCGGCACAGGCCGCACACCAGGTGGCGGCGGGCGGGGACCCCAACGTTCTCGGCGACGCCGTGATGAGCGCGGCCGCGGCCTTTGCACACGCCCCGCATCTGTTCGGCATTCCCATTCTGTTCAATGTGCCGGCCGCGGCCATCGTGGTGTTGATCACGTGGGTGCTGGTGATCGGCATCCGTGAAAGTGCGTGGTTCAACACCAGCATGGTCATACTGAAGCTGGCCATCATCGCGTTCTTCGTGATCTTCGGCGCCTTCTTCATCGACAAGTCCAACTGGCATCCCTTTGCACCCAACGGAACCCTCGGCATCTTTTCCGCGGCCGCGATCATCTTCTTTGCGTATATCGGGTTCGACGCCGTGAGCACGGCGGCGGAGGAAACCCGCAATCCCAAACGGGACATGCCCTTTGCGATCATCGCGAGCCTGGTGGTGTGCACCGTCATTTATATAGCCGTCGCGCTGGTGCTGACGGGAATGCTGCCATGGACCCAACTGGGAACCGCCGAACCGCTGGCCACCGCGTTCCAGGGGCGGGGCATGGTGTGGCCCACCATCATTATTGCGCTGGGTGCGGTGTTCGCCACCACCTCGGTGCTGATCGTGTTCCAGCTCGGGCAGCCGCGCATCTTCTTCTCGATGGCGCGCGACGGGTTGCTTCCCGAATGGGCGGCCGCCGTTCATCCCAAATACCGCACGCCGCACGTCACCACCATCCTGACCGGTGTGCTGGTGGCGTTCTTCAGCGGCATTGCCAACATCAACGAAGTGGTCGACCTCACCAACATTGGAACGCTGTTCGCGTTCGTGCTGGTGTGTATCGGCATCACCGTGCTGCGCTACCAGGAACCGGGGCGCGAGCGGCCCTTCCGGGTGCCGGGCGGCGCCTGGGTGCTGCCGTCGCTGGGTGTGATCTCGTGCATATTCCTGATGATCCACCTGCCGCCGGCATCGTGGTGGCGTTTCATCGGCTGGCTGGTGCTGGGCATGGCGGTGTATTTCTCATTTGGATACAACCACAGCACCATCGGACGGGAAGCGGGGCGCGCGACCGCGTCGTCACCCACGCAGCGCATGGCGGCGGTGGGCTTTCTGCTCGCGGGTACAGGACTGTTCGTGATTCCGCACGATGCCAGTGCGGTCAGGTTGATACAGCTGGCGTCGCAGTCCGACACGCGCTCGACGGTGGGACTGGTATTGATCGGAATCGGGGCCTTGCTGGCACTGGTGGGTGGTGTGCGTTTGGGAACAACGCAGCGCCGGCCATAGCGCAGACTCATCGCCTGGAAGGGGCCGCATGTCACTCGCGCTGCTCGCCATCGCGTTTATGGTGCTGCTGACCACCGCGTACCGCCTGTACGGTGGTTGGGTGGCGCGGCAGTTTGCGATCGATGACACCCGCGAAACCCCCGCGCACCGCTTCAAGGACGGCGTGGACTTCGAACCCATCCGTCCCTTCTATCTCTTCGCCCAGCATTTTTCCGCCATCGCCGCCGCGGGACCGATCGCGGGGCCGATTCTCGCCTGCCAGTCCTTCGGGTGGTTGCCGTGTCTGCTGTGGATCAGCCTGGGTGTAGTGCTGATCGGCGCGGTGCACGACTTTTCCACGCTCACCGCCAGCGTGCGCCACGGCGCCACTTCGATTGCGGAAATCGCGCGCCAGCATCTGGGCACGCGCGCGGGGCGCGCGTTGATGCTGTTCATCTGGATCGCACTCATCTACGTGGTGGTGGCGTTCACCGACATCACGGCGGCCACGTTTGTGGGGGCCACCGAGGAACTGCGCCAGGGCACGTTCAGCTTCAACCCCGGCGGTGCGGTGGCGGCGGCCAGCGTCATGTACCTCGTGCTCGCGGTGATCATGGGTTGCATCCAGCGCTTTCTGCCCAGGATTCCGTTGTGGTTCCTCAGCATCATTTTTGTTCCCGCCACTTTCGGCGCGGCATGGTTCGGCACGCACATCTCGCATCTGCTGGTGCTGGACCACCGCACGTGGGCACTTCTCATTCTTGCATACTGCTGCGTGGCTTCGGTGGCGCCGGTGTGGTCGTTGCTGCAGCCGCGCGGGTACCTGGGCGGTTTCGTGCTGTACGCCGCCTTGATCGTGGGCGTGATCGGCGTGCTCTTCGGGCACTACCAGGTGCAGCAGCCCGCGTTCAAGGGATTCAACGTGGGGGGCATGACGGGCGCGATGTTCCCGTTCCTGTTCGTCACCATTGCGTGCGGCGCGTGTTCTGGGTTCCATGGACTGGTGTGTTCCGGCACCACCTGCAAGCAGGTGGACCGGGAATCGCACATGCAGCCCATCGGTTACGGCGCGATGCTGGGAGAGGGGTTTGTGGCGCTGATTGCGCTGGTGACCATCATGATCGCCGCGCCGGGCTCGACCAAGGGACTCTCGCCCGGCACCATCTACGGCAACGGTATCGGTCAGTTCTTGACCCTGGTGATCGGCAAGAACCGGCTCGCGTTTGCGACAACGTTCGGTGCCATGGCGTTCTCGACCTTTGTGTTCGACACGCTGGATGTGTGCATGCGTCTCGGCCGCTATCTGCTGCAGGAACTGTTCAACTGGCGCACGCGCACCGGCGGGATGGTGTTGACGCTGGCCAGCGTCGTGATTCCCGTGTACATCCTGGCCTTCGGCGAATCCGGGGCCTGGCTCAAGTTTTGGACGCTGTTCGGCGCGTCCAACCAGCTGCTGGCCGCGCTCTCGCTGCTGGTCATCACGGTGTGGCTGCATCAGGCCCGCAAGCGCATTGCGTTCACGCTGCTGCCCATGCTGTTCGTGCTGGTGATCACGCTGTGGTCGCTGATCAGACTGGCGATCGCCAACGCCATGCTCGCGAAGGGAATCGACGTGGCGGGGATGAACGCAGTGTCGGCGGCGGCGCTCACGGCGCTCGCCCTCTATCTGGTGATATCGGCCATCCGCAAGACCCGCGGCGAACGGTCACCATCGTCCGAGGCGCGCGCCGCCTGATCCCGGGGCGCCATGCGGATGCCCGCCGAATCGGAAAATCGGACCCGCCTTCTTTCTGATTTCATCGCTGGGACGGTCTGGATTGCATTGACATGAGCGTCGTAATTGGTTGATATTGAAGCCACACGACGCATCGGCGCGGGTGTGCCGCTGAAACAGGCGCATTGGGACCAGCTGGGGACGTGATGAATCACGTCCTTTTTTTTGTCTCAAGGAAGAAGATGAACACGTGACCACGGACAAAAGCCATCCGGCCTTCGCGGGCTGGAACAAGACTCTCGCGAAGTACCGGCGTCCGCACCACGGACGAAGTGCGTTGCAGATCGTCACGACGATCGGCCCGTACCTTCTGATCTGGATCCTCATGGTCCTCGCCTTTCACGTCTCGTACTGGTTGACTCTCGCCCTGGTGCCGCTCGCGGCCGGTTTTCTCACCCGCGCCTTCATCATCGCCCACGATTGCGGACACGGAGCGTTCTTTCGTTCGCGTCTCGCCAACACCATTACGGGCACGATTACCGCGCTGCTCGCGTTCACGCCCTACGATCAATGGCGGCATGAACACGCCGTGCATCACGCGTCGGGGGGAGATCTCGACGGCCGCGGCGTCGGCGACATCTGGACCATGACGGTGGCGGAATACGCCAGAGCGTCGCGCCTGCAGCGGTTCCGGTATCGCGTTCACCGCAGTCCCTGGGTGATGTTCACCGTGGGGCCGCTGCTGCAGTTCGTCATCATCCAGCGCTTCCCGCGCCGCAAGATCAGCAAGCGCGAGCACTGGAGCATCTGGCAGACCAACTTCCTGCTGGCCGCGGTCGCCGTGGTCATGTGTCTCACCATCGGCTGGAAGGCGTATCTGCTGATCCAGCTTCCCGTCATGTTTGCGGCGGGCGTGATCGGCGTGT
>DASRYI010000369.1:0-1529 GCA_035687255.1 Candidatus Krumholzibacteriia bacterium | reverse complement strand
AATCGCGCCGCCGGCGTTGGGCCACGACGAGAACGCGGCGTCGGGCAACAGCGTGCGAATCTTCTCCACCTTTTCGGGCTCGCCCTCCAGGAACACCAGCGGCACGCTCCGCGTGCCCTTGTACTCGCGCATGCTCAGGGCCACCTCTCGTCCGTGTGCGGGCAGCCGTCCCAGGTCGATCACCAGCGCGGCCGGCGGTCGCTGGCGCACGCCGCGCAGAATGTCGGAGGTCAGGGCGTCGTAATCGACCTGGTACCCCGCCGCGCGCAGACGGCGAATGCGGTCCTTGGCCTCGTCGGCGTTCCAGTGAATGAGACGGATGCGTGTCATCAGAATGAGAATCCCACCTGCAGGTAGTAGCGCCACTGCGGATCATAGATCACGTCGGGCACGTTGAAGATCGGGTTGCGATACACCGCGCGGTCGATGGCGTAGGCGGCCATGAAATTGACCGTCGTGGGGTAGCTGTAGAACGAACCCATGTTGAGCCGCAGCTCCCCTCCGGCCGATGAATAGTAATTGTCCGGCGTCGACTTGCTGTTCCACGCCCCACCACGTTCGTAGAACACACCGCCGTAGAGATCCTTGAACGTCAGCCACGAAAGTTGCCGGCTGGCGTGGCGGATGATGGGAAAACGATAGGTGGCGCTGAGCATCGCGCCCTTGCGCCCGCCGATGGCATAGTAGGTGTAGCCGCGGATACGGTCCATACCGCCCATGTACACCCAGAAGAAGTCGTCGACCTTCTTGTCGATGAGCGACGCCATGAACCGCAGTTGCAGCGAGTGCTGCCATGCCGGCAATGGGACGTATTCCTTGTAGTCCAGCGTGTACTGGCCGAACTTGTTCGATGTGAGATCGGCTTTGAGTGCGTATTCGAAATCCCCGTTCGAGAGACCGTCGTTGGCGTACACCGCTTCCAGCGTAAACTCACGTCCTCCGCGCGGATTGATGTCGGAGTCCATGGAACGCTTGATCTTCTTGTAGTACCACGATGCGTGGGCCTCGTTGCCGTTGAAATACTTCCAGCCGACCTGCTGGTCGGGCAGGCGTTCTCCCGCCGGGTTGTTGAGCTCCGTGTAGGTCGGGTCGAGGTGGATGCGATATTCGCTGTGGTCCCACCACACCGCCACATCGTTGCGGTGCGTGAGATTGTACGGATCCTGGAATTCAAACCGCAGTCCGATGTCTCCGCTCCACACGTCGTAGCGGTAATCCACAAAGTAGTAGCGGTCGAGCTGTTCGATGGGAAACTGGTCGCTGTAGTTCTGCCGCACTTTGTAGTACTGCATGAAGAACACGGGAAACAGCCGCCGCAATTCGAAGTTGAACAGCAGATCGTACTCACCGTTGGTGCCGTACGAACCGCCGAAGAACAGCGACTGCCGGTCGAGCACCTCGTTGGTGCTGGCGAACGCGCCCAGACGCGGCGTGCCGTCCCAGATGACCACGCGCGGATAGAACTGAAACCCGGTGTAGCTCCAGTCGTAGGGCGCGGCGGCGGGAATCGCCGGCGTGCCGTTGCCCGC
>DASRYI010000368.1:0-5604 GCA_035687255.1 Candidatus Krumholzibacteriia bacterium | reverse complement strand
GCATGGTGCGGCGCTCGGTCCCGGTGGTCCGGGTTGAATCGCGATGGGCGGACGTGCGCGACGATCTGCTCGAATCGGCGCCGGTCACGGCATGAGCCAGAAACGCCGAATCCTGTTTGCCGGCGCCCATGGACACACCCGGCTGGGAGTCGCCCGCGGGACGCGATGCGGGATGGAACACCACCGCCGCCAGTACGACGGCCACCACCGCCGCCAGCGCATAGGCCCAGCGCGGAAGGGTGCGGACGCCGATGGACCGGCGCGCGGACGAGGAGCGGGCCGTCGTTGCCGGCCGCACCGCGTCCATCGTCACCGTGTGCTGGGTATGGCTGTACTCGTTGCGCAAGCGGTCGAGTTCGGCGCGCGCGCGTTCGTGCTCTGGATCCAGGGTGAGAATGCGGCGGAATTCCAGCATGGCGGCGTCTGCGCCGGACGCACCCTGCCGCAGGAATTCATCGGCACGCGTCAGGCAACCCGCCACCGTCTTCTCCACGAACGCCGCGTCGTACGGTTCCGGGTCGCGCGCGTACAACGCCAGCTGGCGCCGGTCGCGAGTGATTCCATTGTGCGCCATGGCCGCTTCGAACTCGGCGATGAGCTCGCCGGCGGTGGCAATGCGCGCGCTCTCTTCCTTCTCCAGCATGCGGTGTACGATGCGCTCGAATTCCGGCGGAACCAGCGGATTGATGGTGCTCAGCGGCTGGGGATCGAAGGTCTGGATCTTCTCGAGAACGTCGGAATACGACTTCCCTTCGAAGGGTTTGCACCGGCCCAGCAGTTCGTAGGCAACCACGCCCAGCGAGAAGATGTCACCGGCCGGCCCCACCGGACGCCCCGCCGCCTGCTCCGGGGACATGTAGGCGGGCGTGCCGATCACCTTTCCGTGCTGCGTGATCAGGGTTGCGGAATCGGATTTGCGCGCGAGCCCGAAGTCCGCGATCTTGACGCCGCCCTGGTTGGTGAAAATGATATTGGCCGGCTTGATGTCGCGGTGCACGACGTCAACCGCATGCGCCGCTTCGAGCCCGAAGGCAACCTCGAGCAGAATCTGCACGGCGATGTCGTGGGGAAGCGCCGGACGGTCGCGCATGAGCTGTTCGAGCGTGCGGCCGTCGTAGTACTCCATCACGATGAAGAACGCGCCGTCGCTTTCTCCAAAGTCGATCACGTTGACGACGTTTTCGTGCTGAATGCTTGCGGCTGCGCGCGCTTCGCGCTGGAACCGGTCGATGTAGGTTTCGTCGGTGGCGAGGTACGGGAACAACACCTTGATGGCGACGGTCTTGTCGATCGAGATCTTGCGCGCGCGATACACCGCGGCCATTCCGCCCACGCCGATCTGCTCGAGCGAATCGTACCCTTCGATCGCGACCTGAATTGCCATTTGCAAGACCTTGCCGAATGCGCCACGGCGCCCGCCGGCCCGTGGTGACAGGGTGTTGATTTATAATGACTTAACTGGCGGCCACAGGGACCGTTGTGGATTCGCAAGTTCCAAGCCACCGCAGAATTCCCAATTGTCCTGACCCGCGGACGGTTGTTATAAGACGCATCTGGGCGTTACCGCCGTTTTGGGGGCGTAATGGAACGGAGAATCGACATGGCACGGAGAGTTCAGTGGATGGTTGGTGTCGCGAGCGCCGCGCTGGTGCTCGCGATGGCGTCGCTCGCCGACGCACAGGTGTTCTACTCGTATCCCGGGGCGCGTCCGGTCACGGACACGTCGCCCTCGCTGGGTCTGGTATCCGGCTTCGGTGACAACGTGATCCGGCTGGGCGGATTCGGACGATTCAACATTTCGCCGGTCGCCGATCTGGGTCTCGAAGCGATCTACCAGAGCGTGGACGTCAGCGGCAGCGGTAACGACATTGGATACGGTGGCGCCGGCATCGACGGGAAATATCTGCTCATGTCGGCAAATGAGAACATGCCGCTGGATATTTCTGCCCAGGTGGGCGCCGGATTCCTGGCGCGCTCGGGATACTTCAACCTGCACATCCCCTTCGGCGCCATGACCAGCCACGACTTCACCACCAGCGACGGCCGCCGCATCACGCCCTACGGCGGCGTCTACTTCGTCTTCGATTACTTCAACGTGGACTCCCCGGGGGGGAACAGTACCGACAGCGATTTCGACGTGGAGATGCGCGTGGGCGCCGCGGCGGAGATCGTCAAACGGGGCAGCCTGTTTGCGGCGCTGCACGCCGGCAACGGCACCATGTTCTTCCTGGGATTCAATGCGGGGCTGTAACGCCCGCGGAGACCGGAATGAAATTCGTGTGGAGCTAGGGTAACGCTACAGGCCGCGGATGGTGATGATCTGAGCCGTGATGTTGTCACGGCCGCCCTGTTCGTTGGCCATGAAGATCAGTTTCTTGCACGCTTCCTGCGGAGCGTTCCTGGACAGCACGGTCGCGAGATCGTCGTTGGACAGATATGTGGTGAGCCCGTCCGAGCACAGCAGGAACGTATCTCCCACTTCCAGGGCCACGTTTTCCGGCGTTTCCGCTTCCACCTCCGGCTGAGCGCCCAGTGATCGCGTGATCACGTTGCGCTTGGGATGCGAGCGCGCGTCCTCGTCGGAGAGAATGCCGGAACGCACCATCTCGCCCACGATCGAGTGATCGCTGGTGATCTGACGGATGGATCCGCGCCTCAGCAGATAGCAGCGCGAGTCGCCGACGTGCGCGAAGTACGCCCGCCCCAGATGCAACGCGATGGCCGTACAGGTGGTCCCCATCCCGAACAGCGTCGAATCGGAAACAGCTTCCTGGATGATGGTCTGATTGGCTTCGTGGAAGGCGCGGGCCAGCGCGAGGGAACGGTCGGGACTGTTGTCGGCGGTGTAGAAGGCCAGGATGGTTCGCACCGCGATCCGGCTGGCGATCTCACCGCCCCGGTGGCCGCCCATTCCATCCGCCACCACGAACACCACCCCCCGTTCCTCGATCTCGGCGTTGGTTTCCGGCACGAACTGGCCACAGGCGTCCTCGTTGTTGGTTCGGACGCGGCCACGGTCACTGAGCGATGCGTATTCGATGGAAAGCATGGTTCCCCGGAGAAGGAGGCCTCTAGACTAAACGGAACCTTCCCCCCCCGTCAACGAACACCCTCGGGGAGGACCAGCCAGAAGAGTGCCAATCGCCGCCCAGGGAACGGCGTTGGCACGTTTTACGCACCCGCCC
The DNA here is from genome assembly GCA_035687255.1 of Candidatus Krumholzibacteriia bacterium. Taxonomy (GTDB): domain Bacteria; phylum Krumholzibacteriota; class Krumholzibacteriia; order WVZY01; family JAKEHA01; genus JAKEHA01. The sequence goes on along the minus strand of DASRYI010000368.1, from coordinate 2,419 downwards.
CCGGAACCGCATCCCCGGCACCGCGGGATGTCTCGTATCCGTATTCCCGACTTGCATGAGGAGTCCCGGATGGACCAGTCCACGGAAATCGTACCGGAGCGTATCGACGAACTGCTTTCCACCTACCGCGCCCTGCAGGCGCAGTTCGAGCGCGTGCGCGACCGGTTGCGGCGGGCCGAAGAGAGCAAGCACACGGTTCAGCGCCGAATCTATGACCGGGTGCGGTCCGATTATGACCGCGAGCTGGACTCCATCCGCGCGCGCATGTCGCCGATACGGGACGAGATCGACCAGTTGCACGCAACCCTGGAAGCGCGCTGGCAGGATGTAAAGTCCGCGGTTCAGACGGTGGAGGAAGAACTTGCCGAGGCCGAGTTCCGGCACCGCATCGGGGAATACGAAGATGACAGATTTGCCGACCTGCAGAGCAGCCTGGATGTCCGCGCCCGGAACGCGCGGGAGGCACAGGACACACTGCAAGCATCGCTGAGCGCAATCGCCGCGCTGCGCAACCCGGGCGCGGTGCCGGACGCACCGGTCGCCGCCGAGGCGGTCGAGGAACGTCCTGCGCCTGCGGACATGTCCACGGGCTCCGAGATCGCGGAACTGGATCTCAGCGACGACATGACGCCGGCCGAACCGGCCGAGGCCGTGGCACCCGAATCGACGCAAGCGGCTGCCGAACCGGCCGAGGCCGTGGCACCCGAATTGCCGCAAGCGGCTGCCGAAGCGGCCGAAGCCGCGGAACCCGAACCGCTGCAAGCGGCGCCGCGCCCGGTGCTGAAAGCATCCGGCCTCGGACCCTCATCACACGCCCAGAGTTTCGAAGACCCGCACAGCTGGGTGGCGGACATGGGCGGGGATTCGCCGTCCACCGAGCGCACCGGCCGGCCGGCTTCCCCGGCGCCGGCGGCCGCGGCCGTCGCCACCATGGAGACGACGACAGACGAAGCCACGTCCGCGCCCGCGCCAACACCGGCGGAAAGCCCGAATCTCCCCAGCCTGGTGTTCGTTTCCGGTCCGCACGCGGGAGAGGCCATTCCCCTGCTGCCCACCTCGCTGACGCTGGGTCGCGAGCACGACAACAACGTCGAGATCAAGGATGCCGACGTGGCGCGATACCACGCGCGCATTCAGCGCCATCAGGACAGCTATGTGGTGGAGGATCTCAACAGCTCAACCGGCACGTGGGTCAATGGAGAGCGCACGCAGCGAGCGGTGCTTACGCACGGCGATGTGATTCGCCTGGGTCAGACCGAGCTGGCAATCGATTTCGAATGGACGACGGATTCGCGCTAGATCTTCTCCACCGTCCCCACATCCACCCATCCCGACAGATCTCCCGGAAGATCCACGCGCACCCATCCCGGCCGCCCGTCACGCACCATCACGATGGTGCCTTCATGGATCTTGAACTGCACGGTGGCGTCCTGGCTGGGGCCGCTGTACACCGGCACCTCTTCGCTCACCACCACGCTGCGCGCATTCACGCGCTCGTCGTGAACCTTGGTGTAGGCCGACAGCGCAAACACGAGGGCCAGTGCGGCGCTCGTGGTCATACCCAGCAGAATGTCCTGGCCCATATCGAGACCGAACAACCGTCCCGGTGACACCCATGACGCACGGCGATAGAACGCGGTCACAAATGCGGACCGGCGAAAGATCAGACACAGCGCGGCCAGCGTAAACAGACCGTAGCAGAGCGATGCCGCCACCGCCGAATCGGACGCGGACAGGCGCCGGTGCCAGCCCATCAGCACTTCCCGGATTCCGCCGTGCGCCGGCAACAGCTGCTGGTCGCGAAGCAGCGAGCGCACCACCCCGAGGTTCGCGCGCACGTCGTCGTTGCGTGGATCGAGGCGCAGCGCGCGCTCGTACCACAGCACGGCATGGCCCAGGTCGCCGGATTTGAAATACGCGTTGCCGAGGTTGTAGAAGAGATCCACGTGCACGACCCCGCTCTGTACGATCTGCGTGTAGCGATCGATGGCGCCGGCGTAGTCCTCGGCCTCGTAGGCCTTGTTGGCATCGGCGAACTCCGCCTGCACGCCGGTTGCGGACGGCGCATTGCCGGCGGCGTGCACCGCCGGAACGCCGCTCGCCAGCAGCATCACGGCCAGCCACAGGGCCGCGGGTTTCATGCGATCTCCTTTTCGATGGCGGCCAGCGCGTCGCGTGCGGTCTTGAGTACCGCGCGACCGTTGTCCACGGTGGCGGTGGCGGCCGCATAGCGCGCCATTTCGCACGCGGCGATCACGCGGCGGACATCGGTGACCCGTTCGGCGCTCACATGGCGCGCGTCCAGCCACGCGGCGATGGTTTCTCCGGACAGACTTGCCGGCGGCACATTGGCGTGGTCGGCAAAGTATCCCATCACACCGGTGTGCATGGCGGCGAATCCGTCTTCCACGCGGGATGC
>DASRYI010000367.1:0-1547 GCA_035687255.1 Candidatus Krumholzibacteriia bacterium | reverse complement strand
TGGTGCTGCCGCAGACGCACCTTGCGGGCGCGTCCAAGGTGACGCAGCGCATCCTGGAATCCGTGCGCGCCCACCATTTCGAAGGCACGCGGGCCGAGGTCATCACGTGCAGCGCCGGTGTGTCCTCGTTCCCGCGGGACGGTCAGACACCGGGCGCCATCATCGATGCTGCCGACAAGGCGCTCTATCAGGCCAAGCGCGGCGGAAAGAACAGCGTCATCACCACCGAGCAGCTCATCGAGGAAATGGCGTGAGCGGCGCCCCCACGGCGCCGATTTCGGGACTTGTCCCCGGCGCGCGGGTCCGATTAGGCTCTCTGTCGCTTTCTCCCAGAAAGGTATGTTCATGTCGTTGATTGAAAAGATCCGGTCCCGCGACGCCCGCTGCGGCGTGATCGGGTTGGGGTATGTGGGCCTGCCGCTGGCGGTGGAACTGGCCCAGGCGGGGTATCACGCCATCGGCTTCGACGTGATTCCGGAAAAGGTGGAACGCGTCAACGCCGGCGACAGCTACGTGAAGGACGTGTCCAACGAGGCGCTCGCGGCGGTGGTGAAGAGCGGCCGGCTGAAAGCCACGAGCGATTTTTCACTGCTCAGGGACTGCGATACCGTCGACATCTGTGTCCCCACGCCGCTGCGCAAGACACGCGACCCGGATATTTCCTACATCGTTTCCGCGGTGGAGGAGATCGCGAAGTACAAGCATCCGGGCATGCTGGTGGTGCTGGAGTCGACCACATATCCGGGTACGACCGAGGAAGTGATTCTCCCCATGCTGCAGGACGAGAACTTCCGCGTCGGCGAACAGTTCCATCTGGCGTTCTCGCCCGAACGCGTCGACCCGGGCAACCCGCGCTTCAACACCAAGAACATTCCCAAGGTGGTGGGCGGCATGACGCCGGGGTGCACGGAGATCGCGGCTGCGCTCTACAGCGCCTCGCTCACCACGGTCGTGCCGGTGTCGAATGCGCGTGTCGCCGAGACGGTGAAGCTTCTCGAGAATACGTTCCGCAGCGTGAACATCGGTCTTGTCAATGAAATGGCGCTCATGTGCAACAAGATGGATATCGACGTGTGGGAAGTGATCCGCGCCGCGGCCACCAAGCCGTTCGGGTTCATGCCCTTCTACCCGGGGCCGGGACTGGGCGGGCACTGCATCCCCATCGATCCCTTCTACCTGTCGTGGAAGGCGAAGCTGGCGGGCTTCGAGGCCCGCTTCATCGAACTCGCGGGACAGATCAACGGCTCCATGCCCGAATACGTGGTCACGCGCGTGATGGAGGCGCTGAACACGCGCAAGCGCTCGCTCAACGGATCGCGTGTGCTGGTGATGGGCGTATCGTACAAGGCGAATATCGACGACGTGCGCGAGTCTCCCGCCATCGACGTGATGCGTCTGTTGCGCCGGCATGGCGCAGATGTGGTGTACCATGACCGCTGGGCCAACCCGCACGACCATGAACTGGTGGAAGCGGGCGTGGCGTCGATCGGATTTACGCCCAAGGAGATCGCGGGCTGCGACTGTGCCGTCATCGTGACGGGACACAC
>DASRYI010000366.1:0-3654 GCA_035687255.1 Candidatus Krumholzibacteriia bacterium | reverse complement strand
CCCCGACCCGACATCGGCGATTTGCGTCCTCTCATTTACATCGAGAGCATGCCCAAGCTCGAGGCTTTCAAACAGCAGCCGCTCACAGGCAGCTACCGGATCCCGGCGTGAGACCAGACCCAGAGTGGGGTTCCACGCGAGGACCTCGGCGAGATAAGCGGACAGCCCCGCTTCGGCAGCACATGAAAACTCACTAACTGCTTTATTTACAATATGTTGAATTGATTCTACGGGGTCGGTCATCAGCCCAGGGCCCGACGGTGGCGCTCCAGGTGAACGGCGATAATGGAAAGATCGGAGGCGCGAACGCCGGCAATCCGTGACGCCTGCCCGATGGTCTCGGGTCGCTTCAGGGAAAGCTTCTGGCGCGCCTCGGCACTCAGACCCGGGACAGCGTCGAACGAAAGATCACGCGGGATCGCGTGCGCTTCGTTGTTGCGCATGGCGCGCGCCTCGCGCTGCTGTCTCTCGACATAGCCCTCGTACTTGACCGCACACTCGACCGCCTCATCCAGTGAGGGATCGACGGAAAGTGACGCCACATCACGCAGATGCGCAAGCCGAACACCGGGACGGCGCAGTACCTCGCGCATCGACGCGCCATGACGGACCGGTTCGAGCCCCATCGCTTCGAAGTGGCGGTTGCCATTTGCGAACGGGAACGACGTCGATTGCAATTGGGTGATACACGCGCGCGTCTGTTGCATACGCAACTCAACCCGCTGCAGGGCCTCGTCCGGGACGAGCCCCAACCGGCAACCGGTGGCCATGAGTCGTTCGTCGGCATTGTCCTGGCGCAGGATGAGCCGGAACTCTGCGCGACTCGTGAACATGCGATAGGGCTCGTCGATTTCCTTGGTGGTGAGATCATCGATCATCACACCGATGTAGGCTTCATCGCGTCCGGGCACAAACGGCCCGGCTCCGCGCTGCTTGAGAACAGCGTTCACGCCGGCGACGAAGCCCTGCGCGGCGGCCTCTTCGTAGCCCGAGGTGCCGTTCACCTGGCCCGCAAAGTACAGATTCTCGATGTACTTCGACTCCATGGTGCGCTGGATCTGGTCGGGCGGGAAGAAATCGTATTCCACCGCGTATCCGGGGCGCGCCATCTTCGCCTTCTCGAATCCGGGCAACGTCGCGAGAATCTCCAGCTGCACGTCCGCGGGAAGACTGGTCGAGATCCCGTTCATGTAGAGCTCGGGGTGGTCCAGCCCTTCGGGCTCGACGAAAATCTGATGCCGGGTCTTGTCGGCGAAGCGAACCACCTTGTCTTCGATGGACGGGCAGTATCGCGGTCCGATTCCCTCGATGACTCCGCCGAAGAGCGGCGACCGATGCAGGTTGGCGCGAATCACGTCGTGGGTGCGCTCACTGGTATAGGTGAGATGGCACAACACCTGGGGTTGTTCGATACGTTGGGTTCGATACGAGAATGGCCGCGGCGGCCGGTCGCCGGGCTGCGGATCCAGCCGCGAAAAATCCACGGTGTCGCGCACGACCCGCGGTGGAGTGCCCGTCTTGAGCCGGCCCATGCGCAGGCCCAGAGATGTCAGGCTCCGCGAAAGTCCGGACGCGGCCGGCTCGCCCTCGCGCCCCCCGGCAGTTTGACAATCGCCCGTGTGCATCAGCCCGCGCAGGAAGGTGCCCGTGGTGAGCACGCAGCTGTTTGCGTTGACAATTGAGCCGTCGCTCAGACGAACCCCGCCAAATCGGCCCGATTTGTTGACAATCGATTCGACTTCAGCCTCGATCACGTCCAGATTCGCCGTTGATTCCACCGTCTGGCGCATCCGGACGGAATAAAGTCTTTTGTCAACCTGAGCTCGGGGTGACCACACCGCCGGCCCCTTACCGCGGTTCAACATGCGGAACTGGATCCCGGCCAGATCGGTCATGCGGCCGATCTCACCGCCGAGAGCATCCACCTCCCGAACCAGGTGGCCCTTGGCCAGCCCGCCCACAGCAGGATTACATGGCATGTGACCGATGCGGTCGCGCCGCATTGTCAACATCAGCGTGCGCGATCCCATTCGAGCCGAGGCCAGGGCGGCCTCGCATCCGGCGTGTCCGCCGCCAATGACAATCAAATCATAATGATCAAACATGTTATGCGTATGTTGCCAAATCCACGCGTTGCCAGTTACCGGTGATGTTGACAATGCGTCGTTTCATTTTCCAATACAAAACCGCGAGAAGATCGTGTCCAGGAGCCCATCGTGGTATCTGCGTCCGGTGGCCTCTTCGTACTGCGAGAGCACCTGGCGCGCTTTGTGGGCGATCAACTCCAACGGTTCCTGGTCCCTGACCATCCTCGCGAGTATCGCCAGTTCGGTCCGCGCCTCCTCCAGCAACCCGGCCAGCCGGATATTCAACATCGCGCGCTCGCGCGCCATCCCGGCCAGACGTGCTGACCCGCTGAGCGTTGTCATAGCGGAGCGAAGTTCGTCGAGCCCCGCGCCCGTCTGCGCAGACACCCGGATGCCCCCCGCACCGGGGTCCCCGCCCGATGAAATGTCGGCCTTGTTAATTAGCACGATGCTGTGGTCCGCGTCGAGAGCGGCCAGCGCCGAACGCGTGGCCGGATCCGGCGGCCCGGGCGCGCTGCCATCCAGCACAAAGAGGATGAGGTCCGCCTGTCCGATGGCGTCGGACGTCCGCCCCATCCCCAGCACTTCGATCCGGTCATCACTGGTCTCGCGCAGGCCGGCGGTATCGTGCAGCACAAACGGAACGCCGTCGATCACGATGGTCTCACGCAGCACATCGCGGGTTGTCCCCGCGATCTCCGTGACGATGGCGCGCGATTCGCCCAGCAGGCGGTTGAACAGGCTGCTTTTGCCCGCGTTGACCGGACCCGCGATCACCACCCGGATGCCGTCGTGCAGAAGTCGCGACATGGGTGCGGTCTCCAGCAGTTCGTCCAGATCAGTGCGCTGGCGGGCGATTCGCCCGAGCGTGTCGGGAATATCCAGCCCCTCGATTCCCTCCTCGATGAAGTCGATCCTGGCTTCGAGATCGCCGAGCAACATCAGCATGTCATCCGCCAGCCGGTCGATGCGGCGCGAGAGCTCGCCCGCCAGCTGTTTCTCAGCGGCGACGCGCTGCACCTCGGTGCGCGCGTGGATCAGATCGGCCACCGCCTCGGCCTGGATGAGGTCCATCTTGCCGTTGAGAAACGCGCGCCGCGTGAATTCACCCGGTTGCGCCGGGCGTACGTGCGTGAACAGCACGTCGAGAATGCGGCGCACGACGGCCGTGCCGCCGTGACCGCTGATCTCCACCATGTGGTCGCCGGTGTAGGTTTCGGGCGCGCGCATCACGGCCACCATCACGTCATCCACCCGGTCCCCGGCATCATCCATGAACCCGGCGTGATACAGGCGTCGATGCTCCCACGGCTCCGTGAACGGGCCGCCATCCGGCCGATTCACCACCTGCGAGAGCACATCCAGCGCCTGCGGGCCCGACATGCGGATCACCGCAATACCGGACTCACCCGCGGGCGTCGAGAGCGCGGCAATGGTGTCGGTGGAATTGAACATGGGGATGGGATTCTAGCAGATGTGCGCGTCCCGGCGTGCTCGCGGGTCCTGTCACCGGCCACCCCGGACCAACTTCGCTCCGCTCGTTGCCGGGGCCCCCGTCCGGTGCCAC
>DASRYI010000365.1:0-2267 GCA_035687255.1 Candidatus Krumholzibacteriia bacterium | reverse complement strand
CTACTACTTCAGCCCGCCGAGTGAAGGCATGAGTGTGGTCAAGAGTGACTCGTTGAAGTACCGGGTCTTCACCGGCGCATTTCAGCGCATGCCCGCGGGCCTGGCGATCCGCATCGGCGAACGCATCTTCCGCCACTTCGGTTAGCCCCCACAAACGAAGAGGGGATCCCTGCTCCCGTTAAGAGCGGAGATCCCCTTCCGTACTGAAAAGAGAACCAGATCCGACGACGTGACCGGCTTACTTCCGGTACATCGCCTTTACGTTACCCCACGTCGACTGCTGGGTCGCCACCGCGCAGCCCTGAATCGACAGGGTCAGGTCGCGGATGTCATCCCAGTGACCGACCCCGTTCGGCGACGAGGTGCAGCCCGGGAAGTGGTAGTCCGGATAACCGGCCGGCTTCACCGACTGCAGCGTCGGATACAGGAACGGAAGCGGCGCACCCGGGGGCGTCCCGCCGCGCAGCACACCGTTGCCGATGGCCCACGCGATACAGGTCGACGGATAACCCTGGATATGTGCACTGACGTTGTGGTTGCTCACGGCACCCGTGATCAGCCCCCCCGCGGTCTGGATGGTACGAATCTCGATGTAGGTATCGATCGCACCCGTATACACCGCGTCACCGCCATCCCACGGATTGCCCGGACCGCCGAGCGTGACATAACCGCCGGCATAGGTGATCAGGTAACTGAAGTTACCCGTCGGGCCGAGGGGCGGTCCGAGCGGGGTCACTGCAACCACCATCGGGCACTGAATCGTCCAGTCGTTGGTGAAAACGCCACCGGCGGACGACTGACCGTACAGGACGTTGCCCGGACTGAGAAAGTCGCCCGTCCAGCTGGACGTCGCCGTACCTTCGTCGAAATCACCGTTGGTTGATTTATACGTACCCGCAATCGGCGCACCGGCATAGACCGCAGCCGCACCCACCACGAGCACTCCTGCCAGAATCGAAACCAGAATCGCATTCCTCATGCCCACGTCCTCCTTGTGGTCGCCATGTTGATGAGCAAACCACATGAACACTTTGGTGGATACGCTACTTGCGATACATCGCCTTGACCTGACCCCACGTCGCGGACTGAGTGGCCACCGTCTCACAGCCATTCACGGTGAACGTGATGCTGTCGACGTCGCCCCATTCGCCCGGTCCCGCAGGACCCTGGTCAAAACAACCGCTCGCATTCCAGAAGTTGGGATACCCGGCCGGGAGCGGCCCCGATTTCGCGGTGTCGCCGAGCTTTTCCGTGTTCTGGATCACAAGGCTCATGCACTGACTGTTGTAGCCGACGAACGTCGCCGTCGCGTTGTGACTGCGGACCGTACCGACTTCCTGGAAGGCGGCGTAGGTCTCGGTGATCGTTGCCGTCCACGTATTGACATTCGCGGTATACGACGGATCTCCGCCGTTCCACGGCCCGGCGCCGTCCAACCAGCAGTAACCACCGTTGTAGGTCGCGCGCCAGATCTTGATACCGTTGCCGTTGCCATCGACACCGTTGTAAATCAACGACGGCGGGGCGGCGATAAACGGACAGTACCAGTGCCACTGGGTCCCCAGCGTGCCTCCGTCCCACGACTGCTCATTGAGCGTGTTACTGACGGTGAGCTTGGTGGGAAACCACGATTCACTGTACCGACCCGCCAACATCGTCCCGCCAATGTCGGTCGACGTGTACGTGCCGTTTTGCGGCGCGCCCGCAAACGCGGGAACGGCGATAACAATGGAGAGAAGAACCACGAGCACAGCCTTCATACTCCTCCTCCTTCGCATCAATCAGACACAAAGACATATTGCGAACGCGAGAAACAAACTTGAGGCAGTTCGTGGGAGGGAAAAGCACCCGAGCAATGATGCGGGGGACTACTCGCGACCCTCGACTGCGGAAACCCAACAATCTTGCAGCGGTTTGCCCACCGCCACTCGCGAGACGAAACTCAATCTCGGTGCACTGCAACCCCGCGCCGTGGCTTTCATAATGACGCGGAAAAATCTGTGGCTTGGAGAATTGTACCCCCAGCCAGCGGCCCCGTCAACCACCCGATTTCCTAGCTCCCGCATGGAAAAAGCGGAGGGCCGGCTCCACTATTCTCCCGGGCATCCGGAACACCCCTTTTCGGGCCTAATACTGCGCGATCAGCGCGTCCAGCGCAAGCACACCATGGACCGCCAGCCGCGGACGCTGGACGCGCTGATCGCGCAGTATTAGGCCCCAAAAGGGGTGTTCCGGATGCCCGGGAGAATAGTGGAACCGGCCCTCCG
>DASRYI010000364.1:0-13834 GCA_035687255.1 Candidatus Krumholzibacteriia bacterium | reverse complement strand
AAGGTGTTCTTTGCGCCCGACAGCATGTCGGCCATGAGCCTGGCCGAGGCGGGCAAGAAGCTGCTCGCGCAGGAGGGCTATCCCTTCTGGAATCCCTACATCTTCTCGGGCATGCCTAGCTTCGGCAGTCTCTCGTTCATCCCGTACGTGTACCCGGTCAACTTCGTGCTGGGGTTGCTGGTTCGCTATCTCTTCTTTCCCGAGTACTCCTGGTTGCTGTTTCACACCTTCCTGACCGGGTTGGGCACCTACCTGCTGCTTCGTGACCGCGGAGTGCGCATGAGCGCCGCGCTTCCCGCGGGCGTGCTGATGATGTGGATGCCGAACCTGGTCGCGGTGGGAGCCAACGGTCACGGCAGCCAGGCGTGCGCGGTCGCATATCTGCCGGTCGCGTTGTATTTCTGGGACCGCCTGTGGCGGGGCAGGGGCATGGTGACCAACGGTGCCGCACTGGCGCTGACGCTCGGGCTCTCGATGCTGCGCGGACACCTGCAGATTTCGTACTACACGTACGCGCTGGTGGGCGTGCACGCGTTCTTCTTCGGAGTTCTGCGCGTCACCGACGCCGCCCGCGGGCGCACTACCGATATGTCGCCACTTCCCGGTGCCGCGCGCGCGCGTCTGGCGGGGGCAAACCCGTCTCCGATACGCGCCGCCCTCGTGGACGTGGGCGGTGCCTGGCTGGCGCTGGTATTGGTGGTGGCGCTGTCGCTGGCCATGTCGGCGGTCCTGTACCTGCCGGTGAGCGACTACGCCAAGCACTCCATCCGCGGGGCGTCGCTGCAGGGTGGCCTCGACTTCTCCTACGCCACCATGTGGAGCCTGCATCCCGCGGAAATGCTGACCTTCCTGGTGCCGCATTCGTTCGGGTTCGGCAAGGAACTTTACATGGGGCACATGCCGTTCACCGATTATCCCAACTATCTGGGTGTGGTGATCTTTGCGCTGGCGCTGGTGGCGGTGCTGGCGGTGCGCGGGCGCTGGGTGGCGTTTCTGATCACGGTGTGGGTGCTCGCCACGCTGGTATCGTTCGGAAATTTCTTTCCCGTGCTGTACACGCCGCTGTTCAAGTTGATGCCGTTCTTCAACAAGTTCCGTGTGCCGGTGATGATTCTGATCGTGCAGCAACTGGCCACGGTGGTTCTGTTTGGAATCGGTCTCGACGCCGTGCTGCGCGCCGATTCGGCGCGTCTGCGGACGCCGGCCATGCGCGCGTTGCTGGCGGCGGGCGGTGTCTTCGTGATCGCGGTGCTCTCGCACGGTTACTGGACGGGGGACGGCTTTGCCGCCGCCGCCGCGCACAACGTGCACGCCACCCGCGACCCCGGGCAGCAGCGTATGGTGGCGCATCTGGCGGGGCAGTTTCTGGCGCGCGACCTGTTCGAACTGGGATTGATCCTCGTGCTCGCGGCCGCCGCGGTGGTTGCGTTTTCGCGCCGGCGAATGAACGCGCTCGCGCTTTCCGCGATCGTCCTGGTGCTGGCCGCGTGCGACTACTACCGTGTGGACCGCTACATCCTCCACCCCGAGGTGTTCCTCGGCCACGAGGGGTACCGCATCCTGCGCGATCGCGCGGACACAGAGCGCTTCAAGACCTCGGATGAAATGGTGGAGTTCCTGAAGGAGCAGACGCCGCCTTTCCGCGTGCTGCCCATCGATGGTCCCCAGCCGGATGACGTGCCCGGCGCCATTTCCTTCGAGCAGCAGGGACTGTTTGCCACCAACCGGTTCATGGCGTTCGGCATCGGTTCCGTGGGGGGATATCACCCCGCCAAGCTTCAGGCCTACGAGGAGTTCATCCGCGCGCTCAAGTTCTCCATGGAGCAGGGCCGCCTCGATCTGGCCAGCATGATGAACGCGAAGTACCTCGTCAGCGGGGTGAAGCTTCCGGGCGTTCCCGCGTTGCGTCCGGCGTGGGTGGGCCGCGACTACGAGGGGGAGGCGCGCGCCATCTACGAGAATCGTGACGTGTTTCCGCGCGCGTGGATTGCGGGGGAGTATCGCGTCGAAAAACCGGACGAAGAAATGGCGGTGATGGCCAACGGCGAAATCGACCTGCGCCACGCGGTGCTGCTGGATCGCAAGCCGTCCATTGAACCGGCGCCCGGCGACACCAGCGCCACCGTGCAGGTGGTCAAACTGGGGGACCGCGAGTGTTCCTTCGCGACCACGCTGGATCGTCCCGGAATCCTGGTGGTGAGCGAGGTCTACTACAAGGACTGGAAGGCCACGGTGGACGGCGCGCCCGCGGACATCCTGCGCGCCAATCACGTGCTGCGCGCGGTGGCGTTGCCGGCGGGACATCACGAGGTGGTATTCCGCTACGACGCGGCGCTGGTGCGCGAGGGGGCGACGCTCTCCATCACCACTTTCGGGCTGGTGCTCCTGCTCTGGATCGGTGCGTCGCTGATGATGCGAAAAGGTGCACGATGGAAGCGCTCGTCGTAATCCCGACCTACAATGAGCGTGACAACATCGACCGCCTGCTGCGCGAGCTGCTGGCGCTGCCGGTCGATCTGCACGTCCTGATTGTCGATGACAATTCCCCCGACGGCACCGGGGCGCTGGCCGACGAATGGAGCGGCCGTGAACCACGCGTGCACGTGCTGCACCGTCCCGGCAAACAGGGACTGGGAGGGGCCTACATCGCGGGATTCAAGTGGGTTCTCGCCAACACCGACGCGCGCTTCATCTTCGAAATGGACGCTGACTTCTCGCACGATCCGCGCGTGCTTCCGCAGTTCCTGGAACGCATTCGTAACGCCGACCTGGTGGTGGGATCGAGGTATGTGAAGGGCGTCACGGTGGTGAACTGGCCGCTTTCGCGCCTGTTTCTCAGTGTAACCGCCAATTCGTACACGCGCGTGGTGACGGGGATGCCGCTGCACGACGCCACCGGCGGGTTCAAATGCTTCCGGCGCGAGGTGATGGAGGCACTGCCCCTGGACCGTATTCGCAGCGACGGCTATTCGTTCCAGATCGAGATGAACTTCCACGTGTGGAAGCGCCGCTATCGCATTGTGGAGATGCCGATCATTTTCACCGACCGGCTGGTGGGGCAGTCCAAGATGTCGCGGCGCATCGTGTGGGAGGCCGCGTTCATGGTGTGGAAGCTCCGGCTGGCGTCGATTCTGAAGAAGATTCCGTGACCGTTTCCATTGTCATCGTCACCTACAACAGCGCGAAGGTAATCGGCGCCTGTCTCGACTCGCTCGCGGCGGATTGTGCCTCGGGCCTGGCGGAAGTGATCGTGGTGGACAACGCGAGCGCCGATGATTCCGTGCAGGTGGTGCGTGAACGCTATCCCTGGGCGGTGCTCGTGGCCGGCCGTGAAAACCTGGGATACTCCAAGGGCGTCAACCTGGGGATCCAGCGCGCGCGCGGCCGCTTTCTTCTCATTCTGAATCCCGACACGGTGGTGCGCCGCGGCACCCTGCGCCGTCTGATTGAGTTCGTGGAAAAGACGCCGGACGCGGGCATCGTGGGCCCGAAACTGGTGTTCCACGACGGCACCGTGCAGCTGTCGTGCCGGCGCTTCTACACCTTCCGCGTTCTGTTGCTGCGACGCACACCGCTGGGCAGAATCCTCAAGAACGCGCGCGCCGTGCGCGAGCACCTGATGCAGGATTTCGACCACGCCACCACGCGTGAAGTGGACTGGGTGCTGGGAGCGGCCATGTTCGTGCGTCGCGAAGCCGTGGACAACGTGGGCATGATGGACGAACGCTTCTTCCTGTACTTCGAAGACGTCGACTGGTGCTATCGCATGAAGCAGCGAGGACTGAAGGTCTACTACCTGGCCGACGCCGTCATCGAGCACGGTTACAAACGCGAGAGCGCGCAGGCCGTGCTCAACCGGTCCTTTGCCGCCCACCTGGTGAGCCTGTTTCGTTACTACGAGAAGTGGAATGCGGCCTTCTACTTCGCCAAGCGCTACCGTGAAGTGGCCAAGGTGTCGCTGTTCCTGCTGCTCGACCTGGTGGCATTCAACGCGGCGTTCTTTTCCGCCTACGGCCTGCGCGTGCTGTTGTCGGATATCTTCACCAATCCCATTTTTTCGCTGCGCGCGTATCACCAGTTCCTGTTCTTCGAGAACCTGGTGTTCGTGTTCACGTTCGCCTTCTCGGGCCTGTACCGCATCCGCCGCGAAACCCGCACCGTCGACGAGCTGTTCACGATCGCGCGCGCGATCATCATCGGCGCGGTGCTGCTGATGACGAGCACCTACCTCAGCCAGATCCGCACCTACTCGCGCATGGTGGTGGCGTTCATGGTGCCGGCGGCGATTCTCTTCGACGGCCTGCTGCGCACCGGCGTGCGCCGCGTCCACCGCCGCCTGCTGTCCTATCAGGTGGACCTCAAGCGCGCCTGCGTGGTGGGGCCGCGCGAACGCGCCCGCGAAGTGGAGGCGCGACTGATGAACGACGACGCGCTGGGGTTCGACGTGGTGGGGGTGGTGGACACGGCGGGGGAGAGCGAGGGCATTCTCACCGGCACGCTGGGGCCGGTCGAGAATATCGAGCGCATCGTCGAGCGCTATCGCATTCATCACGTGGTGGTGTTGCCGGGCGCGGTGGGGGATGTGCTGCTGGCGGAACTGGTCGCGCTGGGCCGGCGCCGGGTCATCGACGTGACCGTCCTGACCGACTACGCGGGGCTGGTGTTTCACCAGGCGCAGGTATCCAGCCTGCAGGGCCGTCCGGTGATCTTCTATCCGCGCGACACGCGCTATCTGCTGGAACGCCTCACCAAACGCGCCCTCGACCTCGTGTTCGGCGCGGGCTTCGCCGTGGTCTCGCTTCCGGGGTATGTGCTATACTCCCTCTACGCTTTTGCGCGCGCCCGCAAGCCGTTTGTGGTGACTTCGCGGCTGGGTGCGCAGGGCAGGCCCCTCGTGGTACCGGTGGCCGGCGGTGGCCGGTCCGACGGTCCGTCCGACTTCGTGAATCTTCCCCTGTTCTGGTTGGTTGTCATCGGCAGGATGAGTATGGTAGGCCCGTACCCGCTGCGTCCCGAGGACGCCGAGCATGTCGGTCGCGTGGGACGATTCCGGTTCGATATGCGCCCGGGTGTCACCGGTTACTGGCGCTCCGGGCCCGCGCGCATCAGCCGTGACGACCTGCTGGTCCAGGACACCGCCTACGTGCAGAACTGGTCCCTTTCCAATGACGCCAAGATTCTTCTCGAGACGCTTGCATCCATGCTGCGCGGGCGCCAGCGCGTGCTCGAGATCACAACCGATGACCCGCGGGAGGCGCCACATGCAAACTAGGTCCTGGTGGATGGTGTGCCTTGCGATGTTTGCGACCGCGGTTCCCGCGCATGCACAGCGCTGGACGAATCACATTGATGCCAGCATGATCAACGAGATCGTGCTGCGCAACCAGACGCTGTACATGGCCACGTTCGGCGGGTTGCTGCTGTACGACACGGCCACCGGCACCTTCGAACAGTACCGCAACGACAACGGACTTCCGACCAACTCGCTCACCTGTCTGGTTTTCGGCAGTGGCAACGACATCTATACCGGGACGGCCGACATCGGCGTGGCCAAGATTCGTCTCCAGAACGGCAGCGTGACCCTGATCCGCGCTCTCTCCGAGCAGATCGACGGACTGGCCAGCAACACCATCAACGCGGTGGCGGTGTGGGGCGATCAGATCGTGTACGGCGGCACTCCCGGCGCGGGCACGATCCGCAACGATTTCGCCGCCGCGCGTTACTTTCAGCGCGACGGATTGCCGGGATCCGACGTCGTCGACGTGCTGCCGATGGGCGACCAGGTGTTCATGGCGACCGTGGACGATACCGCGTCGGTGGGCGGCGTTGCCATTCTGGACAAGGTGGGGAACATCACGAAGGTGCCGGGCACGCCGAGCGAACCGTACGTACTGGGCACGGACGGCACCAACGTGTGGGTCGGTACCAACACCGGAATCATGCGCTACGACCCGGCCGGGGGCACGTGGACCGACCTCGGCCAGGCCGCGGATGTCGGCCTCACGTCGCTGCGTGTTCGTTCGTTGTTCTGGACCGGAAGCGAGATGTGGGCCGGTTCGGGACGAACCTTCATGCGCTACAACGGCACCGGCAAGTCGTGGACGACGCATTCGGCGGACGCGATCATGCTTCCCTACGGGTTGAGCAATGGCCAGGCGGGACAGGACATGAAGGGACTGGTCGTGCTTCCCGGCGGCGACGTATACGTGGGCGCCGCGAACGCGGTCGATCAGCGCGGTCCCAACCTGATGCGCTACGACGGGACACAGCTGGTCAACCTGCGGCCCAGGGCACCGGGCGCCAATGATGTGTTGCGCCTGGCCCAGGACATCGACGGATCCCTGTGGGCGTCGTTCTCCCGGTTCTACGTCGGCAAACTGATGCCCGACGGCACCTGGGTGAACTACAATCCCACCATCCCGGGCGCCCAGTGGCCCACCAACCAGTTCGCGAACATTGCCTTTCTGGCGGACTCGCAGGGCGAAAAGTGGTTCTCGACGCTGTCGAGCTCGGCCGGGCCCTTCAAGCCGCTGGATGAACTCGACGACCAGCGCGACGCCAACTATTCCAACGACGTGTGGACGCGGCACGCAGAGGGGTCCGGCGGTGGCGACGGCTACGGGTCGCTGCGTCCCATTCGTGCCGCCGAAGATCCCGCGGGGAACCGCTGGTTCCTCTCCGACATCGACATGGTGGACGCGACCCCGCCGCAGCCGAACTGGCAGGGAATCAACATTCTGAGCCGCGACAAAACAGCGTGGTTCCAGATGAACAACACCCGGGAACCGCGCATGCCGCGGGCGACGGTGGTGGACGTCGCATACGGGCCGAGCTACACCTACGTGGCGTTTCTCACCAGCGGCGTGTACCTGTGGACGCACGGTGGCTTCGACTGGGCCAACCTCACCAACTATCCGTCCGACGGGTGGTCGCAGTTCGTGGAGGTGGGAGGCGAGAAGTATCAGCTTCCCGCCGGCGCCGATATTCGCCGCATTCAGCTGCGCAGCGACGGCCTGATGTGGATCGCGACCAAGACGGGCCTGTTCTACACCTTCGGACGCAAAAACGATATGCACGACATCCTGCCGTATACCGGCATCGGCCCCGGCATTCTCCCCGGAAGCGTGCAGGACATTCTGCTCGATCATGACGAGAATCTGTGGGTGGCGACCGATCTCGGCCTGAACCGCATCGCGCGCAACGACTTCACCGATATTCAGTCGTTTCTGACGGTGGCGTCGTTCATTCAGCTGGTGAACCTGCGCTACCCGCTCGATTCGATCGTGCCGCTGGCCAACGCCAACTGCAAGTCGCTGGCCATCGATGCGACGCGTGACATTCTGTATGTGGGGACGCTGGGTGGTATCTCGGTATACGATTTTTCTCCCGCGCCCTCGAAGCCCACCGACCTCTCGCGCGTCTATGTGTATCCCAACCCGGTGTACACGACCAAGGGACACACCGGCATCAAGATCGGAAATCTCACCGGACCCGTGCGCGTGGAGGTATACAACCTGGAAGGGCAGCTGGTGGACTCGCGCAGCGTGAAGGCGGACAGCGACGTGGCGTGGGATCTTCTCACCAAAGACGGGTATTCGGCGAGCACCGGTACGTACATCGTCCGCATCATCGGAGAGCACGGCTCGGTGCAGCGGTCCATTGCGTTGATTCGCTGATTTTGAATTCCATGCTGAAGCGTCTGATCATCGTCGGGGCCGGTGAAGCCGGCCGCATGCTGGCACGCGACGTGGCCAATCGGGCTCCGGACCAGTATCTCGTGGCCGGTTTTCTCGACGACGACGCGGCGCTCGCGGGAACATCGCTGGACGGATTCCGGGTGCTGGGCGCGACCGCGGAATTGCCCGCGGTGGTGGCGCGCGAACACGCGGATGAAGTGCTGATCGCGGTGCCGTCGGCGGGGCGCGAATTCGTGCGCCGCATTGTAACGCTGTGCCGCGATGCGTCGATTCCGTACCGGATCGTGCCCGGCCTGCTGGAGATCATCAAGGGGCCCGTGCATCTGGAACAGATCCGCGACGTGCGCCCCGAGGACCTGCTCGGGCGCGAAACCGTGGAGTTCGAAGAGGGCGAGATCGAAGCGTTCCTTGCGGGACGCACCGTGCTGGTAACCGGCGCCGGCGGCTCCATCGGGAGCGAGATCTGCCGCCAGGTCAGCCGCTTCGACATCCGGCGCCTGATCCTGCTGGGGCGGGGCGAAAATCAGATATTCGAAATCGAGCGTGAGCTGCGCGAAACGCGGCCGGGGCGCGACGTGGTGCCGGTCATCATCGACGTGCGCGACCGCGACGCGCTGGCGCGCGTGTTCGAGGAGTACCGCCCCGAGATCGTCTATCACACCGCGGCGCACAAGCACGTGCACTACATGGAAGCCTTCCCGTCCGAGGCGGTAAAGAACAACATCGGGGGGACCGTCAACGTGATCGACGCGGCGCGCGCCGTGGGAACGGCACGCGTGGTCATGCTCTCCACCGACAAGGCCGCCTGTCCCCAGGGTGTCATGGGGGCCACCAAGCGCGTGGCTGAATTCCTGATGTCATCGCGGGGACGCGCCGGCGATCCGCGCCTGATCAGTGTGCGTTTCGGCAATGTTCTTGCAAGCCGGGGCAGCGTGGTGCCGTTGTTCGTGACCCAGATTCGCGCCGGAGGCCCTGTCACCGTCAGTCACGAAGACGCGACCCGCTTCTTCATGTCCATCAAGGAGGCGTGCATGCTGGTGGTGCAGGCGTCGTTGATGGGAGAGGGTGGAGAAATTTTCATTCTCAAGATGGGCGATCCCATTCGCATTGCGGAACTGGCGCGCGATCTGATCGCGCTGCACGGCCTGCGCCCGGGGACGGACGTGAAGATCGAGTACACCGGTCTGCGCCCGGGCGAGAAGCTGCACGAGAGCCTGGTGGCCGACGGCGAGGAGGCCGTCCCGTCGCCGCATTCACAGATTCTGCGGGCAGTGTCGCGGGTACCCGACGGACTCGACCTCGACGCCGTCCTGTCGACGCTGCAGAAGCTGGCCGCGGCGGGAGATGACGACGGTGTGCGCGCCGAGCTGGCGCGCGTCATTCCGGATTCGGCATTTCCGTCCCGGCCGGTGGCGTCCCGCCGCGCGCGCGAAAGGAAATCCTGATCGCATGAGCCGTGGGCCCCGTCACGACCTGCCCGCCATCGCGGGCGGAACGCCGGTACGCGAACAACCGCTGCCGTTCTTCCGCGCGGTGGTGGACGACGAGGACATTGCGGCGGTGACGGACGCCATGCGTTCCGGCTGGCTGACATCCGGGCCGCGGGCGGTGGAGCTGGAACAGCGCCTCGGGGAGTACCTCGGCGCTCCCCACACCATCGTGGTCAGTTCGTGCAGCGAAGCCATGTTGCTGTGCCTGCGCGCGCTCGGGATCGGACCCGGCGACGAGGTCATCACCTCACCGATCACCTTTGCCTCCACCGTACACGCCATCATCCACAACGGCGCCACGCCGGTGCTCGCCGACATCGAAACCGATACCTTCGGCATCGATCCGGCCGATGTGGAGCGCCGCATCACCGCGCGCACGCGCGCCATTCTGCCCGTGCACTTCGC
Source organism: Candidatus Krumholzibacteriia bacterium (assembly GCA_035687255.1). Taxonomy (GTDB): domain Bacteria; phylum Krumholzibacteriota; class Krumholzibacteriia; order WVZY01; family JAKEHA01; genus JAKEHA01. Next base: position 4,242 of record DASRYI010000364.1, on the reverse strand, counting down.
GGGGCAGGCCTGCCGCATCGACGCCATCATGGAGATTGCCAGGGCCCGCGGTCTGCACGTGGTGGAAGACGCGGCGCATTCCTTCGGCGCTCGCGTCAACGGACGTCTGATCGGCGGGTTCGGGGACGCGACTGCATTCAGTTTCTACGCCACCAAGAACCTGACCACGGCCGAGGGGGGCGCGATCACCACGGCCGACGAAGCGCTGGCCGGCCGCCTGCGTCTGCTGGGATACCACGGCATGTCGCGCGACAGCTGGACCCGGTACACCGACCGCGGTTCGTGGTACTACCAGGTGGAACTCCCCGGTTTCAAATGCAACCTGAGCGACCTGCACGCGGCGCTCGGCTTGAGCCAGCTGGCCAAGATCGACCGGCTGCTGGAACGCCGCCGCGCCGTGGCCGCGGCGCTGAGTACGGCGCTCGTCGGATGCGACGCCGTGGAACTGCCGCGTGAATACCCGGGCAACTGGCACACCTGGCATCTGTACGTCATTCAGTTGCGCCTCGACCGGCTCACGGTGGGGCGCGATGAATTCATTCAGGCGCTGCGCGCGGAACGCATCGGCACGTCGGTTCACTTCATTCCCGTGCACCACCATCCCTTCTTTCAACCCTACCTGCGCGATGGGGACGCCTATCCGCGTGCCGACGCCTACTACGCGCGCTGCATTTCGCTGCCCATCTTCCCGGAGATGAGCGACGCGGATGTGCGCGACGTGGCGGACGCCGTGACGCGTGTGGCGGCGCACTACGCGCGCGCGTGATGGACATCGACCGGCTCGACGCGTGGATCCCTGAACTCGACGCGCTGGCAGACCGTTCGGCCAACGCCACCTTTTACCACACCGGCATCTGGCTGGGTGCGATGGCGGAGGCATATCCGCGCATGACGCTGCGCGTGCTGGTCGCGCGCCGCAACGGCACCGCCGTGGCGTACCTGCCGTATTTCGAAACCCGGCGCGGGTTCCTGCGCGCGCTGTGGTCGCTTCCGTTCGGAACCTACGGCGGGCCCGTGGGCGATGCGGTGGAGTGCGCCGGGCTCATGCAGGAGTTCCGCGCGCAACTGGCCGCGCCCGGCGTGATCGAGGTGGGGTGTGTCGACCATGCCAACGCGCTGGCCGCCGACGGCTGGGACGTGTTTCCGTCGTCGACGCACGTCGTTGACATCTCCGGCGGGTTCGATCGCGTGTGGCACGACCGCTTCGACAAACCGCGGCGCCGGCGCGTGCGGCGCGCGGAAGAACTCGGCGTGACGGTGCGGCGTGGTGCCGGCCGGGAGGACGTGGCGCGTTTCATGGAGGTGTACCGGGAGCGCCTGCGCGACTGGAAGAGCGGGCAGGGGCATCCCGAATCCCTGTTCTTCGCTCTGGTGGAACGCGGCGGCGACCGTGTGCGTCTGTATGTGGCCGAGCACCAGGGAGTGGTCGTCGGAGGCCACCTGAACTTCTACTATAAGGAGGACGTCATCGCGTGGTACGGAATGACGTCGACACGTGCCGGCGATACGCAGGCGGGCACATTGCTGTATTCGGTGTGCATGCGTGACGCGTGCGACGCGGGCTACCGGGCCTACAACCTGGGCGCAAGTCTGGGAAAACGTTCGTTGATCGAGTACAAGGAATCCCTGGGCGGCGTGATGTACACCTACCGGACGCTGCGCCGGCGCCGGCTGGGCGGGCGCGTGGCCGCCTTTCTGCGCCGCGCCGCGCGACCATCATGACCCCTCCGCGTTCCCGATTTCTGGGCAACACCGTTTCGCTGGCGGTCGCCACCGCCGTGTCCACGGTGCTGACCCTGGCGCAGATGAAGATTCTCGCCGCGTATCTTCCGCTGGCGCTGTTCGGTCTGTTTGCTTCGTTGCGCGGCCTCTCGCTCCTGGTTTCCATCCTGGCGGCCAACGGATTTCCCCAGGCACTGGTGCGCTTTCTTCCCGAGCACGCCGCGCGCGCGCAGCGGCGTGTGGCGGTCCGGGCCAGCGTCATTGCCATCGGCGCCACGGTCGCGGCGTGCGTGCTGATGCTGGGAGTGATGCTGGCGCTGCGCGGCGTATTCCTGAGCCACATTCCCGCGCAGGAGATGGGGCGGCCGCTCATCACGTGGTTTGCAATCACGACACTCGCGGTGGCGCTCAAGCTGGTGCTGTACGGAGGATTCAACGGCCTGCGCCGCTTTGGCTCGCAGACGCTGCTGGAAACGCTGGCGCTCGCGGTTCAGGCGGGGTGGATGTGGCACGATCGCGCGTCGCTCGATCTCGTCCACCTGTTCGAAATCGTGGGCGTCACCTCCGCGGCGACCGTGCTGGTCGCGATTCCATGGTACGCGGCGCGTCTCGCCAGCGACGTCGAACCCGGAGAGGTCCGGCCGGCCACCATGTCGTACGCCCACTACTGGGCGGGCGCGGTCGGGTTGAGTATCGTGGCGCTCGCATTCAGCGACGTGGACCGCTGGGTTCTCTCCAACGTGCTTGCACTCGAGGTGCTGTCGCTCTTTGACGTGGCGTAGCGCGTGGTGCGGCTGGCCAATCGCTTCATCGCGGTGCCGGTGCTGACCCTGCAGCCGGAAATCACGCGCATCCGCGCCGAGGGACGCGGGGAAGAGGTGGACCTGGTGACGCGCGCCTTCTTCAAAGCCAGCGTCATGATGGGCGCCTTCGCCGCCGCCGCCATCGCGGCCTGCGCCAATCCGTTGATTGAACTCGCGTCGGGACGCCAGTTCCTCGGCGCACACGCGACCCTGATCCTCATGGCCGCGTCGATTCCCCTGACCGCCATGACCGCACCGCTCACCGCCGTCATGAAGGCGCTCGACGGAGTGCGCGCCGCTTTCTACTGCGACCTGGCGTGGGCCTGCGTTTACATCGCGCTGATGGTGTCGCTGGCGTCGTCACTCGGACTTGCGGGCACGGGGTGGGCGCAACTGCTGGCGTCACTGGTCCAGTTCGGGATTGCGCTGCGCCTGGCGACGGTACGGCCGCGCACGGCAAGCGCGTTCGCTACACTGCTGCGTTCGCTGGCCTGTGCCGCCGCGGCGTTCGCACCGGCCTGGCTCGTCCTGCACGCGGGATTGCCGCTGCTGGCAGTGGGTGGCGCGGCCATCGTGTCGCCGTGGATTTTCGTGCAGCTGGCTCGGCGCGGACAGGTGTGGAGTGGCGAGGAACGCGAGCGCGTACGATCGGTGCTGGCGCGCCGCGGTGTGGGTCCCGCGCTGATGTGGTTCGTGCCGTGAAACACCTTCTCATGCTCGTGCCGTTTTTTCCGCCCATGGGGGGTGGGGGTGTGTACCGCCCGCTCTCCTTTGTGCGCCATCTTCCGGGCCACGGCTGGCGCACGACCGTGGTGACGCCGAACGCCGACGCGTACTGGATCCGGGACGAAAGTCTGGCGCAGCGCGTGCCGCCCGAGTGCCGGGTGATTCGCACGCAGACGTGGAGCGGACAGGCGTGGCTGGCGCGCGGCCGGCGCGGACGAACCTCACACCGGCGCTCGTCGCGCGGCTTCAGTGCGGTGCGCCGGGCGGCCTCGGCGATCCTCGTTCCGGATTCCTACGTGGGGTGGTACCCGTTTGCGGTGAGCGCCGCCCTGCAGGTGGCGGCGTCGGATCCCGTGGACGCGGTGTATTCCACCTCGCCCCCGGAGTCGACCCACCTGGCGGGGCGTGCCGTGCATCGTCGCACCGGACTCCCGTGGCTGGCGGACTTCCGGGATCCATGGATGAATCTGTACCTGCTGGACACGCCGACGCCGGTGCACGCAGCGCTGCATCGCCGCATGGAGCGCCGTGTGTGTGCGGATGCGCAGGTGGTGGTGACCACCCGCTGGCACGAAGCGCGCCTGCGTGACATGTACCACGCGCGCGTGACGCGCATCTCGAACGGTTACGAGGGAGAAGAACTCGCCGGGCTGGATGCCATCCGTCCCGCGGCGGGTCCCATGCGCATCGTGCATGCGGGCACGCTGACGCAGCGCCGCAGCGCCACGCCGTTTCTCGAGGCGCTCGCGCGCGTGCTCTCGCAGGACTCGGCCGCGCGCGGCGACATCGTGGTGGAATTCATCGGGCCGCGCGAGGACGAGAACGAGCAGTCGGTGCAGCGTCTCAATCTGGGGGACGTGGTGCGTTTTCTCGATCCGCTTCCGCACCCGCAGACGCTGCGGGCCGAACGCTCCGCGCACATCCTGTTGCTCGTCAAACATGACGATCCGCGCTACGATGGGTTGGTGCCCGGAAAACTCTACGAATATAT
>DASRYI010000363.1:0-4643 GCA_035687255.1 Candidatus Krumholzibacteriia bacterium | reverse complement strand
TGAGGTGAGCGCCGGCGGCAGTCCTACCGATCCACGGAGCGAGGAGTCGCCATGCTGCCGAGAAACCCGGCACTCCCGCTCACTTTGACCCTCGACGCCTGTTTGGCTTGCGCTATCATCCTTTCTGTTATGCCCGAACCGGCTGCCCAGCCCCGGTCATCCTCGCTTGCCTGGCGCGCGTTTCAGGCGCTCGCGCTGACCATCGGCTTCTACGCCCTCGCCCTCGGCATCGTCGTCATCCTGGTCGTCCTCTTCTTTGCGCAGTTCGCTACCGGCCACTTCATATTGATGATCAGCGTGCTCTGCATCGTGGGTGTGTATTCCATCGTGCGTGCGTTGCTGCCGGGCGAACCCGCGAAAGACCCGCCCTGGGCACTGATGACGGCGGAAGAGCATCCGCGTCTGTTTGAAAAGATTCAGACCATCGCCGCCATGGCGGGACAACCCGTGCCGGAGACGGTCTACGTGCTTCCGGATGTGAACGCGTGGGTCTCGACGCGCGGCACGTTTCTGGGGCTGGGGGGACGTCGCATCATGGGAATCGGTCTGCCGCTCTTCCGGCTGCTCAGTGTCTCGGAACTGTGCGCGGTCATCGCCCACGAGTTCGGTCACTACCGCGGCGGCGACACGCGACTGGGTGTGTGGATCTACAACACGCGTGCTGCCATCGGACGCACGCTGATGCATCTGGAGAATACCGGAACGCGCTCCGGGCAAATGCTGCGTGAACCTTTCATGGCCTACGGGCGCATGTTTCTGCGCGTCACACACGATGTCTCGCGCCAGCAGGAGTACGCGGCGGATGCCTTTGCGGCGTCGGTGGCGGGGAACAGGGCGGTTGCGACATCCCTGCAGCGACTGATCGGCTACGAGCCGGCGCTTGCCATCAGCTGGGATCGACTCTACTCAGTTGCCCTGGAGGACGGATACCGGCTGCCGTTCTTCGCCGGCGTCGATGCCATTGTCGCCAATGAGTATCTGGCGAAGCGGGTGGACCAGTATCTTCAGGCGCGAATGGCGGACGAAAAAGAGCCGACCCTCCTCGACACGCATCCGCCGCTGCGTGATCGCATCGCGGCCCTGGTGGAGCAGGAACCGGCCCTCGCACCCGACGCGTCGGTCGCGACGTCGTTGCTCGACAACTGGGATCAGCTCGAGGAGGACTTTCTCACCCTGTTCATGTCCCCGGGCGATGTGGTGGGGCTGAAGCGCATCGGCTGGGACGAGGTGGGGGAGAAGGTGTTCGTTCCGGGATGGCGCCAGCTTCGCGACCGCAACGCCGCCGTGCTTTCGGGATGGACAATCGAGCAGGTTCCCGCGCTGTGGGATACCCTGCGTGCGAACGAAGGAAACGTGGTGGACGCCGCCGGCAACCCGCAAAAAGGTGAGATGCACGTTGAGCTCTCGCGCTCGTTGGTGACCTCCTGTCTGTATCTGTGCATGCTGGACGCGGGCTGGTTCCCGCGGGTGACGGCGGTGGACGGCGTGACAATGTACCGCCCGGACCAGAGCATGCCGGACTGCTGTCCCGGTGAATTGTTTTTTGGAGAGAAGGCGGAAGAGTCGTGGAGGGAACACTGCGACTCCGTCGGCATCACGGGCATACCGATGTCGGGACGCGAGGCTCCCGCAGCTATTTCCGCTACGGAAACCGGGCCGCCCTAGTCCTCCTTCACCCCATCGATCCGTACACGGCGCCAATGCCGGACGATGTTTCTTCTATCGACGAAAACTTTCCGTGCATTCGAGCGAGTGTATCTTGTCCCGCCTGTTCGCGAAGAAGTAAACTCTTCCCGCCGCGCAACTCAATCGCGCTCTTCGAAGCAGCGATGAGATCGTTGCACTCCTTCTGCTCGTAGTTCCGTCAGATCCCGTCCTGCTGCTCCGATTCGCGGATCGGAGGAGCCATGAAACGACTGGCTTACTGTGCTCTGGTGCTGGTTGTTGGTCTGGCCGCGCATCCGGTTAACGCCCAGTTCGGTTGGCACTACATCTACCCGAATGTTCAGGGGCAAGCTCTCAACGACATGGACATCATGTTTCCCACCTCGGCGGTCGCCGTCGGCGTGGCCGGGACGGTGATCACCACCTATGACCGCGGCGTGACGTGGCAGATTCGTCCCGCGGTCCCGGGTCGGCCAAGCCTCAACGCGGTGAGCGCCATCAACTGGGAAACGTTCGTGGTGGTGGGTAACGGAGGATTGATCCTGCGCACGACCAACAGCGGATGGACGTGGGACACGCCGTCGAGCGGTGTCACCACGGATCTCCTGGATGTCGACTTCACCGGCGCGTGGGACGGGTTTGCGGTGGGAACCGACGGGACCATTCTGCGCTCGACGGACGCGGGCGTCACATGGATGCCGCAGACCAGCGGCACCAGCGTGACGCTTCGGGGCGTGCAGTTGACGGATGCGAACACGGGGTATGCGGTGGGTTCCGCGGGCACGATTCTGAAAACCATCGACGGCGGTGCCAACTGGGCGGCGCAGATCAGCGGCACCACGGCGGATCTATTTGACGTCGACTTCTATGGAACGGAGCCGGGAACGGTCGTGGGTGGATACGGCGCCGTGTTGATCACGGTCGACGGGGGCGCGCACTGGTCGCCAGGGTCGTCGTCGTTGCCCGTTCAGTTCCATTGCGTGGACATGCTGGCGTATCCCACCATCGTGGCGATGGGAGTGTTGAGTGCCGCAGACGGCGTGGCAGGGTGGGCGCGGAGCCTTGATGGCGGCATGACATGGACGGGCAGTATGGACCACCCGGCGGCGGGTCTGAACGCCGTGGGCATGTTCACCAGCAACGAGGGCATTGCGGTGGGTGTCGCGGGCGCGATTCGCAGAACAACTGACACCGGCGCCAACTGGCCGCTGATCGGGGGAGGGTCGGAGAACTACACCATGCGCACGGTGCGTTTCTTCGACGCGCTGCACGGCGTGGCCGCCTCCGGGGATGCTCCGAGCAGCACGCAGACATCGCGCGTGTATATGACGAACGACGGCGGGGCGACATGGAGTGTGGGTGTGCCCTTCCCGGCGTACGTGATGAACGATTTTGCCTATGCCGATGCCAACACCATTTATATGGTCGGCAAGGGGACCTACATGTACGACATCGGTGGAACCATATGGCGCTCGGTGAACGGCGGTCCCTGGGAGCAAATCTACACGGCGGACTGCTCGCCGATATCCGGGAGATGCGTGCGCCTCCAAGCCATCGACTTTGCGGGGCCGGGTGTGGGCGTCGCGGTGGGCGACGGCGAAGGTCTCGTGACCATCCTGGGAGGCACACCGCATTTCGTGCCGCTGCCGAATTATCCCGCGCTTTACGGTGTGTCGGTTCCCACGGTAGCGACGGCATACGCCGCCGGAAGCGGCGGGAGCATCCTGAAGGGTGACCTGGTGGGAGGCACCTGGACCGAGCTGGCCAGCGGGACCACGGAGAATTTGCGGGACGTCGCTTTCGTCGATGACATGCATGGCTGGGTGGTGGGTGACAACGGAATCATTCTGCGCACAACGGACGGCGGCCTGTCATGGGAGCCGCAGGTGAGCGGAACAACGGGGCGACTCGGCAGCGTCGCCTTTCTGGATGCGGCCAACGGGATCATCGGCACCGGCTCGATGATTCTCAAGAGCCCCAATGGAGGTGCCAGCTGGGTTCCCGAGGACATGGGGTTTCCGGTTGCCGATGTTGATTTCGTGGACCCGGTGTGCGCGGTGGTTGCCGGGAGCTACGAAACCATCATGATGCACCGCGATTTCCCGGTGCCGGTGCTGTTCCAGAACGTCCGGGCGTCGGTGGATGCGGGCGCCGTGAAACTCGAATGGACGCTGCGTGATGACGGCGGTGTTCGTGGCTTCGATGTGTACCGGAGTAGTGCTGACGCTGGTGAGTTTGCGTTGACGGGCGGAACGCTGGCCGGGTCGACGCGCTCGTTTGTCGACCGCACCGTGGAATCTGGACGCGAGTACGAATACACCGTGGTCGCCGTCTCTCTCGACGGAACCACGATTCGCTCGCCCTCGGTGCGGGTGAGCGTGGCAGCGGTGAGCATGACTCTCTCCCAGAATCATCCCAATCCCTTCAATCCGGCCACGCAGATCCGGTTCACGCTGCCGGCTCGCGCCTGGATCACGCTGAGTGTCTTCGATGTGGCGGGCCGCCGGGTGGCTACACTGGCGGACGGCGAGTGGGCGGGTGGGGAGCACGAAGTCACCTGGGAGGGAAAGGATGCCGCCGGTCGAGCAGTCTCGTCGGGAGTCTACTTCTACGAGCTGAGAACACCGGATGCGGTGATCGCGCGCAAGATGATGCTCCTGAAGTGACGCGAAAACCGCGCACGCGGTTGCTGCAATGATGGAGAGGGCCGGGCGCAACCGGCCCTCTCCACACACTCATTTGAGCATGACCATTTTCCGCGTGAGCGTGGTCTTCCCGGCTCGAAGCACGCAGAAGTACACGCCGGTGCCTGCCTGGTTGCCGGCAGCATCTCTTCCGTTCCACGTCACCGTGTGCTCACCCGCGCTCATTATGCGATCCACCAGCGTGACCACCAGAGCGCCGCGAATGTCATAGACGGACAGCGTGGCGGGCGTTGCGTCCGCCAGCGAAAACGGAATGAGTGTCGACGGGTTGAA
>DASRYI010000362.1:0-5865 GCA_035687255.1 Candidatus Krumholzibacteriia bacterium | reverse complement strand
GGAGCCGGCCCGCCGGAGGGCCCGCCGCGGGGCGGCGCCACGCGGTTCCTCGCCTTGACACGCCCCGGTGGCGCTGGTAAACTATTCGCATCTTCAGGAGGTTATCCCGAGTCGTCTGCTAACGTGTGTTGCGTCCGTTTTTGACTGTCCCGCCCGACCGGTGGGATGCAACGTTCGCCAGGCTTCTCGGGGTGTGCTCGCCGCACGGGTGGATCGCCCCCCGGCGGTTTTTTCTTACCGGGAAGTCGCGCGGACATGCCGCACTCGCGCGATGGAGCATCTTGTGCAACTGGAGACGAAGGCGCGTTGCGATGACGCCGCCGCCATGGCGGGGGTTGACCTCCCGCTTCGCGACAATCTGATGTATGTCGCGGGAAAACGCGCATTTGACCTCGCCGTCGGTATCTTCGCCTCGGCTCTCGTCCTGCCGATCGTCCCGATTATCGCTCTGATGATCAAGCTCGACAGTCCGGGCCCCGTTTTCTATCGCCAGGACCGGATTGGCCGCGGGGGGCGCCCGTTCCGGTTCTACAAGTTCCGTTCGATGTACCGTGAGGCGGACCGCCGGCGCGCGGAGTTGCAGCACCGCAACGAGCAGGACGGACCGGTGTTCAAGATCAAAGCCGACCCGCGCATCACGCCGGTGGGGCAGTTTCTGCGCCGCTCGAGCGTGGATGAGATTCCGCAGATCATCAACGTGCTGCGGGGCGAAATGAGTGTGGTGGGGCCGCGGCCGGCGCTGCCGGCGGAAGTAGCGAGATACCAGCCGTGGCATCGCCGGCGGCTGGACGTTAAACCGGGAATCACGTGCCTCTGGCAGATTGCGGGCCGCAGCCAGATTGGCTTCGACGAATGGATGCGGCTGGACATGGAGTATCTGCGTACGCGCGGATTGCGCACCGATCTGACCATCTTCGCCAAGACCCTTCCGGCAGTCATGGCGAGGCGCGGAGCGTATTGAGAATCGACCCTGACCGGCGTGGCACGCGGTTTGCCGAACCGGCATAGCGGCCGCCGCGCTTCCCGCGCCAACCATGGAATTGCAATGACTTATTCTTCAGTGAGACATCATGCCTGGGTCACCCGGCGCATGCCTTTCGGTCGAAGCACCGCTCCGGTTCGCTGGCTGGTGGCGGGTACGTTCCTGATGGGGGCCGTGATGTCCACCGCCTGCTCGTCGGGGATCAAGGGGTCGTCGCGCGCCGAAGGATGGTACGACCGCGGCTCGGTGCAGCAGTTCGTGACGGAGACACAGAACGTGGTTCCACCGCCCGTCGACACCCAGTACGTGATCGGCGTGGGGGACCTGCTGGAAGTGGTATTTCCGTACCACACCAACCTCACCGAGCGCGATCTCGTGGTGCGCCGCGACGGACGCATTTCGTTGCCGTACGTCGGCGACCAGATGGCGGCCGGGATTACACCCATGGACCTCGATTCGGTGCTGACGGTCCGCTTCAGCGACATTCTGAAGGATCCCAACCTCTCCGTGATCGTCCAGAAGCCCGCGCCGCAGCGGGCGTATGTGCTGGGCAATGTGGACCATCCGGGCGAGGTGAAATTCGAGGATGAAATGAGCATGGTGCAGGCGGTGGCGTCCTGCGGCGGATTCAAGGCGGGCGCGCTCCCAAATCATGCCATCCTGATCCGGCGCCAGAGTGTGTCGAAGATCGTGGGCGTGGAAGTTGATCTCCGCGCGGTTACCAATGGTGCGGTGCTTTCCAATGACCTGCGTCTGCGCAACTATGACATCGTCTTCATTCCGCAACACCCGATCTTTACGGCGGCGGAATTCATGCAGGCGGTGGGGGACATCATCAACGTTCCGTTGGACGTGGTATTCAAGGGCTGGCAGATCGCCAACCTGTCCGCGACCTACGAATACTTCAAGAACAATCACCCGGTGCAGCAGCCGTAATGGAACCACGAGTCGATACTCGCCAGGAAACCAGCATCCGGGACTTCCTTGACGTCGTGTTCCGGCGCAAATGGGTGATCCTTGGCATCATCGCGTTCACCACGTTGCTGGTGATCGGCATCGATATGCGCCGTCCCGACATGTGGGAATCCACCTCGCGCGTGCTCGTCAAGCGCGGCGAGCAGCCCACGCTCCTGACCCCGCAGCGCTACATACTGCCATGGGCCGAAGACGTGGCGTCGGTGGTGCAGTTGATTCTCTCCGAAGACGTGTTCAAGGGGGCCCGCGCCGCCTTCGCGGATTCGCTGGCCACCGGCCGTTACCCCAAGGACTGGGCCTTCAACCCCGCGTCGGTTCATTCCAGTGTGGTCGGTGAATCCAACGTGTTCACGATCAGCTACAGCGACCCGCGCCCCGCCATCTGCACGCTGGGGTGCAACGTCGTGACAGATGCATTCCGGGACTTCTATCGCAAGTCCAACTCGCCGCCGTCGGTCGGCGACTACTTCGTGAGCCGCCTGAGCGATACCCGGGCCGAGCTGGAGGCTGAGCGGGTGGCGCGCAATCAGTACATGAACGAACACAAGTTCTACGGTTCCGAGGAAACCAGCCGCTTCCTTCTGAACAAGATTGGAGCCCTGGAACAGTCCCTGTCGACGCTCAACGGTGACGTGAGCTCGCAGGAATTGCGCGTGGCCAATCTGGCGCAGCTTTCGGAAAAATCCGGCGCTGATCTGGAGAAGGATCTGGCGTTCTCGTCCCCGCACGTGCTGCAGTCGGGAATCGTTCAGAACATCAAGACCTCGTTGCAGTCGCTCAACATGAGGAAGGAAGAGCTGACGCAGAAATACACGGACAAGCATCCGGATGTGATTGCGGTCAATGCACAGATCGACCAGCTCCATGCCGACCTGAAGGAACAGGTGGAGAACGCTTACCGGGTGGAGAAGATCTCTCTCGAGGAGCTGCGCGCCAAGCGGGCTTCGCTGATGGAGGAACTCAACGCCGCCAAGAAAGAGCTCTCGGTGCTTCCGGATCGTGAAAAAGAGATGGCCGAGATCGATGCCCGCATCGAGGTTCTGGAAAACAGCGAGAAGAATCTGGTGCAGCAACAGCAGACCACCGAGATCACCGCGGTGGGAAGCCCGCGTGACGACGTCACCATCGTGGCCCGGGCCAGCAAGCCGTACAGCAAGAAGACACGCGACTACGTGCGCCTGGCGCTGGGCCCGTTGCTCAGCCTGGTGGTGGGCCTGGGCGTCGCTTTCTTCCTCGAGAGCATCGACCATTCGGTGAAGAACCGGGCCGAGGCCGAGGAATACCTGAAAGTCTCGGTTCTGGCGACGGTGTCGGATGTCGGAGGGCCGCGCAGAAAGAAGAGCGCAGGCGGGTAGCCAGGATGTACGAGGCGTTTTTTGGCCTGCACGAAAACCCCTTCGGGACGACGCCGGATCCCCGGTATCTGTACAAGAGCCGGGCGCACCGCGAGGCGCTGGCCTATCTGGCGCACGGCATCTTCCTGAAGAAGGGCTTTCTCGCTCTGACCGGCGAGGTCGGGGTGGGGAAGACCACGGTGGTGCGTGCGTTCGTGCAGACCTTCACGCCGTGCCTGGAAGTGTCGTTCGTGTTGAACACGCGCGTGGACTTCCGCGAAATGATGTTCATGCTGCTTACCGATTTCGGTGTGGAGATAAAGAGCGAGTCAAAGGTGTCCATGCTCTCACAACTGAACGAGTTTCTGATCCATCGCTACGCGGAGAACCAGAATCCCGTGCTCGTCATCGATGAGGCGCAGAACCTGTCGCCCGACGTGCTGGAAGAGCTGCGCATGCTGTCCAATCTGGAAACCAACCAGCAGAAGCTGATCCAGATCGTGCTGGTGGGGCAACCGGAACTGGGCGAGATCCTGCAGCGCGACGACCTGCGCCAGCTGCGCCAGCGCATTCCCGGCGTGTGCCGCATGCAACTGCTCTCGCGTGACGAGGTATACCGCTACATTCGCTACCGCCTGGCGGTGGCCGGGCTCAACAACGGGCAGCTGGCGCTGTCCGAGCGCGCCATCGACGAGATCTTCGACTACACCATGGGCACGCCGCGTCTCGTAAACATGCTGTGCGACCGGGCCCTGCTGCACGCGTACCTGCACAAGTCCCGGGCCATCGACGCCGAAGTCATGATCGCCAGTGCTCAGGAACTGGGGTTGTCGGGCGGGACGCACCGGCCGGCCGGAGGCGAGGGAGGCGTCCATTGAGCAAGATGTTTGACGCACTGCGCCGTGCGGAATCCGAGCGGCGCCGCAAGCAGGGCGAGGAGAGCAGCGCACCCCTGGAACCGGTGACGCCGGTGGGGCCGGCGGCGCACGAGAATTCGGTGCCCGCTCCCGTTCAGCGGCCGGCGCGACGCAGCCCGGCCGTGCCACGCTCCGTGGTGCACGACGCGAACGCCTTTCCCGGCGACATGCTGCGCGAGCTGGGTATCCTGCGCAATTCGCTGGAATCCAAACTCGAGAAGAAGCAGAGCCGCGTGTTGATGTTCACGTCCGCCATGCACTCCGAGGGTGTTTCGATGATGGCGCTTTCCTATGCCCGCATGCTGGCGATGCAGGAAGATCATCGCGTGCTCCTGATCGAGCTCAACGCGCGCACACCGTCGCTGGCGACCCGCCTCGGCCTGACGTTGCCCGAGGGGATCACGGACTATTTCACCGCGCGCCGTCAGCTGGCCGCGCTGGTGTCGCGTCCGGCGGGAGAGTCGTTCGATGCCGTGCATGTGGGCGAGGCTGATCCCACGCAGATCCAGATCAACCTGGAGCGCGAGTTCCCGCATCTGATCAAAGAAGCCCTGCAGGCGTACGACACCGTGATCGTCGATGCGCCACCGGTCGTGGTGTGCCCGGAGACGCCGCCGCTGTCTCCTTTTGTCGATGGTGTGGTGCTGGTGGTACACTCCGGCCGCACCAAGCGCGAGACAGTGGACCGGTCGATCAAACAGATTCAGCAGTTCCAGGGGCGGGTTCTCGGTGTCCTCCTCAACCGCAAGCGTTATTACATTCCCCATTTCATATACAGGCATCTTTAGGCGGCGCGCGCGCCCGGGCGGCGGCGTCACGCGGTGATGACCGCGCTGGAGATTCAGCGGGCTCGCGCCGGCGCGATTGCGCGCGAAGTGGTGGCGCGTTCGCCCGAGGACGCGATCACGGTCATATTTGCGGGCGGAAGCCTCGCACGCGGCGAAGTGTGGGCGGCCGAAATCGACGGCCTGTGGGAAATCTATTCCGACGTGGATATCTACGTGGTGGTTCGAGACCCGGGCACCGCGGCGCGGGTGCGGGAAGTGGGACACCGGGTGGCAACCAATCCGCCGCGCATGGACGGCGTGCACTTTCTGCGTAATCCCGACATCGGCGTGTATACCCCTGCCGACCTGCGGGCGCAACCGCTGCGCCCGGGAACGACTGACCTGGGGAAGCATCATGTGCGCCTGTACGGAGACGCCGACGTGGCATCTCTGTGTCCCGGTGGCGGCGCCATTGAGGCCGCGGAGGCGCTGTATCTGCTGGAAAACCGGATGCTGGAACTATCCGAGGGTGGGGAGGTGACCGCGCCCGCGCAGGGGCGTCTGGCCTGCGTCCGCGCGTTGAAGGCGCGCATGGACATTCACGCCGCACACGCTCTGGTGGCCGGCGACTTCGATCCGGTGCTGGCGGTCCGGGCCAAATTGCTGCGCGTGCAACCGCCGTCCACCATGGACGCAAGCGGGCGCGATGACGCCGCCGGCGCGTACCGTGCCGCGGGCGATCTTGCGCACTGGTTGCACGCACACGACGACGCAACCCGCGAGCTCGCGCAAGCGGGTGCGGCGCTGGCGGATGCGTGGCAGACGCTGGCACGAGTGGTTCTCACGCGTGCTTCGGCTCCGGCAGCGGAGCTGATTGCGTGAGAACCACT
>DASRYI010000361.1:0-1901 GCA_035687255.1 Candidatus Krumholzibacteriia bacterium | reverse complement strand
GGGGACGGCGGGCGGCCGCGGTGAGCCGCGCGAGGAGTTCGCGCGCAGGTTTGACAAAACTGTTCCTCTGGCTGCCGGCCGCACGCTGCGGATGGAACACCGGAACGGAAGCATCACCGTGAGCGCGCACCCGCAACGCGACGTGCAGATTCATGCCGATATCCGCGTCTCGGCCGACAATCTGGAAGAGGCCACCCGTTTTGCCAATGAAATTCAGATTGAGGTAAGCGAGACACCGCAGGGGATCATGGTGCGGACGCGTTATCCGCAAGAGAGTCGCGGGTTTTTCGGCCGCCGCAACACCTCGTATTCCGTCGACTACGAGATTGTGATGCCGGAGGACTCGGCGCTGGCGGTGAAGAACAGCTTCGGCAGTGTGAGCGTCACCGGCATCAAGGCCGGGTCGGATATCGACAATTCGCACGGCTGGGTGCGCGTTCGCGATACCGGCGGCGCGCAACAGATTCTGAACTCGTTCGGCTCCATTGAGCTGACGAACAACGCCGGCGACGCCACCTTGACAGGCAACAACGGCAGCGTGACAGCCACGCAAGTCAGCGGTGCGCTGACCGTGCGCAACCGCTTTGGCCAGGTGAATGCCAGCCGCGTCAGCCGGGCCGCCACGATCACCAATTCCAACGGAGGGGTGGAACTGAGCGACGCGGGCGGCGGCTCGAGCGTGACCAACTCTTTCGGCTCGGTGAGCGTGTCTGAGATCCGCGGCGACGTCACGGTGCGGAACGGGAACGGCTCGGTGGACGCGCGCGGGATTGCCGGCACGGCCGACCTGGCCACCACGTTTGCTTCCATCAGTTTCTTCGACGTCCGCAAGCGCCTGATCGCCCAAGGATCGAACGGCAGCGTGAAAGGCACGAAGGTGGGGGAGAGCGCCAGCATCGATACGTCGTTCGGCACCGTGGATGTGAGCGACATCGGCGGCGCACTCGAGGTGGAGAATACGAACGGCCGCATCCTGGCCCGCGACATCCGCGGGGACGCGCGGTTGAAGACGGGCTTCGGCTCGATCGAGGCATCGAACATCACCGGCAGCGCCACGGTAACGAACTCGAACGCTTCGATCTCCTTGGCGAACGTAGGGGGCGCAGCCGAAGTCCACAGCTCGTTCGCCAGCATTACGGCGAAGGACATCCGGCGGGAACTCCGCGTGATCTCCGGGAACGGCAGCGTGACGGCTACCCACATCGGCGGGGAAACCTACGTAAAGACGAGCTTCGGACTGGTGGGCGCCGAGCACATCGGCGGCGCGCTGACGGTGGACAATTCCAACGGAGGCGTGCGCGCAACCGGCATCCAGGGTGCCGCCACCGTGCGCACCTCTTTCTCCTCGGTCGTGCTGGAGGGAATCGCAGGAAGTGTGGACGTGGACAACCAGAACGGCGCGGTGGAGATTAGTGGTCTAACGGTGAAGAGCGGCGGGCGCTGCAACAGCTTCGCGGTGCGGACGTCGTTCGCGCCAATCCGCATTTTCATCCCCGAAGGCTCCAGCATCAACCTGAGCGCGCGCACCTCGTTCGGCAAGATCACTAGCGACCTACCCCTGACGGTCAGCGGCGTGATGAGCGGCGATGCCCTCAGCGGGACGATGGGCGGGGGCGAATGCGAGGTCCGGCTGACGAACTCGAACGGCGGGATTGAGATTCGCCGGGCGGCGGCAGCGGGGCCCGCGAGAAAATAGCCTCAGGAAGAGGCACGACGCGCGCGGGCCATGGCAAAGGCATTGCGGATCACGCGCGTGGCGGTGGGCGTGAGGTTGTAGCGCGGCAATTCCTCTTCGGTGGCAAACGCGGCGTCGGTGACGTCGCTTCCGGGTTGGGGCGCGCCGTCGGGGGCCTCGCACAGGTAGTCGATAATCACGAAATGGTATTGCGGCCGGGGCCCGT
>DASRYI010000360.1:0-4273 GCA_035687255.1 Candidatus Krumholzibacteriia bacterium | reverse complement strand
GTGGCGCAACCGCGGCAGAGCGCCTATCCGGGCGTTCCGCTCGAGGCCCGCAACGAATACATCACGCGCCAGCGCATCGAAACGGAGGTGGGCAAGAACGATTCGTTCATCAAGCAGATCCAGCGCTACAAGGTCGAGATCCACAAGAAGTACTCGATTCCCTTCGCATGCGTGGTGTTCGTGCTGGTCGGCTCTCCTCTCGCCATCCGTCTCAGCCGTTCGGGAATGAATATGGCGATCGGACTGAGCATCGTGTTCTTCCTCGTCTACTACGTGTGTCTGATCGGCGGCGAAAAGCTGGCGGACCGCGGGTTCACCACGCCGTTCCTCGCCATGTGGTCGCCGAATATTGTGTTCGGCACGCTGGCGTTGTTCCTCCTGCGGCAAGCCGCCGGCGAGCGCGCGTTCTTCGAGCGCCCCTCGTTCCCCGGCCTGCGTTCCCTGTTCCGCCGTCATGCTTCCGCGAATCCACGATAGATACCTGCTGAAGAGCTTTCTGCGCGTGTTTCTGTTCGCCGTTGTGGCGTTCGTGATCATCTATGTCACGGTCAATGTCTTCGAGGAGATCGACAACTTCATCGACCACGACGCCAAGCTGTTCGATATCGTGCAGTACTACTTCTACTCGATTCCCTTCGTCCTGACGTACGTGATTCCGGTGTCCCTGCTGCTGGGCACGGTATTCTCGATGGGCATTCTGGCGCGACGCAACGAACTCACGGCCCTGCTCGCGTCGGGCGTGAGTCTGACACGCGTGGCGCGCCCCATCTTCGTCACCTCCCTGGTGATTGCGTGCTTCTCCATCTACTTCAACGACCATGTGGTCTCGCGCGCCAACGTCCGCAAGGACGACGTCATGCACTATGACATCGAGGGGCGGGCGCGTGAACACCCTGACATCAAGAACGATTTCCGCTACCTGGGCGAGCACGGCTTCGTGTACCTGGCAAGCACGTATGACAGCGTCAGCAAGACGCTGTACGACGTCGTGGTGCAGCAGTTCAAGAACGACACGGTGGTACGGCGCATCGACGCGCGCACCGCAGTGTGGCGCGGCGACCACTGGTTGTTCACGGGCGGATATGTGCGCACGTTCAAGAGCGGCGCCGAGCATGTGGCCGCGTTCGATACGATCAGCGTACGCGAGATAACCGAGAAGCCATCCGACTTCGCCGCCGATGAGATCGACGAAGAAAACATGAACTTCCTGGAACTGCGCCATTTCATCCACAAGGTGCAGCGCAGCGGGGGCAGCGTTGAGAAGTACATGGTGGATCTGTACTTCAAGTTCAGCTTCCCGTTCGCCGGGGCCATCTTCGTGTTGATCGGAGTGGCGCTGGCGTCGGGCAAGCGCAAGCCGTCCATCGCAACCGGCTTCGGCCTGACGTTGGTGGTCAGCTTCTTGTATTACGCCGTGCTGCGCGTGGGCCAGACGCTGGGCCACAACGGCGTGCTGCCCCCGCTTCTCGCCGCCCAGGCGGGCAACATCGTGTTTCTCATCATCGGGCTTCTAATGTTGAAGCGGGCCGATCGATGACATCCCGCGCGCGCATGCTTGCCCTGTCGGTGCTGGTGGCCTCGGGCGTGTGTGCCGCGTCCGCGCTGGCCACGGGCCCCGAGTACTCCATCACATCGACCGACCTCGTGAAACTCGGGCCGCTCATGCAGCGCCAGATCGCGTCGCTGCAGTACCTGATGAACGGATACCAGCTGCGCCAGTTCTTCCGGTTGCCGGACGACGAGGCGCGGCGCCAGTGGATCATCCGCTTCTGGCGGGCCAACGATCCCACGCCCACAACCCCCGAGAACGAGATGCGCACGGAACACTATCTGCGTGTGGATATCGCGCGCGCCGACTTCGGACGCCCGGAGTGGCCGGGATGGGACAAGCGCGGCGAAGTGATGATCCGTTACGGATTCCCCGACTATCGCGGAGAACTGGAGTCCGAAGTCACCGCGCGCAAGGTACATCCTCCGGGCGAACTGTGGTTCTACAGGCGCCATCAGATGATGATTCGCTTCAGCGATTTCAATCTGAACGGAAATTACATCTACGACATCACGCCCTTCGGCGACGCCCAGGACAGCACGCCCGACCTGGCCGAATTCCTGGTCTACGACACGCACCAGTCGATCCAGGAACAGATCCCGCCCCAGTACCTCGACATGTATCGCGCACCCGAAGTGGAAGACACGGGCGTCAACTGGACGCCGCTGAAGGAGGCGGAGTACGGACTGGAACCGAAGCGGTATCTGCGCCCGCGCATGGAGGGGCAGACCGAGGACATCACGGCGGTGACATCCGGGGACTGGCTGCGTTCGCTGCCCAACAACCCCAGCGATGTGTTCCAGAAGGAGAAGGCCGTGGAACTGGCGGCCAACTTCCAGGGCGTGCTCGAGGACACACCGTCGTCGTACCCGTTCAACTTCCAGAAGCGATCGTGCCCGTTCTATTTCGACGTGGAGCAGTTCCGCGGGGGTGAGGGTGTGAACCGCGTGGAGGTGAACCTCGAAGTGCTGGTGCAGCCGACAAGCACGCCGAAGGTGACGCGCCGCAATTACACCGCGGAGGCCACGGTGATGGACGAGAACTACAACATCGTCGGCAAGCAGGATCAGCATCTGGCCGTTCCCACGTCGTCCGACAGTCCCACACGGTTGATGCCCGCCCAGGTTTTCTTCACGGTGCCCTCGGACTATTACCGTGTGGCGGTCACGGTGACCGATACCGATTCGTCGCGCTCATCCGCGTACCGCACCACCGTGCACCCGCGTGATTTCGACCACGCACTCGCGATGAGCGACATCCTGTTTGCGCAGCGCATTGCGCCCGTCAGCGAAACCTCTCCTTTTGCGCGCGGCCCCATTGAAGTAATTCCACACCCCATAAGGCGTTACGCGGTGGGATCACCCGTCAGTGTGTATTTCGAAATCTACAACCTGGGTCTGGACCAGGGCGGGCAGTCCGGCTACGAGGTGCAGTACCGGGTGGTGCCCCACACGGGCAAGAAGCAGCGCTTCATCGACCGCTTCAACGGCCCCGAGACCGTGGTCTCATCCAGCTTCAAGGGCTCGGGCTTCAAGTCCACCGAGCCTCTGCACGTTGCCATCAAGAGCGAGAATCTCAAGCCCGGCCTGTACGACTTCCTGATCACCATCAAGGACGAATACTGGCAGTCGATCGTCCACCGCGCCGGCACGTTCCGCATTGTCGAACCGAGCAAGCACGAGTAGCTGCTCGATCACCCAACAAGCGATCACTGCGAAAGCGTTTCCGGTGCGACGGTGAGCTGGCCGTCCTTGAGTGTGAGAGTGCGCACGTAGGGACCACGCAATGTGCGGTTCCACCATGCGCCGGTTTGTTTGCGCTCCGCGGCGCTGGTGAAGGTGTACATGTAGACATTGGCGCGGAGGTAGCGCGGGGGATCGTCGCCGAAGGGATCGTGGGCCAGCATGGCGCGCACGTCGGGTGATCCCTGCAGAAGCCGCCAGCACAGCACCAGAAACCAGCGGTTCTGGCGCACGTCGCCCAGCGCCGCAAACCACATCTGCCAGTCGAGGCGCGGCATGTGCGGCGCAATCAGCCGGGGCCGGCGCAGGGGATCCCCCGGTTTATCGCGGAACTCGTAGGCCTTCCATTCCTGGCCGTCGCGGCTTCCCTCGATGATGATCTCGGGCCGGTCGGTGGTCATGACGGCAAACAGGCCGTAGGGATTCACCACGTGCAGGGGCGCCAGCACGCTCGACACGTTGGCCACGGGCCGCAACCATGCGGGGGTTCGACGCAGCGATCCCGTTGCGTACCCCAGGCTCGCGATCATCAATACGCCGGCGAAGACGTTGCGCGCCCAGCGCGCCACGGGCACACGAACTGCCGGCGCCGCAACGCCCCGGGGCGTCAACACGCCGTCGTCCAGCAGCGGGATGCACAGCGCGATGGTGAGGATATTGAAGAATCCGTAGTTTCCCGTGGTCATCAGAATCAACTGGAAACCGGCAATCGCCCACGCCGCCGCAAAGCGCATGCGCCGCGTTCCCCAGATCAAAAACGGCGCCACCCCCTCGACCGCAAACATCGCCAGCACCGACAGCTTCTGGAACCATTCGGGCCAGTGTTGCGCATACCACGCCGTCCACGGCGGCAACGGCTGCGTGAAGTAGTGGAACTGGAGCGCGGTGAGCGATCGCCAGCTGGGATCGCCGCTCGCGAGCTTCACCACGGCGGACGAGAACATCAGCCGGAAGAGCAGCCAGCGCGCGAGCCAGAGCGCGG
>DASRYI010000359.1:0-15583 GCA_035687255.1 Candidatus Krumholzibacteriia bacterium | reverse complement strand
GATCGACCATGTAGATCTCGCTGACCGGTCCCATCTCGGCGACGGCGGCGGCATGGCGGCCGTCCTCGCTGGTCATGAAGTAGATCCAGCTTGCGCTCTGGCCCCATTCCACCACGCGCACATCGTGGTCCTGCGTGTCTCCGAGACGGTGGTAGCATGCGCGCATGCCTGCGCGCGCGGATGAATCATCCGATCCCGCTGTGCGAACGGGTTGCGCGTAGAAGAATCCCCGGCCATCACGGGTCCAGCACGCGTTATAACCATCCACTACGTCCGGCGTATCGCGATCGGACGCCATATCGCGTACCCGAATTTCACCACGGTCCGCGCCACCCCGCGCCGCCCGGTACGCCAGCAGATGCGCATCCGGCGAAACCAGGAGGTCGCTTACTTCCACGGAGCCATCGGGAGAAATCCGGTTGGGATCGAAGAAGTCCCTTCCCTTCTCCCCCGGCGTGCTGGCCACGCGCAGCACCGGTTGTGGCCGGCCGGCACGGGACTCCAGCCAGAACACCTTTCCCGCTTCGCACCAGGGAACGTCCATGTGACCGGAATCGGAGAGTTCGGTAAGCCGCCGCGCGATGTGGTTGCGCGTGTGCAGCGTCGAAAGGTAATCGGTCGTGAGCTGTGCCTCCGACCGCAACCAACGCGCTGATTCGGACGTTGATGAATCCTCGAGCCAGCGGTAGGGGTCGGCGACGGTGTGGCCGTGGTAGCTATCGACTACCGGCCCACGCGGCGCATCGGGATACGTGAGGGGAGTGGCGGCACGAACGGCCGACAGGACCGTGACCGCAAGCAGCAGGGCAACAGGGCGGGCACCCATGATGCCGGGATTCTAGCTGCGGGACGGCCTGCCTTCAAATACGGTTACTCCGCCATTGCGGATGCGCAGACTGGCGGAACCGGCGGAGGTGGGATAGCCCTCGAACACCAGCGTGGCAGCGCCCTCTCCCGATTGCATTCCCCGAATCGAGCCCGGGTTGGCCGCAAACGAGCTGACCGCCGTCCCGTCGCGCTCGATGCGCACCAGGGACCAGGCGTTCTTGTTGTAGGAGAACTCCCACTCAATGGGAACGGTGGACTGGAGCTTCACGTCGACGGCCACGCCCTCACCCTCTCTGCGAACGAACGCAGACCCGGAAACCGTTCCATCCTCGGTATCCACCGGAATGGTGGCGATGGCGCTGGCTTCGCGGGCGCGCTCCCGGGCCTCGACGGAATGTGACATCCGGATCCGGTGCACGACATCAAACACCGTCGGTTTTCCGTACTGAAACGCGGCGAAGAAGAGAAAGCCGGTCGTGAGACCCAGCAGGAACGTGGTCCATTCGCGAATGCGGTTGGAACGAGTTGCGCGGGTCGTGCTGGTTGAGCCGGTCATGGGCGTGGTTGGCATCGTCAATCGTCTCCGCGCACGTTCCCGCGCAGGCGTTTGGTCGCCGAGCGGCGGCGCTTGTCGTCGACGCGACGAACTTTCGCCGCGTGCGGTACGCGCGTTTTGCGCCGGGGTTTGGGGGGTGTGGAGGCGGCGCGGATCATGTGCACCAGACGTTCAATGGCATCGGCGCGGTTGCGTTCCTGCGTGCGGAACCGCCGCGCCGTAATCACCAGCACTCCGTCCCGCGTGAGCCGCGATCCGGCCCGCGCCATCAGGCGCTGGCGCACCGCATCCGTGAGCCGGCGCGAATGCGCCACGTCAAAACGCAACTGTGCGGCGGTTGCCACCTTGTTGACGTTCTGCCCGCCCGGTCCGGATGAGCGCACAAACGTGATCTCAATCTCCGATTCGTCGAGGATGATGGTGGGGGTGACGCGAATCACTATTTCAGCAGCACCATCTTTCGCGTCTGTGCCACCAGCCCGGTATCCAGCCGGTAGAAATAGACGCCGCTGGCCAGCGGCTGGCCGTGATCGTCGCGTCCGTTGAACTCCACCCGGTGTTCTCCCTTCGACTCCATGCGGTCCACCAGCGTGCGCACGCGACTGCCGGCGGCATCGAAAACCGTGATGCGCACGTGGCCCGCGTTCGCCAGTGAATACTCGATGGTGGTGGACGGGTTGAAGGGATTGGGATGGTTGGGACGCAGCTCCGTCGGAACCGGCAACCCACCCGCGGCCGTGGTAATGGGAGTGAGCCAGATTCCATCCAGCAGCCCGTACAGACTCTTGTTTTCGCCGTAGTTGATCGACGTCGCCAGCGTATCGGGCAGATATCCGGGCGCGGTGAAGATCAGCGTCACCGGTTCACCGGTGCCACGCGTCGGGCCGTCGTCGTAACGGAATGTGAAGCGGCCACCCGCCGGCACGTGCTGCGAGAACGAACGTTCCGCGGAAAGCGCGGTAAAGTTGGGTACGATCTGCTGCGAGAGCTTGTCCCGCACTTCACCGGTGATCGAACCCACCTGGTACGGGCCGGCCAGGCTGGTGTTGAGCGACGCGCGGCCGTCGCAGGACTTTTCGAAGTACTCCTCCCACGCGGCGCGGAAACCCGCGATCTTGTCGAGCTCCGCCTGCGACGGGGTGGTGCCCGCCGCAATCAGGAAGATGAATGCCTGGCGAAAATCGTGGGTCTCGTTCGCCTCCGTGGGCGTACGTGGCCCCTCGGCGTTGATGATGTCGTTCATCGACACCCCCACATAGGCGCCGTTGCACGTCGACCCCAGCAGCGGCGTCCCCACGGAGCGGGCGCTGAGCGGGTCATTGGTCGGACTCGAGATATAGTAGGTGGCCTTCACTTCTTCCGGTTTGCGCAGGCCGAACAGGTATTCGTCGAGTTCGGAGTAATAGTCGATATTGGTCGGGCAGGTGTAGCTGCTGCCCCCGGTGTTCACCCAGTCGCCGCCTTCGAGCGAACTGTGGTCCACGTCCGCGTAGTAGCTCCAGTGTGCAAGTGCGCGCCCGAGCAGCATGTCGCTGGGACCGCCCCCCTTGTCGAACATGATGTAGGCGCCCCACCGGTGGCCGGATTCCTGGCCCATGATGGTCAGAAAGTTGTTCCCCTTGCCGAACACGCGCGCGGTCGGGTCGGCCGAAGACCACACGCCCAGCGAGTTCATGTTGCACAGGCTTTTCAGTGCGCCGCCCGATCCATACTGGGCGCTGGAGTCAAAGGTACCCTGCCCGATTCCGGTCACGTTGTTCTGGATGTTGCGTTCGTATGCAAACGCGCTGCCCATGTCCTGCGTGAAGTTGGTGAAGAAGACCACCTGGAAGAAATCGTCCGGGAATTCGGTATAGAAGCGGTTGAGGAGAGCCACTTCATCCACCAGCGGCACGGCATGGCTGTAATACTGCTCATACATCGCGGCGCCCGGCGCACTCGAATGCGGGAGGCCGGAAGAAAGGCTGATCTGCTCCAGCGTCGCGACACCACCCGGGTAGTACCCGGTGATGATGGGCGCTCCGTTGGCGGCGGTCGTGGATCCAATTCCATTGTACGTCACGGTGAAATTGCCGTTGGGATAGAGCACGAGCTGAAACGTGTTCGACGCCGGGTTGGCGTACTCGAACACCGAAATCCAGCTCACGATGAACTTGCCGGCGCCACTGCGTACACGCACGTCACCGTTTGCGGTTTCATTGAGATCCAGGTAGTAGGGCGCAATCTTGGGCGTCGTGCTGTAGAAGTCTGCATCGTTGTAGAATCCGTTGGGATTGGGAACGGCGCCGAAAGAAACGATGCCGTTTCCACTCACATACATCTGGTTGTAGCTCTGTCCCTCGAAGGGAAAGCTGAACGGCAGGTTTACCAGGATGGCGCCGTCATCTCCGGGAGCAATCAGCGTCCCCAGCGTGTCGTCATAGCTGTAAGCGACCTGCGAGGCGGTGAATACGCCGCCGCCATCATTGGCGTACTGGAATGTTTTGTTGTCGGTGTCAAAGGCGTTGGTGCCGCTGAGGGTCAGAGACCCGTCGTCCTCAATGACCCACACGTTGTTGTACACGTAGTCGAGACCGGCGGCGACTCGGGACTTCAGCCCCTGGCGAAGCAGTTGCTGGTTGTTGAGGTGCATGGCCTCCATTTCCCGGTTCTGCGTCTCGTTGCCCCGGTAGGTGCCGCACGTGAAGACGGTCTCGCCCAGCGGCGTGTACGTTTGTTGCGGGGTCGTGGTGCGCACGGGACGGCCGGGCTGCGTGGCGGAGTAACCGGTGGATGCGATGAGCAGCATGCCTGTGGCAAGGGCAAAGAATGCGGAGTGTGGCGGCCTGTTGCGCGGCGTCATTGGGATGCGACCTCCTCGAGCAGTCAATTCCAAGCGGGCCCTGCCGGGCGATGGCGGGTACTCGATACTCTATAATGATGGCATCGAAACGCGGACTCAGGCAATGCTCAGCTGAGGTCTTTTGGGGAATTTCGCGCCTTTCCAGGGAACATCTCCAGCTTCACAACCCGTCCATCCAGCCCTCCGTTGGCCAGCGGCTTTTTGAACGCGGGTCGCAGACCGATCGACTTGATGAGTTCGCGGTCACCGAAGTAGATGAACGCCGTCGATCCCGTGCACCGATGCTTGAGAAAATCGCCCAGATTGCGCACGAACTCCGGCATCGCGGCGCGTTTGCCGATGCGAAGTCCATACGGTGGATTGGTGACGATCGCGGACTCCGCAATGTGCTCGATGTTTTCGTAACGGCAGGCATCCACGGCCACATCACGACCGCCGGGAAGACGCGCCAGGTTGACGCGCGCGGCATGCACGGCGTCGCGTGATGCATCGCTGCCCCGAATCAGTCCCGGCGGCAGCGGACGAATGTCCGCGTCGCACTGCTTCTTCACCGACTCCCACGCGGCGGCATCGAAATCGGGCAGGAAACGCACACCCTGCTGCGGACGCAGAAACGCGGCGGGAATCCGGCAGTAGCGCATCAACGCCTCGCACAGAATCGTCCCCGAGCCGCACATGGGATCGACCAGCGGCACCGAGCCGTCCCATCCCGTCATGGCCAGCATGACGGCCGCCACCGTTTCCTGCATGGGAGCCTCGATTGATTCCACGCGATATCCGCGCCGGTGCATGGCTCCCCCGGAAAGATCGAGACTGATGGTGGCGCGGTTGGCGTGCAGGTACAGGCTGATCCACAGGTCGGGGTTTTGCGGTTCCACGTTGGGACGCTGACCGGTCCTGTCGCGGAACTGGTCGACAATGGCGTCTTTCACCGTGAGCGCCGCGTACTGGGAATGGCGGATGGCGCTGTTGGCGACGGTGGCAAATACTGCGAAGGTGCGCCGTGTGGTGAATATCGACGTCCAGTCGATGGACTGCGTGCGCCGGTACAGGTATTCCGGGTTGTGGCACTGGAAGCGGATCAGCGGGCACAGCACGCGCGACAGGGTGAGCGCGCCGTAGACGATGCGGTAGAGTTCATCGCGGCCGGCATGAAAGTACAGGCCTCGATACCCCGCGGTGATGCCGGTCGCACCGAGCCGCGCCAGTTCCTCACCGGCCACCTCCTCGCCCCCGTCCGGCACCTGAGCGAAGAACGGATCGCCGGTCTGATAGAGAAATTCGGTGCTCACCACTCGCCGGCGTAGTCGGTGCGGTCGGGGTGTGTGGCGCGGCGCAGCCGCTCGAAGAGCAGTCGCTCGATCTGTCGCAGATGCAGCAGATCGTGCGCCGCCCAGGCGCACAGCATGGACGCCGCCGTGAACTCGCCCAGTCTGGGGTGATGATGCGCGGCCTCCCAGTTGGCGTCGTGCAGTCCGGCCAGCCAACCCAGCGACGCCGCCCGTTCCCGCATGAAATCGGCGCGCAGAGATTCCAACGTGCGATCGTTGAACTTGCCGTCCCGCACCGCGCGTGGCGGATCGAGGGGCGGCCACGACTCCCCGGGATGATTCAGCATGTAGTCGATGCGCAGGCGGAAGTCGTTGCGCTCTTCGTCGATGAGGTGCCCCAGAATTTCATGGACAGACCATTTCCCCGGCGCGGGCGCCACCCGTGCCACGTCCGGGCCGACACCCGCTGCCAGCGCGTCAATGGCGCGAGCGCTGGCGTCGAGTTGCGCCTGAACCTCGGCGAGCAGTGTGTTCATTGCTTCTTGTACTTCCCGGACTCGATATAGGGCTTGAACCGCTCGATCAGAAAGTGCTGCCACACGCGTTCCACCACATCGCTGGCTCCCTCGTCGAACGCACCTGCGGCCGACGCGTGCAACGTCATGCGCGTGGAGTCCGTACCCACCGCTTCGAATGTGTATGTGCACACCAGGTTCACGGCCGTGCCCGAGAGCCCCAGCGGGCCGGTGAAGCGAATGGTTTTGGGACGGTCGCAGTAAATGACTTCCGCGTGCTGTGCGCCGTTGCCCTGATCGTCGAACTGTTCGATGAAGTGGCCGCCCGCTTTGGGCTCGAGGATCAGGGATTTCGGATGCGGCGAGAAGGTGTGATCCCACCAGCCGCTGACGTCGCCCGTCGCCGCGTCAAAGATCTCTTCCGGCGTTCCCGGCAGCGTCAACGGAATGTCGAAGGAAAAGGCGTTCACCGCCATGGCTTTGGGCGTTGCCTTTGCCGGTGGCGCCGATTGCGCCGTCGCCAAACAGGCCAGCAGGCAGCAGACGAGTCGCAGCATGTCCCGCTCCTAGTACTGCGCCAGGATGGGCACGACTTCTTTCTGGATGCCGCCGGTGACGTGCACCTGCCCATCGCCGTCCACGAATACATCGACCTCACACCGAACCCCGAACTCCGGCAGATAGATTCCCGGTTCGACGCTGAAGCACGTGCGCTTGAGAATGCGCCGCTCGTCGTGGGTTTCCAGATTGTCCATGTTGGCGCCGTTGCCATGCACCTCGTGGCCGATGCTGTGCCCGGTGCGGTGCACGAACTTGTCCCCATAGCCCGCTTTGGTGATCACGTTGCGCGCGGCGTCGTCCACCTGCCACCCGTAGACGGGGCGACCGGCCTTGAAGGCATCGCGCACGGCGTCGATGGCGGCGTCACGCGCCGCGGCCACGATGTTGAACACCTTGGTATATTTCTCCGGCACCTTCTCGCCCATGTACCCGACGCGGGTGATGTCGCTGTAGACGCCGCCCGGACGGTCCACTTTGGCCCAGAGATCGACGAGCACGAAGTCGTCCTTGTTGATCACACTGTCGTGCATCGGCACCGGTTCATAGTGCGGATCGCCCCCGTGCGGGCCCACGCCCACGATGGGCGGGTGGTAGGTGGTCAGCTTGTGCTTTGCAAAATGATCCATGATGGCCTGCTGCACCTCGACCTCGCGCACCGGTTTGCCCGCGCGCACGCCGTCCGCCATCATTTTCCACGCGACGTCGTAGGCCGTCTGCGTGTGCTGGTCGGCCTCGAGGTGCATCTTCCACACATCATCATTCCACGCCGCCTCGAAAACCTGGATGAGATCGCCCGACGAGTGCAGTTCCACGCCGGTGCTCTTCACCAGTTCGACAGTGCCGGCGTCCACGATGGACACGTAGGGAATCGCGTTCTTCGGCGAGTATTCCATCGCCACTTTCTTATAAGGAGAAACCAGTTCGCGCACACCGGCCTCGAGTTCCTGCCAGCGCAGGTACACGCTCTTTTCCCCGGGCAGCGCATCCAGCGCGCCCATCTCGATGCGGTGCACGAGCTTGCGCGGCTGTCCCTGCGCCGGGACCAGGTACATGAAGCGGCGCGAATTCATGCCGCCCTCGAGTTTCAGAATGCTGCGCGCCAGCGGATTGCTGCCACGAAAGTCGTAGAAGAGCCACGCGTCGAACCCGAGTTCACGCAACGCGGACTGGATGGCATTAAGATCGAACATGAGAAGCTCCGGAGGTTGAAGTAGACCGCTCCAGTGGCGGAACCGGCATTATACATCGAATCGCGCGCGCGTGTGCCGCGATCGGCATGCCGCGGGGAGGCGTGTCCGGAGGCACGCCACCCCGCAGTCCCCCCGGCTACTTTGCGTTCTTCCTGACCAGCTCCGGCCAGTTCTTCTTCGCTTTCGCCACGTTGCCGTTCACATCCTTGTTGAATGCGGTCTCGATCATGGGGTTCAGGTTGAGATAGAGCTTTCCATCTCTGACCTGCCAGGTCGTGATGTCCACCGGGAACAACGCGCCCAGCGACGCGCCGTAGGCGCAGAAACCACCGAACTGCGGCGCATACTTCGCGGGGCTCGCTTCGAATGCGGCCTTGTGCTCCTTGCTCGCGAACAGATACGTCGCGCCCTGGTAGGTCGCGGTGATCATGGGATCACCGTGCGCGGGCGCGCCGTCGGTGAAGAATGCCACGGGATCGTACCCGTCGAGCGCGATTCCGCTGGCGCCGGCGACATTCACCAGTTCGCCGGCCACTGCCGGGGTTACAAACAGAGCAACTGCGAGGCAAAAAGCAAGAACTCGACCCATGATGGGCTCCTTCCGTTGAGGGTGAGCGCGCGCCACGCGTGTGCGGGCACGACAGATTTCTTTGGGCATTCAGACGCGGAAGGACGCAGGCTCTTACAGGAATTCTTTCGGTCAGTGACCTTTTGTAAACAATCCCAGGATATTCTGCAGCACCATCGCCGTCCCCACCACGAGCAGGAAGGCGCCGAACGCGGGACGCAATCGCTGTGCGGGAAGCGGTTTTCCCAGCCGTTCACCCAGCAGGCTGCCCAGAGAATTGAATGCAGTGACGATCAGTGTGAGTTTCCACGGAAAGGCTTCGTGGGCGGCAAATCCCATGAATCCTCCCATGGAATTGATGGCGATGATCAGCAACGATGTGCCGATGGCGCGCTTGACATTGAGCCCGCAGACCAGCACGAGCGCGGGCACAAGCAGGAATCCCCCGCCGACCCCGATCATGCCGGTGAAGAAACCCAGAATGAGTCCCACCACGATTCCCTTGAGCGCGGGCACGTGTTCCGCGTCGTGGCTGGTGGGCGGGGCCTTGCGCAGGATCATGAGCAGCGCGGCCACCACCACCACCACGGCAAAGGTGGTCAGCAGCACGCCGCCGGGAATGAACTCGGCCACGCGGCCGCCGGCGTAGGCGCCCACGATTCCCGCCAGCGCCCAGCGAATGCCGATCATCCAGCCCACGTTGCGCGAACGCGCGTGCGCCGTTGCCGCAATGATCCCGGTGAACATGAGGATGAACAGCGACATGCCCAGCGACGTCTTGACCGGGACGTGGAGCACATACACGAGAATGGGAACCAGCAGGATGGAGCCGCCTGCGCCGAAAATACCGAACACCGTACCGGCGGTGAACGCAAGCAACCCGGCGAAGAAAAAGTGCATGCGCGGCAGTATAGCGCGCGGGCCGGGATTGGGCGAGTGTTGCGGATCCGGGTGACCGGTTTGCGACCGTCTAGTCCTGAGTCGGTGTTACGTCGATGGCGTGGCGGCGGCCGCCGTTGCGCAACACGGTGATGGTGAGCGGCGTGCCGGGTGTGGTGCGGCTGAGAATGCGCTGCAGGTCATCAATGCTCGAAATCCCGTGGCCGGCCATGGACACGACGACGTCGCGGGCACGCAGCCCCGCACGCTGGGCAGGACCGTTGTCCGTCAGCGACACGATTTCGACCGCGGATGCTTCCGCGAGATTGAACTCGCGCTGCACGCGGCGGTTGACCGGCCGCGTCTGTCCGACGATACCCAGCACCGCGCGATGCACACGTCCGGCGGTCATGAGTTCACCCACCACCCAGGTCATGGTGGCCGATGGCACGGCGAAGCACAGGCCCTGTGCCATGCGAATCATGGCGGTGTTCACGCCCACCACACGGCCGCGGCTGTCCACCAGCGGCCCGCCCGAATTGCCCGGGTTGAGCGCCACGTCGGTCTGAATGACGTTCTCGATGAGCCGCCCGTTCTGCCCGCGAAGGTTGCGTCCCAGCGCCGACACCACACCCGTCGATACCGTGCTCTGGAAACCGAGCGGATTGCCGATGGCGATGACCAGCTGGCCCACGCGCAGGCCTTCGGAGTGTCCGATTTCCACGGGAACCAGCCCGCCCTCGGCCACGCGCAGGAGCGCCAGATCGGTGGAGGCATCCGAGCCCACCACCCGGGCGGCAAGCTCGCGGCCATCCGTGAACACCACCGTCACCTCGCTGGCCTTCTCCACCACATGATGGTTGGTGACGATGAATCCATCGGGTGCGATCACGAAACCGGACCCCGCCCCCTGACCCACTCCACCCCGGCCGTCCTCGGCTGTAATGCGCACACTCACCACGGACGGCGCCACGCGCTCGACCACGCCGACCACCGCGCGGGAATAGGCATCCAGCAGTTCGAGGTCGTTGTCGTCGGGAGCGACGGGAGCCAGACCGGTGCGATGCAGCGCGTCGGCTTTGCCGGCCATGAGAAATTGTGCCCGTGCCTTCTTCACGCCGGAAATATAGGAAGCACCCTCGCGACACCGCAAATGTGCGCTCGCTCTTGCATGCCGACGCGTGCGCGCGGGTCCTGTCACCGGCCACCCCGGAACAACTTCGCTTCGCTCGTTGCCGGGACTCCGTCCGGTGCCACCCGCTCGCACGCTGGAGTCAGCACACGGCGAAGCTGTCCGGGACTCGCGGGACTAGTAGTTGTGGCGGACGATTTCGCCTTCCACCATGAAGACAATGTCCTCGGCGATGTTGGTGGCCAGGTCGCCGATGCGTTCCAGGTGGCGGGTGGCGGAAATGGTATTGATGGCGGGTTCGATAAAATTGATGTCGTCGCGCATGACTTCCTGCATGGCCGCGTACATCAAACGGTGCACGCGGTCGACCTCGTCGTCCATCGTGCACACCGACCGCGCCATGGCGGCGTCGCGTTCGATGAGCGCGGTGAGACTGTCCTTGAGCATGCGCTGCACAACCTTGACCAGCTCGTCGAAATCCTCGGGCCGGGGGACCGGTTCAAGCTGCGCCAGCACAATGGCGCGTTCCGCAATCGCGACCGCGTGGTCCCCGATACGCTCCAGGTCGTTGTTCACTTTCAGCACTGTGATGATGAAACGCAGATCGGCGGCCACGGGTTGGTGGAGCGCCAGAATCTTGAGTGCGTGATCCTCGATGCGGTTCTCGTAATCGTTGATGGCATCGTCCACCGCGATCACTTCCCGCGCCAGGCCGCGATCGCGGCGAACCAGGGCGTTGATGGCGCGGTTGGTGGCCTCCTCGACCATGGCGCCCATGGTGAGGAGTTCCTTCGAGAGTTCGTCGAGGTCGTTTTGAAGATGCTTGGTCATGCCTGCCTGGTTCCCTCGCGACGGTTGACGTTGCCCGGTTTCAGCCCGAGTTGGACGCGGAATGTGCTGCCCCGTCCGGACGCGCTTTTAAGAGATACACTGCCACCATGTGACAACGCCACGTGTTTTACAATCGAAAGTCCCAGGCCCGTCCCCCCCATCTGACGCGACCGGGCCTTGTCCACCCGGTAGAAGCGCTCGAAGACCCGGCTCTGTTCCTCGGGCGGGATTCCAATCCCGGTATCGATCACTTCCAGCACGGCGCTGCCGTTCTCGGCAGACAGCCGGACGTCCACCCGCCCCCCCGAGGGCGTGTACTTGATGGCATTGCTGACCAGGTTGTCAACCAGCTCCCGCATGGCTTCAGCGTCCCCCTCGATGATCACGGGGGCATCGGAAAGGGCTGACGAGAGTCCCACGCGCTTGGTTTCCGCGGCATGGAACTGGGTCCGGACCGACTCGTTCACGGTTTCGCGCAGGTCCATCGCCTCGAAGCGCAGGCCGCCCGGTCCGGACTCGAGCCGCGAAAGCGTGAGCAGGTCCGACACCAGGTTGGTCAGGCGCGTCGACTGGTCGCCGATCTTTTCGATGAAGCGATCATGGGTTTCGCGGTCCATTTCACGGTCGTCGATCAGCGTCTCCACCAGACCGCGGATGGCGGTGAGTGGTGTCTTCAACTCGTGCGAGATGTTGGCCACAAAGTCGCGGCGCACGGACTCCAGCAGGCGCAGCTCGCTCACGTCGTGCAACACAACCACGGCACCGTCGATCTCACCCGACCCGTTGTGCAGCGGCGTGGCCGTCAGCTGGATGACCTGGTCCTTCTGGGCCGTGGGAATCCGGACTTCGGACACGCGCATGCGGTTCTGGCGCATCGATTCGCCCAGGGACTCGCTCACCTCCACCACGCGCATGACCTCCCAGATGCGACGGCCCAGCGCCGTCCGGGCATCGATGCCGAGAATCGCCTGGGCAGCGGCGTTGGCGTGCACCACGCGCTCGTCACTGTCCACCGCCACCACGCCCTCCACCATCCCCGCCAGAATGGCCAGGGTCTTGTTGCGGTCGGCGGCCATCGTCTCGATCTGGTCCTTGAGACGCGCGGTCATCACATTGAGCGCGTCCGCCAGTTCTCCAATTTCATCGGTGCGGTCGATGCGCAGCCGCTGCCCGTGTTCGCCCGCCGCCACCGCCAGGGCGACGTCCGTCATTTCCACCAGCGGGCGCGTGAAGTTGCGCGCCAGCCACAACCCCAGCAACAGCGCGGTGAGCACGGGAAGCACCAGCGAAAATGCAATTCCCCGCCGCACCGCGGCCCGGCGCGCATTCACCGCTTCCAGCGTTGTCGACGTGCGCACAAAGCCCGACAGCACCCCGCTTTTCATGACCGGAATCGCCACATACATGGATGGAGCCGACACCGTCCGGCTGAAACGGGTCGATGTTCCCATTCCGTTGTTGGCGGCCGCCATGATTTCCGGACGGTCGCGATGGTTGTCCATCACACGCGGATCTTCCCTGGAATCGGCCAGCACCTGGCCGTTGGCGGCGATCACCGTGTAGCGCGTTCCGGTGCGTCTCCCCAGCGCGCGTATGCGCTGCTGGAATGCCGAATCCGGCGCTGCGTCTACAAAGGGTTCGGAGATGTCGCGCACCAGAATGGCGTCCCGTTCCAGCCCGCTCTGAATTCGCTTCTCCACGCCGTGTTCGGCGTCGCGCACCAGCACGACCCCGACCACCACGGCGGTGGCCACGATGATCACAGCGTAGCCGGCGTAAATCTCCCAGAGAAAGCGCGAGCGAAAGATCCGTTTCACGTCAGTCCTTGAACCGGTATCCCACGCCGCGGATGGTTTCGATGAGGTGGCGGTGTCCGCCCAGTTTCTTGCGGATGGCACGCACGTGCACGTCGATGTTGCGGTCGATCACGATCGCCTCTTCGCCGATCACGCGCGTGAGCAACTGGTCGCGTGTGAACACGCGACCGGGATGCGAGGCCAGGAAAAGCAGCAACCGGAATTCGGTGGCGGTCAGCACAATGGATTCTCCGTCGGCACGCACGTCGTGCCGCTGGGGATCGATGATGATTCCGTCGCGCACGATGCGGTCTTTGCGCTCCGTCTCCGGGGCGCCACGCGAACGGCGCAACACCGCTTTCACGCGCGCCACCAGTTCCTTGGGGCTGAACGGCTTGACCATATAGTCGTCCGCGCCCATGCCCAGGCCGAGCACCACGTCGGATTCCTCGCCCTTGGCGGTAACCATAATAACCGGAATCGCCTTGGTCACGGGATCTGACTTGAGTTTGCGGCACAGATCCAGCCCGTCGATTTCGGGCAGCATCAGGTCCAGAATGACCAGGTCGGGCGCGGCGCGCTCGATCTTGGCCAGCCCGTCCTCGCCGCTCGTGCTCGTGGTAACCTCGTAGCCTTCGCGCTTCAGGTTGTAGGCGATGACCTCGAGGATGTCTTCTTCGTCTTCGATGACGACGATTTTGTCGCTTTTCACGGCAGTCCTCATGGGTTTAGCCAAACCGTCCTGTCACATCGCCCGAGGTATCGCCGGGCTTCGGGTTGATAAAGATAGTCCGCAGCCGGACCGCGCTCTATCAAACGCCCCGGATACATGAACGAGGTGAAGTCACCGACGCGCACAGCCTGCTGTTTGTTATGGGTCACGATCACGATGGAATGGTGCTTTCCGCCGGGGATCCTTCACCGGGCCGGGGTGCGAATAATGAACGCTCGGTCACTGGATCTTCCCTCGTGAAAGCCATCAGAACGTACCACCGACAAACTTTCGCCGCAACCGCGAGCGGGCACGTCCAGGCGCCGGAAAGAATTGAACTCAAAAGCCCTTAGGCAGGTTAGCGGCGCCAGATAAAGACCGGATTAAGGAATGTCAAAGATTTGCGGCGGCTTTATAAGCGGCTGTTGGAACTCTAGTTACCAGATAAAGATGGGGGCGCGGCGGATGACGATTGGTCGGCCTCGGAGGAGGGGGTGGAACGCATGATCTGCGCGCGTTGGATGAGCATCTGTGCGCGTTCCGCATATTCCTCGCTACCGGCGGCAACCGACAGGTGGGTCATCGCCAGGTCTGGCTGGTTGAGTTCGAGGGCGCAGTAGCCAAGCATGAGATGCGGACGGGGTTCGTCGGGCGAGAGCCCGACGCATACGCTGAACGCCTTGTAGGCCTCATGGAAGCGCTTTTCCACCACCTGCAGGTCACCGAGCAGCGACCAGAGTTTGAACGAAGGTTCCTCGGTGAGCGTCTTGTTCAGCACCACCAGTGCGCGGTCGGGCTGATAGGACGCCATGTAGGCGGACGCCACCCGCTCAACTTCGTTGGTGGAAGCAGAGTCTCGCGTTGCAATCGCGTACTGGTCCGCGGCCGCCGCGGGGTTGTCGATGGCCGAGTACAGATCGCCGAGCTGCAGGTGTTCGGTACGCGTCAGCGGCCGGAGGTATCCCACCACCGTCAACGATCCCGCCGCTTTCGGATAGTTGGTGGTGCTGGCGTAGAACTGAAAGGCCAGGTACCAGGCGTCGGCGTTGTTGGGGAACCGGTCGAGCATGGCGTCGACGGCATGCTGGCCGCGATCCTTGTCGTCCGCCTGCAGGCAGGCACTCACCAGCCCGCGATACCATTCAAACTTGGGATGGTCTCCGGACGCGAGTTCCTCGAGCCAGGGCAACGCACCCGCGGCGTCGCCCGACTGCAGTCGCGCGGCGGCGGCGTAGTAGAGCAGTTCGGGACGCTTTTCGGTGGAGAGATCGTAGCCCTGCTTCAGCGCATTGGCGGCTCGCGTGTAGTCGCCCAGTCCGTACGCGGTCTCGCCCAGACCCAGCCAGCCCTCGTCGTAGCGCGGTTCCAGTTCCACCACGCGCTGGTACTGCTTCATGGCTTCGTCGCGCCTGTCGGCCTGCACCAGCATGGTCGCGTACTGGTAGCGCACCAGAAAGCTGTCGTCCTTCTTGTCGTGGCTCTGAACGTACTTCCCCAGACCCTCGACCGCCTTGTCGGTCTCGCCCTTCTCGAGGTGCTGTTGCGCCTCGAACAGCGCCATGCGCGCATCGCGCGGCAGGTCTTCGATGGTTTCGACGGGCTTTTCTTCACTTTTGTCCTTGTCCGAGTCGGCGCGCGCCCCGGACACAACCGTGCCCATCATCAGCACAACCGCGATCAGAATCCTGAGCATGCGTGTTGTCATAGAATCAGCTGTTGAGTTTGAAGTGAAGGGCCGTGACCACCCACGACGTCACTTTCTTGCCGCCGATGGTGCCTGCTTCGAAACGCCATCGTTCGACGGCGGTGATCACTGCGTCGTCAAACACGCCGGGCGGCCGCGAATCCATGATCTGGACTTCACCGACCGACCCGTCTTCGCGCACCAGGATCTTTACCTGC
>DASRYI010000358.1:0-1856 GCA_035687255.1 Candidatus Krumholzibacteriia bacterium | reverse complement strand
TCTCGTCTTCGGGCGCGGGCGCAACCGTCTCCTGTCCCGGATAGGCCACACGCCGCTGATACACGGTGGTCAACATGGAAATCAACCGTTCCTTGGTCACGGTGAGATCGTGCAGCGTGATGCCGCTCTCGTCCAGTTCCCCCTCCTGCGCGCGCAGATCCACCAGCCGTGTCACCAGCGCGCGGATGTGTGCGGGCGTGGGATCCTTGAGCGAGCGCGCCGCCGCCTCCACGGTGTCGGCGCACATCAGAATGGCGGCCTCGCGTGAACGCGGGCGCGGACCGTGATACCGGAAGTCATCCCGGTTGACGCTGGCGTGCGAGTCGGTCTCAAGCGCCTTCTGGTAGAAGTAGGCCATCACCGTGGTGCCGTGGTGTTCGCGAATTCCGTCCACGATCACCTCGGGGAGTTTCTCCTGCCGCGCGAGCTCCACGCCGTCCTTCACGTGCGACATGAGAATGAGCGCACTCATCTGCGGCGTGATCTTTTCATGGCGGTTGAACCCCGGCTCCTGGTTCTCCGCGAAGTACTCGGGTTTGAAGATCTTTCCGATGTCGTGATAATAGGCCATCACACGGGCGCGCAGCGCGTCGGCTCCGATGTCGGTGGCGATGGCGTCCACGAGATTGCCGAGCAGCATGGAATGGTGATAGGTGCCGTGCGCCTCCATGTTGAGACGTTTGAGTATCGGCTTGTTGAGATCGGTCAGCTCGAGCAGCGTGAAGCGCGACGCACGGTTGAACAACTGTTCGAAGACCGGCAGCAGAAACACGGTTGCCAGACCCGTGAACAATCCGTTGACCGCGCCCCACATGGCGTCGGTGACCAGCGTGCGCCACGGCGTGGTTCCGCCTCCTTCGACCGCCAGGATACCCAGCGCGTACGCGCCCGCCACGAACACGAACACCGAATATCCCCGGCTGCGCGCGCGCATGCGCTCGATGCCCGCGACTCCCGCCGCACCGGCGATCCAGCCGACGAAGGCGGGTCCGGTCCCGGCGTTGGTGGCGACCGCCAGCAATCCGGCGGCGAACGCGCCCGCAATCAATCCCAGACGGAAGTCGAACAGCGCCGCCAGCGTGACCGACACGAAGGCCACGGGTGCGAGATACGCGCTCCAGTCGTAGCGCGCCAGCACCGCGAGTCCGATCAGATATGCCGTAAATACGGACAACAGCGCGGCCAACCGCGACGCGCCCGCGTACACGCTGGGATGAAACACGTGCAGATACACGCCGAAGAGCACGCACAGCACGAGCACGCGCAGAATCTCCGCCAGGTGCGCGCGCACCAGCGCCATCGGCGTGCGCGCGGGATCGCGCGCGATGCGTTCCGCCTCCATGGCGCGCAGCACGCCTTCCTGCTCGTCGGTAACGCGTTCGTTCTTTCCCACGATGCGGTCGCCCTTGCCGACGTCGTAGTAGTTCTTCACCGAGGACGACGCCAGTTCGCGGCGGCGGGCGGTTTCATCGACATCGAACACCAGATTGGCCAGCGCGTGGCCGCGTACCAGTTCGAAGAACAGCCGCGCCCGCGCGCGGTCGTCGGGAAAGCGCGTCCCGGCTTCGGCGCGCACCACGTCGTCCAGCTTCGTCTGGTCGATCAGACCGTCGGCCGGGCGCCGCAGTTCCCCGTCCCCGTCGATCACCGCCACTTCGTGGTAGTCGTTGCGGCGCAGAATGGCGGCGTTGTCCACCAGCCCGCGCGCGAACAGATCACGCTGGAAATCGCGCACGGCCGCGCGCAGCGAGGAAAACCCCTGCGGTGAGAGCGCGCTGCGCAGCGTCTCGCGCGGTACGCCGGGCAGCCATTGCGCGGCGCGCGCAATGCGGGCGTCGTCGTCCAGCGATTTCGCA
>DASRYI010000357.1:0-3231 GCA_035687255.1 Candidatus Krumholzibacteriia bacterium | reverse complement strand
AGCACCGTCATGACCCCGAGCGTCACCCCCAGCAGACGCGCCGCGACGTACTGCGGCGTGGGGTCCGTCAGGTAGAGAAACCTCCAGTCGGCGACGGACGCCATCGCGCCGGTAAGTTTGAGAACCAGAAACAGAATCCCCTGGATGAGGAAATGGAGATAGAACGAGAGGCTGGGATAGTTGAAGAACGACGGATTGAGAGTGGTCGGTTGGCCGGTCACCCATCCCCACATCGACACCGCCACCCGCAACGGCGTCGCTTCCTCGTAGGTATGCGGCAGCCCCCAGTTCAGGCCGGTAATCCGCACCCATGCGGCTGCGGCCAGGATCAGGATGAGGAGAGTGCGCTGGTTGACGATGCGTTTTGAGGTCACGGCGTTTCCGGGGTACGCGTGCGTTCATGGTAGCAGACCGGGCGGGCGCCGGAAACGAAAAGAGCCGCGCCCCGGTGGGACGCGGCTCTTCATCGGGATGACGACCGGCGCCGCTTACTTGCTGCGCGTGGCCGAGATCTCCATCATCTTCATTTCCTTGCCGTCCGGTCCGGGACCGTACATCTCCATGGTCATGTGATCGGCATCGACGAGTTTGGTGACGCTGCGCTCCGGCACCATCTTGCCCGACTGCGGGTCGGCCATGTCACCGCTCATCGTCCACATGGTTCCCGTGCCGTCACACGTGCCGCTGGCCATCATGATGCCGGTTCCCATGTTGTCGATCCACGTGGAGAGATATTTCTTCTGCACGTTGTCGTACGCCATGGTGCCGTGGCCCTCGAAGGGCATGCCCATGAAGTTGCCGGTGTAGGTCTCATCGAGGTAGCGGTCGCCCATGATCATTTTGGCGCTGCGGTGGCCGGTGAACTCCTGCGCGCCGCCCGGCATGAACATCTTGATGGTGTAGTCGAACTCGCCGACCAGTTTCTTCATGTGCTCATGGTGTTCACCCGGCATGACGGCCGCCATCATGGCCTCCATCTGCGCCTGCTGGGCCGCCGCATCGGTGGCGGGCTTCTTTTCATCCGCGGCGAACACGGCCACCGCCGCCGCCAGCATTGCCACAGCGAGCACTGTACATACAGAGCGTTTCATGTCGTCACCTTTCATGAACGAGGGTTGAAATCGATCCGGTCCGGAAGGACCGGCCTCCGATGCCGGTGCATCGCCTTGCGGCCAACGCACGCGCGTGGGGTATCAATGACCGCGGGACATTAGCACGCCGCCGGGCGTGTTTGCAACGGGGTTAATCCTTGCGGTGCGGACGCCGTCAGCAGCGCGAGTAGCCGCAGGAACGGCACACCGCGCAGCCGCTCTCGAACTCCAGTTCGTTGCCGCATTCCGGACAACTTCCCGCCAGCAGTTCCGCACGACGGGAGGACCCGTTGCCGGAGGCGGGCGCCTCGCCGCGGTCTTCGACCAGTCGCGCCAGCGCCTGGCCGATTCCGTCCGCGCACGACAGCACTTTGTTGCCGCGGTTCCACGATGGATAGGGACAACGAACGCCGCGCAGTTGCCGCGCCACCGCGCCTGCGTCCACGCCGGAGCGCAACGACAACGAGACCAGGCGTCCGATGGCTTCGGTCTGTGACGCCGCGCATCCACCGGCCTTTCCGATCTGCGCAAACAACTCGAACGGCCCGTCCGTGGTTTCGTTGGTGGTCACGTAGAGATTGCCGCACCCGGTTTCCATGCGCGTGGTCCGTCCGGTGACCACTTCCGGCCGGGGCCGGGGCACCTTGGGTGCATGCTCGTGGGCGGGCGTCTCGGTGCCGGTGCTCAGCACCTGTTGCGCGCGGCTGCCGTCGCGATAGACGGTGACTCCCTTGCATCCGGACGCGTGCGCCTCGCGAAACACCGCCTCGACATCTTCCGGCGTGGCGCTGGCGGCAAAATTCACGGTCTTCGATACCGCGTTCTCGGTGTGGTGCTGGAAGGCGGCCTGAATGCGAATGTGCCCGCGCGGAGTGATCTCGTGCGCCGTCTGGAACAGTTTCCGCCACCGGTCGGGAACGCCCTCCACCTCACCCAGCGTGCCGTGCTGCGCAATCGACGCCACCAGCTCGTCGGAGTAGAACCCTTCGGAGCGCGCGATTTCCTCGAACAGCGGATTGACGTCGACGAGTTCGGCGCCGTCCAGCACGCGCCGCTTGAAGGCCACGGCAAACAACGGCTCGATGCCGCTCGACGTCCCGGCGATGATGCTGATCGATCCGGTGGGAGCAATGGTGGTCACGGTGGCGTTGCGGCGCGGCGCCTCGCCATCGGCCGCGTAGCAGCTGCCGGCAAAATTGGGAAACGCACCGCGCTCGCGCGCCAGCTGCCGCGATGCCTCCACCGCCGCATCCTGCACCGTCTGCATGACGTCCGCGGCCACGCGCTCGGCCTCGGGCGAATCGTAGACCACGCCCATGCGCACCAGCAGTTCCGCGAACCCCATCACACCCAGGCCGATCTTGCGGTTCGCCTGCGTCAGCGCCTCGATCTGGGGCAGCGGATACCGGTTCATGTCGATCACGTCGTCGAGAAAGCGTACCGCCAGAGCCACGGAATCGCGCAGCCGGTCCACGTCGAGATGCGCGCTCCCCGGGTCGCCCTCCGCGAAACGCGGCAGATTGATCGACCCCAGGTTGCAGGATTCATAGGGAAGCAGCGGCTGTTCGCCGCAGGGATTGGTGCTCTCGATGTCCCCCACCGCGGGCGTGGGATTGTCGGCGTTCATCCGATCGATGTACACAATGCCCGGCTCCCCGTTGCGCCACGCTCCGTCCACGATCTTCTGCATCACATCGCGCGCCCGCAGTTGTCCGGCAGGCGAGCCCGTACGCGGGTTTACCAGCGCATACTCGCGGTCCTCGGCCAGCGCGCGCATGAATTCGTCGGTGACGGCCACCGACAGGTTGAAGTTGTTGAGGCGGTCTCCCGCCTGTTTGGCGTCGATGAACTCCAGAATGTCAGGATGGTCGATGCGCAGGATGGCCATGTTGGCGCCGCGCCGGCGGCCGCCCTGGCGGATGGTGTCAGTGGCGGCGTCGAACACGCCCATGAACGAGATCGGGCCGCTGGATACACCGTGCGTACTGCATACCTCGTCGTTGCGCGGACGCAGGCGGGAAAACGAGAACCCGGTTCCGCCGCCGCTCTTGTGAATGAGCGCAGTGTGTTTGATGGAATCGAAGATGGCGTCCATCGAATCCTCGACGGGCAGGACGAAACAGGCCGAGAGTTGCTGGAT
>DASRYI010000356.1:0-1587 GCA_035687255.1 Candidatus Krumholzibacteriia bacterium | reverse complement strand
TTCAGAAAGCCGCGCAGCATCGTCGTCGAGGTTGCCCACGCTCACGCGCCGCGCGCGCGCCGCCGAAAAGAACGGCGCCGGCTTCGCCTTGAGGGCGCGCTCCAGGCCGCCGCGCGCAAAGGCGTCGCGGTACTCGCGCGACGCGGGGTCGCCTTTCACGGTGGAACCGGATGGGGGAACGATGTCGAGGAGCAGCGTTGGAATGCC
Organism: Candidatus Krumholzibacteriia bacterium; assembly: GCA_035687255.1. Taxonomy (GTDB): domain Bacteria; phylum Krumholzibacteriota; class Krumholzibacteriia; order WVZY01; family JAKEHA01; genus JAKEHA01. Next base: position 1,380 of record DASRYI010000356.1, on the reverse strand, counting down.
GGCGTTGGCAAGGTGCGCGGCCAGGGCGCTTCCCATCACACCCGCACCCAGCACGGCGGCACGTTCAATCGAGTAGGCCAATGGTGAACTCCTTGCTGTGGCAACTCAGATTAACTGCATGTTGGGCGGCAGTGTCAATTGTATTGGGGGGGCGACGATCCCCGTTCGGACTCGGGCGTCTCGTTGTCTCACGTCCTCGCGTGGTGCATCACCCACATCGTCCGGTCGCCGCCCGCTGCGGATTGTTCGCCAACGAGAGCCCTGCGTCCTCACTCCGGCGCCCGCGTACGGTGCCAAAGGCACGTTCCTTGCCATTCCCCATGACAGCCGCCCCGCTGACCCCGAAGGAACCAAAGGCAACGCATGGTAATCACGCGAAATCGCGCTCTCTGGCTTTTCACACTGGCAGGAACACTGGCGGCCGGGCTTCTGGCAGGCTGCGGCGGCCCGGCGACGGTCGGCCGTCCGTCGGACGAACCCGTCGACATCCGCAAGGATCCCGCGAAGGCGGGCCGCACTGCCGTCAAGGTGGCCGAGGAATTCATCGGAACACGCTACCGCAACGGCGGAACCACCACCGACGGTGTGGACTGTTCGGGATTGTCATTCGCCGTCTACCGGCGCCTGGGTGTGAAGCTGCCCCGCACGTCGCGGGAACAGGCGCGCACGGGAAGTCATGTGGATCGCGGCGACCTGCGGGCGGGAGATCTGGTCTTCTTCGGAAGCGGCTCGGTGAGTCACGTCGGCATCTATGCCGACGACGGCGAGTTCATTCATGCCTCGACGCGTGCGCGCAGCGTGCGTTACGACCGTCTCGACGACAAGTACTTCCGCAAGCGCTACATCGGCGCGCGTCGCGTGCTTTAACGGAAATTCCGGATCAGGACGACGTCGTTACCAGTGTGGCCGGCGGTGCACACCACCCGCTTCGAGTCCGGCATCCACCGCATCTGCGCCACGTCGAGCCCGCTGAAGTGCGTCACCTGCTTCGGCTGAGAACCGTCAGCGTTCATGACCCACACATTCTCCCCGTCGTTGTTCCGGCGCGTTACCGCGATGTGCTTGCCGTCGAGCGCGGCGGCGACTTCGGTCACGCGCCCCTCGGTGAAGCGCGACACCTGGGACTGGGCTCCGTCGACCGTACTGAACTTGAACACATTCGCATGCGGGTCGGAACGATCCACATAGAGAATTGCGGCGGGTGGAAGCGGCGCGTAGTTGGTTCCGGCCGGAGGCAGATGCACGGTCCTGAGGGCCTCTCCTCCGTCAGACGGGAATACTTTGACAACGTTCTGCAGCAGGCCGTCCGCGCTCGTTTCGAACTGCAGTGTGGAAACCTGTTTTCCGTCGGGCGAAAACCCCGCCCCGGCACCTGCGCCC
>DASRYI010000355.1:0-4919 GCA_035687255.1 Candidatus Krumholzibacteriia bacterium | reverse complement strand
TGGTGGCGGGCGCGCGCACCCCGCCCACCGGCCATGTCCACCGTCCGCTCTCGTTGCGCGCCTCGGCGGGCACGTTGTGGAAAGACACGCTGGACGTGATGGGATGGGAGCTGGAAGACGCAGGATTGCGGGTGGTGTTCTCGCGCAGCATTCCGTCGATCGTCATCGAGCACGTGCGGCCGAGTCTGGACGCGTTCCTGCGCGGCAACCGCCTCACCCTGGACGGCGTGCGCCACGTGGTCGCGCATCCCGGCGGCATCAAGGTGCTGCGCGCCTACATGGAAGCGCTGGGACTCCCGGAGTCCGCGCTGGCGCATGCGCGCGACGTGCTGCGCGGGTTCGGCAACATGTCGTCTCCATCCTGCCTGTTCGTGCTCGAGCGCTACGTCGACGGCGGCGAGATCGCGCCGGGGGATCACGCGGTGGTCATGGCGCTGGGTCCGGGATTTTCCGCCGAGTACGTCCTGCTGCGCGGCGAGTCCTGATCAACCGGGATGTTGGCGCGCGTGGGAATCTGGCTGTTCGTTGTCATCGGTGTCGTGCTCGTGCAGCGCGCGGTTGAGCTGGCGATCTCGGCGCGAAACCAGGCGCACATCGTTGCCCGTGGCGGGCGCGAATACGGCGCGCGGCACTTTCCCTGGATCGCGGCGATGCATGCGCTCTTCCCGGCCGCTCTGGTCGTGGAGGCGATGCATTTCGGCGCTCGTCCGGGACGGATGTGGCCGCTGTGGCTGGCGGCGTGGCTGCTGGCGGAGTGGTTGCGGCTGGCCGCCATGCGCGCGCTGGGTCCACGCTGGCACGTGCGCGTGTGGGTGATTCCCGGCGCGGCGCCGGTGACTTCGGGAATCTACCGCCGTCTGCGGCATCCCAACTATGTCGGCGTGGCCCTGGAGTTCGCGGCCATCCCCATGCTGCTGGGCGCGTGGCGCACCGCGCTGGTGTTCAGCGCGCTCAACTCGGTGGCGCTGTTCGTCCGGATTCGCTGTGAGAACGACGCGCTTCAGCGCGCCGCCGTGGATTCGTTGCGGTAGAAGCAGGCCATCTCGTCCATCACCTCGCGCATGACGTCGGGCGCCATGGTGGACGCCTCTCCCTTGATGTCCCACAGACGGTACTTCTGCACGTACATCGGGTACACCACGTATACGTTGTCGCCGGAAATGATGGCGTGATTGACGTAGCTCGATACGACCACCGGACGTTGGGCGGGCAGGGGGCCGAACATGTCCAGCCCGTTGCTGTAGTTGCGCACCGGCTCCGGATACCCCAGGCCCTCCTCGAGCAGGGTGGGAGGAAGGTCGATGTGCGTGGTGGTTGCCTTGACCTCGCGATGGTCGCGCCAGGGGACATAGATGAACATGGGAACGCGCGTCTGGTAGCCGGTGAAGTTGCCGGTGTGGCCCCAGTAATCGGCGTGGTTGTCGTCGAATTCCTCGCCGTGGTCCGACGTCACCACCACGATGGTGTTCTTCAGCAGCCCGGAGTTCTCCAGCGACTTGATTACCTGTCCCACCAGCTCGTCGGTGTAGTGGACCGAATTGAGGTAGTCATTGAAGAACGCCTTGCGGTTTTCGTGCCCGCCCACGGCGGTCATGGCGAGGTTCATCTTGTACGCCGGCTGGAAGGGAACGTCGTCCTTGGGATAGTAGTAGTTGAAGTGCGTCGACTTGTAGAACGCAAATGCAAAGAAGGGACGGTTGACCGCCTGCTGTTGCGATATGAACGCAATCATGCGACGGGTCATGTCTGCGTCGCGCGCGTCGGGTGTATTTCCCGCAAACTTTTCGTGCACTTCGATTCCATTGAACATGGCGTCTTTTATCTTGTGGCGTTCGAAGTGCGAGTCCGCAAACACCCCGAACGCGTAGCCGTTGTCCTGGAGCACGTCGATCAGCACCGGGTTGTCGATGGCGGCGCTGTTGGCCTTGACGGCGGTCCAGTACGTGGGATGGATGCCGTAGAACAGTCCAAATACGCCGCTGGGGGTGGAGTTGCCCGAACTGAAGTGATTCAGAAACACCGACGAGCGCTGCGAGAGGTCGTACATTTCCGGCGACACGCGCTGGTTCATGGTGTCGAAGCGCCAGCTCTCCAGCAGGATGAGCACAATGTTGGGGCGCCGCCCGCCGCTGGGAACCCGCCAGCGTTTCTCGTGCAGGGGATACGCAAGCGATTGCGTGTCGTTGGTTTCGACGGCGCGTTCTTCGGAGAGAGCGGGCAGCACGTGCGCGTATTTGACGGCGTCGCGGTGCGAGACGATGGGAAAATAGAAGGGCAGGCGCGGCGTGATCTGGGTGATGCGTGTGTCATTGCGCTCGTAGCCCAGCACGTGAATGGCCTGGCTGGCGCAGTAGGCGATGACGGCCACCACCGTCAGCCCCAGCGCCCAGCGCCGTCGGGCGGGCAGGTGCCGCGATAACCTGACCAGCAACCATTCCACCACCCCGGCGGCGACCAGGAGGCCGATTCCCGTCCATATCATGACGGGGGAGAGCCCGATATCGCCGATCGATCCGATGAGATAGGTGATCCAGAAGGCGTCGATGTGGAAGCGATACAGATGGTAGACGATACCGTCGATGGCCAGGTACCCCAGCCAGGCGCCCAGCAGGACCCCGGTGATTGTCAACGAAACCCGGGGGACGAACCCGAGCACCAGGAAGAGCAAACTGATGACGATCTCGATGGCGAGAACGTAGTAGCCCAGCACCACCAGCAGAGCGTAGACCCCTTCGATGCTGGTCGGGGAGATACCGCCCAGGTACCGGCCCAGGGCGAAGAACAAAAAGGGGATGTTAAGGCCGAGCACCAGGATGGCGCGCGCGTACGCGTCGGTACGCGCGGCCAGCCACGCGTGGAGCGAACGCCCAGAGGAGGTTGCAGTCATATCGGTGGCGCCGAAAAAGGCACAGTCTAGCACCCCGGCCGGGCACCCGCAATCCGGCACGGTTCCAACAAAAAAAGCCACCGTAATTGCCAGCGCAAACGATTCGCGGTATCTTGTTGGAGCCGCATTCCGCACCGTACATGCCTCGGTCCGGCCCCGTCCCCGGGGGGACGGAGGGCGTCGCGGCCCGAAAGTTTTTTCAAACGGATTCAATTCGCGCCAGTCACGTTGCGTGTACGCGCGTTTTTGTCATTTAGAGGGAGTTCCAGAGCCATGAAAAAGCGTTTGCTGATCGTCATCGTCGCACTGGTTGTGATCGTCTCGGCTCTGGCGTTCGTGAAGTACCGGCAGATCCAGGCCGCTATCAAGGGCGGCGCGTGGAATCCTCCGCCGGAGGCGGTTACCACCGTGGTGGCGTCCGAGTCGGAGTGGGCGGGAATCCTCCAGGCCATCGGGACGGTTGCAGCGGTCCAGGGCGTGACGGTGAGCGCCGACCTGCCCGGAGTGGTGGCGAGCATTGAATTTGAGTCCGGCCGCCACGTGCACAAGGGCGACGTGCTGGTGCGTCTCGACACCAGCCAGGAGCGCGCGCAACTTTCCTCCGCGATTGCACGCCGCGATCTGGCGAAGCTCGACCTGGCCCGCGTCACCGAACTGCGCGAAAAGAATGCCAACTCCCAGGCGGACCTCGACCGTGCCGCCGCCGAAGCCAAGCAGGCCGACGCCGCCGTGGCGGAGTTGCAGGCGGTGATCGAACGCAAGACCATCCGGGCGCCGTTCAGCGGTGTGCTGGGAATCCGGCAGGTGAATCTCGGACAATACCTCGCCGGCGGCGATCCGGTGGTGTCGCTGCAGTCGGCGGCCCCCATCTATGTGAATTTTTCGGTTCCGCAGCAGGACGCATCCAACATTCACACCGGTTCCGAGGTGCGGGTGGTACAGGAGGGCACGTCGGACGCGATCGCGACCGGCAAGATCAATGCGGTCAACTCGGTCATCGACAAGGACACGCGTAACATCGAGGTGCAGGCCGAGTTCGCCAACAAGGACGACAGGCTGCATCCCGGTATGTTCGTCGAGGTGGACGTGCTGACGGGCCACGATTCCCACGTGGTGGCATTACCGGCGTCCGCGGTGGCCTATGCCCCGTACGGCAATTCGGTCTACATCGTCGAGGAGATGGACGGCCCCGACGGCAAGAAGTACAAGGGCGTGCGCCAGCAGTTCGTCAAGCTGGGCGATTCGCGCGGCGACCAGGTGGCCGTGCTGTCGGGAGTCAACCCCGGGCAGGAAGTTGTCTCATCCGGTGTGTTCAAGCTGCGCAGCGGCGCGGCCGTGCAGGTGAACAACGACATTACACCGTCGAACACCACCGAACCCAAACCGGCGGACAGCTAAATGAAGATCACTGATATTTTCATCCGGCGACCGGTTCTCGCGGTCGTCGTCAATCTTGTCATCCTGATCGCCGGCATTCAGTCGATCCGGTCGTTGAGCGTGCGCCAGTACCCGCGCAGCGATATCGCGGTGATCAATGTGACCACCGTGTACGTGGGCGCCAACGCCGATCTGGTGCGCGGTTTCATTACCACTCCCCTCGAACGCGTGATCGCGAGCGCGGACGGCATCGATTATATCGAGTCGTCGAGCGCGCAGAGCATGAGCACCATCACGGTGCACCTCAAGCTCAACTACGATACCAATGCGGCGCTCACCCAGATCCAGGCCAAGGTGGCGCAGGTGCGCAATACGCTGCCGCCGGAGGCCGAGGCCCCCATCATCGATCTGCAGACGGCGGACAACCGCTTTGCCGCGATGTACATCGGTTTCTTGGCCAAGGATCTGGACCAGAACCAGATCACCGACTATCTCACGCGTGTGGTGCAGCCCAAGCTTTCCGCGGTGGACGGCGTGCAGCGCGCCGACATCCTGGGCAGCCGCACGTTTGCCATGCGGGTGTGGCTCAAACCGGAGCGCATGGCCGCGCTGGGCATTTCGCCCTCGGATGTGCGCACGGCGCTGGCCCAGAACA
>DASRYI010000354.1:0-5343 GCA_035687255.1 Candidatus Krumholzibacteriia bacterium | reverse complement strand
ACGATCATGATTTCGGTCCCTTCTCGGACGTTCCGGGCGGCTGACTCGCAAGCGCCTTGAGCAACTCCTTCGCGTCGAGACCGAGCCGCGCAATGGTGGCGCCGATCTTCGGCCACTCCTCCTCGAGAAACTTCTGCCGCTCGCCCTGCAACAGCACACGGCGGGCGTTGTCGTTGATAAACATCCCGCGCCCTCGCCGGCTCTCAACCAGGCGTTCGTCCACGAGCATCTGATAGCTCTTCATGACGGTGAGGGGATTGATACGGAACTCCGCAGCGACGCTGCGCACAGACGGGAGCGGGTCGCCTTCCTTGAGCACGCCGTCGAGAATCAGGGCGACGACGCGGTCCCGGAGCTGGCGGTAGATGGGCTGGCTGTCGTTCCACGGTCCGTCCATAGTGTACTGGTGTTATAGTTGACCATAACACCTGAGACGGGCGCAACAGGATTTTTCGAGTCCCGCGCAACCGTCTTTTCCCACAGGGACTTCCCGGCCAGGCGCGCCGTGATCCCTTTTCCCCCGGAATCCTGCGTTAGCGGATAGACAGTCATGGCCGCACCGTCCCCGGGTGGGGGTGGAGGCGCCTGACATTGGAGGTCCGCACCATGTTCAGTCGCAATCGAATCGCTGTCCTGCTGCTGGGGCTTATGGCCGCCGCGGTGAGTTGCAGCAAGAACAATCCGACCGCCACGTCCACCGAACCGGTGGACCCGGCCCAGGTCAATAAATTCGTCAATGCCCTGCCCGATTGGATCGCCCCGTCGGATGTCGAGGATCCCCCGCTCGATCTGGGCGACTCGGAAGACCTCGAAAACAGCCAGTACTATCGCTGCCATGCCGTCGAGTACGACCTCAAACGCAACTTCGACGACATCATTGCGGTGGGTTCCAACGCCACCGCACTCAAGCCCGGCATGATGGTGCAGGGACGCGGCGTCAAGGACGGCACGTTGAACACCATCGGCCTCAAGCGCTCGCCGCTTTCGCTGTCCATCAATCTGGCGCTCGCCGATCCGTCGCGCGACATCGAGACCCCGAACAGTTCCTCCATTCAGGACGCGATCGCATCGCTGCAGCGCGAAGCCGACGACCGTCTCGGTGATCTCGACGTGGTTCCGGCGCAGATCAACTTCTCCGCCACCTCGGCCTATTCCAAAGAACAGGCCATGCTCTCTGCGGGACTGAGCCTGCGCTACAACGCGGTGCTCTCCAGCGGCTCGGTGGCGGGATCGCTGTCACAGTCGTCGGCCATCACGCGTCACACGGTGCTGGTGAAGTTGCTGCAGCCGATGTACACCATCTCCTTCGCCGATGACCAGAAGGCGGAGCCGGCCGATTTCTTTGCGCCCGATCTGATGCAGGCCGACTTCGAGCGCCAGCAGGAGCTGGGCACGATGGGCGCGGGCAACCTTCCCTGTTACGTGCAGTCGGTGACCTACGGGCGCATGGTGGTGTATTCGATGAGCACCACCGAAAGCACCACCGACGACGAATACAAGCTGGCGGTGCAGGCGTCGTACGGCGCGTGGTCGGGCAGCGGCAGCGTCAGCACCCGGCAGAAGTCCCTGGTGCAGAACTCGACCGTGGAGGTGCAGGTGTTCGGCGGAACCCAGGGACAGGGACTGGACGCCATCAAGACCGCACTCAAGAGCGGTGACTTCAGCGCGTTTCTGCAGGCGGCGCCGGCCACCACCGCGGTGCCACTCTCCTATCGCATCAACGATCTCAAGAACCGCCAGCCCGCCACCATCGGCGACGCCACCAGGTTCAAGATCCAGCAGTGCGAGGCGGTCAACGATCTGCAGTTCACGACGTCACTCGACAGCGTCATCGTCGTCAACGGCTGCGATGCCGAAACCGGATTCGACATCGAGTGTTTCGCCACCATGTTCAATCCCATGTCCAGCCACACGCTCGTTCACGTGACGCCGCCTACCTATTCCTTCCCGAAGGAATCGCTGCCGTCGCTCAGCGGCATCGCCATCTTCACGGTCACGGCGGGGTCGGACAGCCGCCTGGAGTTTCTGACGGACGTGGGGTCGACATCGGGAACCGGGTTGGGCGGCTGGAGCGCCAAGACGGTGTTCAACTACCCGTTTGACTTCCCGACCAATCCGTACCACTTCACGCAGCTCCAGACGACGACGGACTCGAAGTATCGCAGTTGTACGTTGCAGTTGTTCTTCACAGTGAAGCGACAACTCGCGCAGTGACGCTTCCTGATTGACGTCGGGCGCGAGTGGGAGCGCCGGCCATGGACCTCGGCCGGCGCTCTCGTTTGCGTGGTCAGGGAGATCCGGCCGTGCGCGCGGCTGCACACTGCGCCAGTGCATGGCGCGCTTCCACGAGGTCCCGTTGCGCGGGAAGCACGTCCTTCGCGAGTGTGTCGACGGCGTGTTTGAGCAACCGGGCGGCCGCGGTCCGGTCCCCCTGTGCCAGCAGGGTCTCTCCCAGCCCGGTTTCGCAGCGCGCCACATCCGGATGGTCCGCGGCAAGGTAACGGTGGGCGATGTCGAGCGCTTCGCGGAAGCGCACCCCGGCACCGGCCGCATCCCCCGCACGCAGTCGGCAGACTCCCAGCCCGACCAGGGGGTCGATGTCGCGCGGCCGCTGCGGCGTTCCCGCTTCGAGCCCGCGCATGCCGGCCAGGGACCGGGTAAAGAGTGTGTCGGCTTCCGCGCGCTTTCCCGCGTCGAGAAGGATGAAGCCGAGCCTGGCCTGCGCCGTCGCCACCCCCATCCCCCTGTCGGCGTGCAGGCGCTCCTGCATGTCGACGCCGTCGCGCGCCATCTTCTCGCCCTCCGCGACGCGTCCCAGGGCGGCCAGCACCGCACCGTGGCGGATGAGCGCCACCGCCACCTGATTCTGTTCCTTGTCACCCGCCAGTCGCCGCTGCAGCGCCATCGCGTGCGTGAACGACGTATCCGCGGCGGCGTAGTCGCCGCGGTCGTACTGGATCAGTCCGATTTCATTCTTCAGATTCACCAGCGCAAGCTGCTCGCCGCCCAGCCGCGCGTGCAGCGTGTAGGCCTCGCGCGCCAGTGTTTCGGCTTCGTCGTACTTTCCTTCGGCGTGCAGTACGCTTCCCAGCGAACTCAGGCTGTAGGCCACATCGGGGTGATCGTTGCCGTAGTATCCGCGGCGAATGGCGAGTGCCTCACGCTGCAGTTTCTCCGCCTCGCCGAACTCACCGATACGCGCAAGCAGGCGGCCATAGGCACTCAATGAGTACGCAATGGCGGGATGCCCCTGCGGATACAGCGCGCGATCGTTGGCGAGAACCTTCTCCCACAGTGAGTCGGCTTCGCTCAGGTGACCCATGTCCCCCAGCAGCTGGGCGTAGTTGTAGCGGGTGGTCGCCGTTTCCGGATGACGCACGCCGTACGCCTTCTCCTGAATCGCCAGCGCGCGCCGGTACAGCGTGTCCGCCTCCGCATAGCGGCTTTCTTCGTGGAGCATGAGCGCCAGGTCGTTCATCACCGTGGATCCGTCTTTGGTGTTCGGACCCTCCACCTCCTGCCAGGTGTGGATGGCCTCACGGAAGAGCTTCTCCGCCTCGTCGTAGTTGCCCAGATAGTTCTGCGTCACGGCCTCCGTGCCCAGCGAAGCGGCGAGCAGCCTGCGACTGGGCAGCGTGCGCGCGATGGCCAGCGCGCGCGTACCCACCGAGTCCGCTTCGTCGTAGTGGCCGGCCTCGTTCAGGTATTCCGTCAACGATTCCATGGTGAGGACCGTGGTGGTGTCGCGCTCGCCCGCCACGCGGATACGCAGCGCCAGGCACTCCTTGAGCGACGAGATGGCGTCATCGAACACGCCCAGGTTTCCATACGCCTCGCCGATGGTACCCAGCATGTCGGCCAGCACGTCGGGATGAGCTCCCAGTTCCTTGTGCACCCGGTCGCGCCCGCGGTCGAGCATTTCGCGCGCCGTGATGGTTTCGCCGCGCGACGTGTAGGGGTCGGCCTCCTTGAACAGGCCGCTCAGAAAGTCGCTGGTGGCCGCCGCCTTCTGCGCTTCCAGGCGCGCGCGGTCGCGCTCGTGTTCGAGCTTGATGGTGTAAACCACGGTCAGCGCCGCGACCACCACAACCAGCGCCGCGCCCACCACCACACCCGTGGCATTACGACGCACGAATTTCCCCGCGCGGTAGCGGACGGTGTCGGCGCGCGCACTCACCGGGCGGCCCGAGAGGTGGCGCCGGATGTCGTCGAGCAGTTGCACCGCGGACGAGTAGCGCCGCTCGGGTTCCTTGCGCAGCGCCATCAGACAGATGTTGTCGAGATCGCCTTCGAGACGTCGGCGCAGGCGCGCCGGCGCCGTGCGCCGCGCGCTCGCGATGTCGTCGAGCGATGGCGGCGCGGTGGCAGACGAGTGATCGATGCGGGTCACAAACCGGCTGGGCCGTTCCGCGGGCGCCTCGGTGATGGCGCGTTCCAGTTCGGCGGGGGTGCTGGCGGTGTCGCGGTGCGGATGACGCCCGCACAGCAGTTCGTACAGCACCACACCCAGCGAATACACGTCGCTGGCGGTGGTCACCGGTTCGCCGCGCACCTGTTCGGGCGACGCGTACGCCGGCGTCATCACCCGCTGCCCGCTCATGGTCAGCCCCGCGTCTTCTTCACCGATGACGCGCGCGATGCCGAAGTCGAGCAGTTTCACCTGCCCGTCGGCGGTGACCAGAATGTTGCCGGGCTTGAGGTCGCGGTGCACCACCAGATTTCCGTGGGCGTAGTGCACCGCCGCGCATACCGACTGGAAGAGATCGAGCCGCTCTTCAATGGAGAGCCGGTGCTCGTCGCAGTAGCGCGTGATGGGCAGGCCATCGACGTACTCCATGGTGAAGAACGGCAGGCCGTCGGCGGTGACGCCGCCGTCGGTGAGGCGCGAGATGTTGGGGTGCTGCAGCCGGGCCAGAATCTGCCGTTCCGCCTGGAAACGCGCCAGCACGGCCGCCGAGTCCATGCCGCGCTTGATCACCTTGAGCGCGACACGCTGCTCGAACTGTCCGTCCGCGCGTTCGGCCAGATACACCGCGCCCATGCCACCGGATCCGATACGCCGGATGATGCGGTAGGAACCGACCACGCTTCCCGCGGCCAGGCCGGCGTCGGGAACGCCGATGGCGTCGATGGCGCGTCCATCGAGCAGGCGGTTGGGTTCACGATCCGCGCGCAGCAACGCCATCACTTCATTGTGAAGTTCCGCGTCGCCCGCGCAGGCATCGCGCAGGTACGTCTCGCACACGTCGGGTGGAAGATCCAGCGCGCGCTGGAAGATGTCCTGGATGCGCCGCCAGCGATTGGGATCCATGGTCATCGGGCCAGTTCGCGGCTGAGCCACGC
>DASRYI010000353.1:0-3925 GCA_035687255.1 Candidatus Krumholzibacteriia bacterium | reverse complement strand
ATTCAGCACGCGCAGAATTATGCGCCGCTCAAGTTCCGCTCGGCCTGGGTGCCGGTGGCCAATGTCGGCGGCGGGATTTCCATTTTCGTCCTGATCGCGGCCGCCATGCTGGGCGGCGCCGCCACGATACTGGGGTCGAAGCTGGCGCTGGTGGGCGTGGTCCTGTTCGCCACCACCACATTGTTCACGCTGGTGACATTACCGGTCGAATTCGACGCCAGCCATCGCGCGCTGGCCATGCTCAAGCGGGGCGGCTACCTGACACCGGAGGAGCAGAAGGGTGCGAAGAGCGTGCTCGATGCCGCCGCTCTCACCTACGTGGCGGCCTTCGTCAGCTCGGCGCTGACGCTCTTCTACTGGGCCATGCGGCTGGGACTGCTGGGCGGGCGGCGCAGCGACTAGCCTCCGGCGACATTTCCTGAAGAAGCCCGGACGCACCGATCGTCCGGGCTTCTGTGCCATATGTCTCCCGCACTTTCGCATCCGGCGCGCGCGTATTATTGTTCGGCAAGCTGCCCCCGTCACGCAGATCGAAGGTGCAATGCATGCAACTCAGACGCGTCATCTCGATAGCCACCCCCGTGATCCTCAGCGTCACCCCCCTCTACGCCGCGGAATTCGTCATCACACCCGGCCAGCCCAACCAGGTGGTGTTCACCTCCAAAGCGACCACCGAGACCTTCCAGGGGAAGACCGACCGGATGACGGGCAGGATCGATTTGGATCCCGCGAGCATCGGCGACAGCGTGGCGGTTCATATCGAAGTCGATCTGGCCAGCCTGGACACCGGCATCGGCAAGCGCAACCAGACCATGCGCAACGACTACCTGGAGACGAAGAAATACCCGACCGCCGTGTTCGACGGCGCCACCCTGGTGAGTGGTGGGGGCAGGGCGCTGGCCGCGGATCCCGCCTTCGAGGTGGAGGGCACGTTCTCGCTGCACGGTGTTACCCACCGCATGCGCGCTACCGTGGATGTGACGCAGAAAGATGCACACACACTGGAGTTCAAGGCGGCGTTCAAGGTTCCACTCGCCGACTACAACATCACCCGCCCGAAATTTCTCTTCCTGAAGCTGGGCGAAGTGCAGGAAGTCGAAGTGACCGGCACCGCGGTGGCGGCACCCTAGCCCCCGCCGGGCCGGAGTTCATCGGCTCCGATACACCGCAAATACACACCCGCCCGACGAGTGCGTTCCCACGTGCTCGAACGCGCCGTCATTGTCGAGGGTCGGGCGCCACACCGGATTGTGATACACGATCCACACCGTGCGCGGGTGGCGTTCCAGGGATTGACGCAACCGCGAGAGCACAGCCGACAGCACCACCGCGTCGAACGGGTTGAAGAGATACACCACCGTGTCTCCGTCCGAGAATGCGTACTCGGCTGCGTCCATGGCGCGGATGTCCCAGGTAAACGTGCGCCGTGTGCGTTCCCGGAACTGATCGAGGTTGCGTTCCGCCACCGTGCACAGTGCTTCCGAATAGTCGACACCGGTCACGTGCTCGAATCCACACAGGACCGCCAGCATCAGGGCGCGGCCCTTGCCGCAGCCCAGATCGACGAACGCGCCCCCGGAGGGCACACCCACGGCGCGCAAGGCGCGCCGGAAGGGGAGCGCGCGCGTGGGTTCATATCGAATCCCGCGCGCCAGATTGGGACTGGTGACGTCGGAGAGCGCGGCGTTCTCCACCACGCCGCGGGTGTCCGTGCCGAACGAGGCATCGAAGTGGCGGTCAAGCTGGCGGCTTACGAAGATGGAGAGGTGGCGCCGCGCCGCCCGCAAGGTGTGCAGAACACCATGGTTGCGCAGCGAGCGCGCCAGCCGGGCATTGACTTGGCGGGGAGAATCACGCATCATTCGCTCGTAGCCCACTATAACGGCAGTCCGACCGCACGGACAACGACCCCGAGGAGCCACTTCCGTCCATAGGCTATCGTCGCCGGTGACGGCCACCGGCCCAGTTTCAGACGCCCTACCAACCTCTCGGGGTGAGCGCTTGCGCCTTCTGGAATATTCCCAAACGGCACGCGACCGGTATGCATCGCTGCACGCAAATTGCGCGCGCGCATCGATCTATCAGGCACCGGCGTGGCTGGACCTGTGGAAACACCTGGGCGCGGATGTGCTGCTGGTCGAGCTGAACAGCGAAACCATCGTGCCCTTCGTGTGCCGCGGAAGCGGCTCGTGGCGGCGTGCCTACTCGCTGCCCTTCGACACCTACGGGGGGCCGGTGACTCCGCACGCCAACGGCCCGGTGCTCTTCGAGCACGCCATCGAGCCCCTGGGCAAGGCGTCGGTGCGCATGGTGGATTTCGGTTCCGGCGTGGCCTCGCACAACGGCGCGGCGCGCCGGCTCACCTGTCACATCGTCGATCTGGCGCAGGGATATGACGCAGCCGCCGGGCGTTATCAGGACGCCAACCGGCGTCTGATCCGGCAGGCGGGCGAGCGCGGCGTGTCGGTCTCGATCATGAACGACCGCGCCGGCCTGGACGCGTTCTACCATCTGCACGTGCGTACCGTCGCGCGCTACGGTGCGCGCGCGCTGCCGCGGTCGTTCTTCCAGACGCTGTTCGACACGCTGGTTCCGGCCGGACTGGCCACTTTCTATCTTGCCCGTCATGGCAACGATGTGGTGGCGGGAAACCTGGTGCTGCGCTGGCGCGACCGCGCGTCCGACTGGATGTGGGTGTACGACGACCGTCAGTCGGCGCTGCGCGCCACCAACCTTCTCATCGACCGCGCCATTCACGATGAAGCCGCGCGCGGGTCGTCCGAACTGAACCTGGGAGCGAGTCCCAACGACCGGCTGGGCAGCGTCCGCTTCAAGCAGAGCTTCGGCGCGCAGCCGTTCGAGTACACCATCTACACGCATACCGCCGCGTGGGTGGGGATGGCGCAACAGATGCGCGCCGGCGTCAACCGCCTGGGCGCGCGTCTGCGCGTTCTCGTCGAACCCTGATCCCGCCTTCAGAAGACGCCGGGCGACTGCCCGGGGTAGTGCCACTGCAGAATCGCCAGCACCAGGAACACGTCCACGATCAGGTGGACCAGCAGCACGTAGAACAGCACGCGTGACTTCTCGTACATCAGTCCCTGCGTCAGCGCGAAGCCGTACACGATCCATGCGCCGTGACCGGTGAAGGCCATGTCGTAGAGCACCGAGGTGTAGACGACTGCCTGCGCGGGGTTGGCGATGCGCGCCGGAAAGACGCCGCGCAGCAGCGCGTACACGATGTTCACGAAGAACAACTCATCCCAGATACCCACGCAGTTGATGCCCACCACCAGGCGGTGGACCATGCCCGAGTCATACTGCGCGGGCAGCGCCCAGTGCGACGCCAGGCCCGGGTTGAGGTGAAAGAAGTAAAGGTTGATGACACCCCACGCCAGCGGCACCGAGAGCACGGTGTAGAACAGATCACGCCGCGAAAAATGATCGGGCCAGAATTTCCACGTCACGTCGCCGGGCGGAAAACGCCACATGACCAGTGCGGGGCCCACCAGCACGCTGGCGAAGCACAGCCCCAGCGTGATCATGTGCCGCAGGTTGAGTGCCGTATGAATGGGCGCGAACGCAAGGATGGCGACGCATCCCAGCAATGTGCCCAGGTTGCGGCGCACGCGCGGATCGGGCTGGCGGAAGGTGAGAAATGCGGACAGTCCCCACAGCAGGAAGCCGGGAATGTACCAGGCGAGGGGAACCAGCAGCACCGTGGCGGCGCAGAAGGCAATCAGCGCGATGATGGACTGACGTGTCATCGACGTCATGAGTAAGCGGCATTTTACACGGCCCTGCGCGATGCGGCAATTGCACGGGGAGGGTGGGTGCGCGGACCGCATTGCCAGAACCCGTCCGGTTGGCTACCATGGCGCCCATCCGGCCGCCCGAGGTTCTCATGAACGTACGTATGTGCAAA
>DASRYI010000352.1:0-15410 GCA_035687255.1 Candidatus Krumholzibacteriia bacterium | reverse complement strand
GTCGGATGCATGGGCAACCGCCAGATCTCCCGTGCGCTGCGCTGCAGTCCCGAGACCGTCTCGCACCACATCGCGCGTCTCGGGCGGCATTGCCTGCTTGTCCAGGCCCGGGAGCTCAATCACGTTCCCGCTCTCGACGAGATCGCGATCGACGGCTTCGAGACGTTCGAATGGAGCCAGTACTTCCCGTTCCACCACAACGTCGCGGTGGCTGTGGACTCGGGATACTTCCTCTATCACACCGACAGTCCTCTGAGGCGTAAGGGGCGTATGCGAGTGCGGCAAAAGGCTCGCCGACACGAACTCGAGGAGGCGTTCGGACGGGCGCCGTCGCGAGCGGTCGAAGACGGTATGCGAGATCTTCTCACTCCACTTTTTTCCCGGGTGATCCGCAGCGACGACCACCGCGCCTACCCTCGTGCCATCGCCGCTTTAGAGCGCAGCGTCACGCACCGCATCACGTCGTCAAAGCGCCGGCGCGACCGGCGCAATCCGCTCTGGGAGGTCAATCTCCTGGACCTGATGATCCGCCACAGTACGGCGGCCCACAAGCGCGAGACCATCGCCTGGGCGAAGCGCCGCCAGGCCTCCATCGAGAAGCTGGCCATCTTTCAGGTCTGGAGAAATTACATGAAGAAACGACGGGAAAAAGGAGCGCGCGTCACGCCGGCGATGATTCTGGGACTGACAACGCGGCCCTGGCGAGTTCGGGATCTGCTCAAGGAGCGCCTGTTCTTCGACAGGATCGAACTCTCACCACGCTGGCAGGACTACTACCGGCGGGAAGTTCGTACGGCGGCACTTTCAGTCAATCGCACACACCAGCTTCGCTACGCATTCTAGAGGAATGCGAAACGACGACTTCGTCAATGACACGGACCCCTCCATCCTCGTAGGGACATTCTTCCGGCCACAACCTACTGGTCGTGTTCCATCCCCGCGGCGTGGCACTGCACGCACAGGTCGCGCTTCTCATCGAACCGTGTCAGGTGGTCGAAGTCGGAAGAGTGGGGCTGGTGGCAACTCACGCAGGTGAGCACCTGGCCCGTGCGCGGATCTTTGGCCGGCGCGCCGGTCTTGTGGGCGTGCGTCTTGGCCGCGTCATGGCACTGACCGCAGACTTCGTTGACGCGGGCGCCGCGCAACGTCATGGCGTCGCGGTCGTGCACGTCGTGGCACGTCGTGCATCCTTCCTCGAGCGCGGCGTGGACGTTCTTGCGCGTGAATTCGCGGCGATCATGGCACTGCATGCAGGTCTGTGCCTCCGTGGGACGAACCAGCAGCTTGTCGAATCCCGCGTGCGGTGAGTGGCAATCCAGACACACGTCGATCCGCGCTGTGGCGTCCTTGCGCCCCGCGTTGTGCGTGTTCTTGAATTCCTGAGCGTTGTCATGGCAGTCCGCGCACGTCGACGGCGTGGCCGTCACCTTGCCGTCGGCGGCGTGACAGGTGTCGCACTCCTTGTCCTTGAAGGGCGGATGCTGGTTCGGATACACCAGCTTGCTCTTCGCCTGCTTGGTGCTGTGCGGATCGTGGCAGCTGGTGCACGTCCTGCCCGACAGGGGGACGATCTTGTGCGCGGCCGTCATCCGGGGCGTGGTCAGGCCGTGGCAGGTCACGCACATGGCTCCGCCGCTCTTCTTGAGCAGATTGTCGTTTTCGGAAACATGCACTTCGTGACACGCGCTGCAGTTGCCCTTCGCGAACGGATTGTGCTGCGTCTTGTCCGTGGCGCGCGCTCCGATGTCGGCGTGGCACGACGCACACAGCGTCCCGGGCGCCTTCGCCAGGAACTTGTCCGCGGCCGGCTTGTGCATCTGGTGGCAGTCGAGACAGCGTCCCTGTTGCACCGGCGGGTGAACGTGCGGAGCGCTCGCACCGCCCGCTCCGGCAACGGCGCCGTCGCCGGTGCGCGCGGAGCCAAGCTGCAGCACGTCCTGATGGCAGCTCTGGCACAGCCGTCCCGGATCCTTGAGCAGGTGCTCATTCCGTGATGAATGCGGCTGATGACAGCCGGTGCAGGTCACACCCTTGACGTGCTGGTGTCCCGGATCCGAGGTCTTCTCGTCGTGACAGTCGAGACACACCGTGGGCGACACCGCCGCCATCTTGCCCGACGCGTCCTTTCCGCCCTCGTGACAGGCCTCGCAGTCGCCCTCGTCGAACGGCGGATGCACCACAGGGTTGAGGAGATGCTTGCGCTCCGAGTTGTGGGGCGCATGGCACGACGTGCACTGCGACGCCGAGACGTCGAAGCCCTGGTGCGCGTTGTTCAGCGGCGGTTTGGCGAGGTCATGGCACTGCGTGCACAACTCGGGCTCGCTCTTGAGACGCAGCGCGTCGCCGGTGCTGCCATGCGGCGTGTGGCACACGTCGCACGATCCGTCGAAGACCGGCTTGTGGGTATTTCCGGCGGCGAACGCCACCTTCTCCTGCGTGTGACAGCCGTAGCACAGGTCGTCACGATTGCGGTTGAGCAGTCCCTTGGTGGGAGAGCCGTGCGCGTTGTGGCAGCCCGAGCAATTGCCCTTCGCCACCGGCGCATGCAGGTGGGTGGGCGATGACGCCTCACGCGAGGTCTTCACGGTCAGGTCGGTCACATCGTGACAGTCGGCGCACAACTGCTTCTGGGGTTGTTTGAGAATGCCGGCGTTGTCGCTGCCGTGGCCCGCGTGACACGACAGGCAGTTGTCGTCGTGCGCGGGTGGATGCGGGAAGCGTGCCTGCGCCGCCAGCGACGCCTCCTCCGGGTGGCAGGTGTTGCACGTCGCGGTGACGTTGCCGGCCAGCAGTTTGGAATTGTGCGAGTGGTTCTGGTGACACGCGCCGCACTTCGAAAGCAGATACGGCGGATGAGTGACCGGGAAGTGCGTCTTGTCGTGGCACTCGGTACAGATGTCACCCTCCGGCTTCTTCAGCATGGCCGGCTGCGCCGACGCGTGGCCGGAATGGCAGTCGAGGCAATCGGCTGCGTCCAGGGCCGCGTGGCGCGTTTCGCCGGGTTTCGCCGCCGCCACGATATTCTCGTGACACGAGCCGCACAGCTTGCTCGACGACGCCTGCGCCAGGTGATGAGCGCCGCCGCCGCCGTGCGGATCGTGACAGCTCGTGCACTTGCCCTCCGCGAAGGGCGGATGCATGGCGCCCTGGAACGATGCCTTCTGCGGCAACTTCTCATGGCACGAGCGGCACAGTTCGTCCTGTGGTTTCAGCAGCAGCTTCTCGACATGGCTGCGGTGCGGATCGTGGCACGTGAGACACGTGGCCGTGCCGCCGTTCTTGCGGGCGTCGTTTCCGAAGTGACTCTCGTTGCCCGCCACTTTGGCCGCGATGTCGTCGTGGCAGGTTTCGCACAGGTCCGCGGGCGGGAAGTTGTCGGGAATCTCAACCTCGCCGTTGGTCACGGTGTGGCACGATCCGCAATCGCCCTCGGCGAAGGGCGGGTGCGCCAGCGACGCCAGCTTCATCTTCTTGGACGCCACGTGGGGGTCGTGGCAGTCGGTGCAGCTCTGATCCGCGGCGCCGACCACCTTCTTGTGTTTGTCGAGCACGTTCTTGTGACACGACTCGCACATGGTGGCTTCGTCGGCGACGGCCAGATGCGGGCGGTCGGAGGCGTGTGGCTTGTGACACGCCGTGCAGTTGCCCTTTTTGAACGGATCGTGCGCGTTGCTGTCGGTGAGTTTGGGCGCCAGCTCTTTGTGGCATTCCATGCACACCGGTTTGCCGTCGGCGCTGGTACGCAACAACTGCGGGTTGTCGGCGGAGTGTGAGTCATGGCAGACGAAGCACCCGCCCTGCGTGAGTGCTCCGTGCACATGGGAGCTCTTCATTTCTTCGCCGACTCCGGCGTGGCAGTCGATGCACAGATCGGGCAGATCCTTGGTGAGCACGAGCTTCTGTTCGAAACCGTGACGCTTGTGGCACTGCTCGCACTCCGCTTTCACAGGTGCATGCACGTACTTCGCCTTGAGCCGCTTCTTGAAATCCTGGTGGCAATCGACGCACGGTTTCCGCTGCGGCTCCGCCCGCACCGGCAGAGGCGCCGCCAGCGCCGCCGACAGCAGCAGGGTGGCCAGCACCGCTATCCGGCGCCGGAAGATCCGGGGCGCACACGCCACGGAGGGAAGCACATGCAGAACTCGCGAGGTCATGGGGTTCCTGTTCTAGTGACCGCCCGCGGAGGCCTTCTTCTCCTCGTGCGGTGGTTCCTTCTTGAAGACCTGTCCCCGGTAATCGAAGCACAACACCCGGAACCACAACGCCGAGGTACGCGAGAAGTGCGGAATGTCGAGGTTGTAGAACGCCCAGGTGCTGTCCACGGCTTCATCGGCCCGGTACACCATGATGCGGAACGCCGGGTTCTTGGGCTCGTCGGAGAGCGCCACAATGGTTTTCGTCGAATCGATGATGGAGAAGTGCGGATTGAACGACTGCACTTCGAATGAAAAGTCGGAGTCGCCCACCAGATGGCGTTCGTGCAGGCGGGTGGATACCACGTCCGCGAAGTCGGGGAACATCCGGTTGCCGATGAACAGCACCACCGAGTCCGGGCCCGCGCCCGATGCATGCTTCTCGTGCGTGTCCTTGTTTTTCTTGGCCTCCACGTTCAATCCGCTCGCCGCCACCAGCAGCCCGCACAGCGCGAGCGCTGACAGGGGCCTCGTCCATCGATATGCGTGTGAGTACATGGCTACTTCGTTTCCTGTCTTTTCGGGTTGGAGCCGGGGGCCAGAGTTTTTGTCATTTCCCGCGCTGTCAGGGTCGCCAGTTCCTCGAGCGTCTCAACGCGGCCCAGGGTGAACATGGTCTCGGTATCGTCGCCGCGCCGCGAGTACGTCGACGCCCATACGATGTTGCCGGTTGCACACGCGACCAGGCGCAGCGCGATCGATACCATGGGGATCTCGACCTGCGTGTCGCGCACCATGGAGAATTCGTTCACCGAGCCCACCATCACGTAGTCGGCGCCCAGCGCGCTGCCCACGTCCTGCAGCGCTGCCAGCGACAGCCGGTCGGTGAGGCGGATGCGCTGGCGCTGGATCACGTCGTCGACGACACCGGGATCCACGACCTGGAACCGGTGGGTGGCGAGGAGTTCGACGATGAGGGCGTTCATGACGATGTCGGGTGCGTTGACGTCGCGCGTGAAGTTGACCAGCGGAAGCACCGCCACCCGGCTGCTGTCGGGCAGGGATGCCACCTCGCCGCGGAAATACGCGGGGTGGCCGGCGCAACCCGCGCCCAGTGTGAGGACGAAGGCCGCCAGCACCGCCGCTCCCACTGCACGATTCTGCCGCGCTCTGGTCATTACGTCCTACTTGAGCGAACCGACCATTTCGCTGCTCAGCCGGTCCGCCAGCTCGCCCAGCGTGTGCACTTCGCCCACGCCGATGATGGGTGTCTTGGGGCCGCCGCGTTCGCTGGCGGACGCCGTCCACACCACGGTGCCGGTGCCGACGTCGATGAAGCGCACGTCGACGGTGATGACGGGAAAGGGCCCGGCGCCGGTCGGCATCATTTCGTACTGCGATACCGAGCCGATGAAGATTCCCTGAACCCCGGCGGCCTCGCCCAGTTTTTTCAGTTGTTCCGGAGTCAGCGAGTCTTCGGGAATGCGCGCCCCGGTGACCTGTTTGAGCGTCGCGGCGAAGATACCCGGGTCCAGCACCTCGAACTTCCTCGACGAGAGCAACGCGGTGGTGAATGCGGAGGTGAATTTCTCCCCGGCAAACGCGTCCGCCGTCATGCTCCGGAAGGGAATCACGCCCACCTTCTGATAGAACGACATGTCCGCCTCGGTGTGCGTGAACTGATGCACCGGACCGGCGCAGCCTGCAGCGCCCACGAGCAGCCCCGCGAGCGCCAACCGGAACGGAGTGATAGAAGGCATGGATCTCATCTCCTCGATGCTAGAACTCCTGCCGGTAATTGACGGCCACGTAGTTGGTGTCGTCCGCCAGTTCGCGATCGACGCGCGTGTAGTTTACCGACAGCGATCCCCGTGGCAGCACCCACAGCTGGCCCCACACGTTGAGCGTCTTCGACTTGTCATAACGCTCCGGGAACAGCGCGGTGGCGAACTGATCGGTTTCGCGCAGGCCATAGGATACACTGAGCGACGACCGGTTGCGCATGCTGGTGCTGACGCTGAACACCGCGGAATTGCTCACACTCTGGCGTTCGCTGGTGATCGCGCTGTGCGTGAGGTTCATGCCCAGGTTGACCGAACGCGCCAGCCAGGTGCCGTTGAGGCCGTAACTGGCCTGGTCGTTGTGCGTGAACGCCACGTCGTCGCCGAAGTTGGTGAAGGTTGCGCGCGGCGTGATGGTTATCGTGCGTCTCGGGCGCAGATATATATCAAACAGCGTGGTGTTACGGAATCGATAGCTGCGTGTGTTGTCGTCCACGCGCTCCGACACCGACGCCTCCGCGCGCATGTCGAGTCCACGGCGGTCGAAGGACTCCAGGCGCGCGATGTACAGGTGGTCGGGCACAATGCTACCGACGGTGTTGATGTCGAACTGCCGTGTGAGCTGCAGAAGCCCCCGGGTCTTTTTCCACACTTCCGTGTCGGCCAGCACCTGCAAGGTCCCGTAGTGCGCGCGCGACACCAGCGTGTCCTGTTTGGTGCGTACAAAGGTGTCGGCGATTTCCAGTGTCACGGGCGAGAGCGGAAAGAACAGGGCCGAAAGCCGGTCGTTGTCGTCCGTGTTCTTGAAGGTGCGGCTGCTCTCGTTGGTGAGATAGCGCCGGTTCAGGGTCAGATTGGTCTGCACCAGTCGCCGGTAGCGGCTGGTGAAGATGCCGGTGAAAGCGTTGTGAGTGATGTCCTGCGTCAGACCGACGGTCGGGTCGATGCGCGTGAACTGGTACTGGTACCCGGCGTCGAACGTGAACAGCGGACTGAAGACATGGGCCGCGCGCAGATCCACCCCGGTCACGTCGGTGGTCCGCTGCACCGAGTTTTCGCTGGTGGTGCGGTACCGGTTCAGCGCCAGGCTGAAGACGCGGTACATGTAGCTGAGGTCCCCGCGCCAGGTGGTGGTCTTGTTGCCGGCCCATCCCTGCACGAAGCGTTGCGTGGTCCCGTACGACAGCCGTACGCGCGGCACGTCGGGAACGTGCACGTCGAGCAGCAACTGCTTGTCCAGAAACTCCACCGAGCGCGGCTGTTCGATGGCGTTGGTGGTCTGGCGCGGAGTGTAGCGCGCGTTGAGTGTGTAGTACGGATTCGAGAGGTCCAGCATGCCCCGGTAGCGCCGGATCGTCTGGTTCAGCACCAGGTCGCGCGAGTTGTCGAAATAGAACGTGGCCGCCAGATTGTTGCGCTCGAACACACGGTCGCGCAGCGTGGCCTCGAAACGCTCCGACAGATACTCCTGCCGGCCGCCGGTCCGGTCGAAGTTCTGGTAGGTCACGTACACGCGGCCGCTCAACACATCACGTGCGCGGGCGCCGGCGGGCAGCATCACCGTGACCACCGCCCACAGCGCGAGAACGCAGCGAATTTGTCCGGCCGGGTCCGTTGCACGCACCTCAACCTCCGGCTCCTGGATGGTGCACGTTCTCGGCGTTCGAAGTGGTGTAGTCGGCGCCGTGGCATTCGTAGCAACCCTGCATATCGATGGTGTGGTGTCCGGGCACGTCGGAGATCGCGTTCATCACGATGCCCTCGACCTGAATCGATCCGGGCGCTCCGTCGGAGGGAATGTGGCATCCCAGACAGAACGTTCGCGATTGCACGGGATCGGCGCGGGTGTCGGCGAGGTTGGCCCACCCCGGACGTTCGTCGCTGATCAGGAACGCATTGGGGCCGGCGCCGTCGTACCCGCGTGAACCGTGCGGGTTGTGGCAGTCGTAGCACGGCAGTTTGTCGCCCTGGCGGATGTGGGACGGCCACGAAATCGCGACCTGCGGATTCATGCGAATCTGGTGTCCGGCGCGGCCGTCGGGATTGATCGACGAATCGTAGAAGTCCGCGATCAGTTTCCCCGTGGGCTCCATGGCCGGCGCCCCGAAGTTGGAATGACACTGGAAGCACAGTCCGTACTGCGACGGATAGGTGACGTCGGTCGATCCGCCGATACCGCGGTAGGTGCCGACCAGCATGTCGAACGGATTGTTCGAGCCGTGGGGATAGTGGCAGTTGAGACAGCTTCCGCTGCCCTCGGGATCGATGCGCGGCATGTCGGGGTCGTTACGATGCGGCGAGAACCAGCCCGACCCCACGCTCACGTGCGCCGTGTTCTCGTAGACGGCTTCGCCCGGCCAGCGATTGCGGTATTCCACGCCCCAGATCTTGGAGCCGCCGGCGTTGTATTCGAAGTAGCCCGCATCGGGGAAGCCCGTCGGAATGCGCGAGGCTTCGTCGGCGGGATAGTTGATGGGCATCTGTTGATGGCACGCGCCGCCCGCGGCGTAGCACAGCTGGTTGCTGTTTTCCGTGAACAGGAGCGTGGCGTAGGGGGGACCCCCGGTGTCCGGCCCCTTCATGGTGTGGCACTGGCTGCAACTTCCGCGCGGCGCCCACGGCTCGTTGATGCGAAGGACGCCGTGGTCCGGGTCCAGATGTGCGGAGTTGGCAACCGGTCCCGGCTGCGGGCGCGCCGGAGTCGGCGCGAGCAGCAGAGCGGCGAATACAAAGGTGACGGTCGGCGGAAGCAGCCTGTGGATCGCTGCCAACCGCGCGGCGACGGTTCGCTTCGAAAATCCCCGTCTTCTCATAGTAACCTGCGGCCCACGGAGTTTTCATTGTCAGCGGTAGGGACCCGCTGCGGCGATCCGGGTCTCGACTCAGCGATGGGGCATGATTCGCTGGAGTTGGGTGGGTGAGGAGAGCGATCCGAAGACCGTCTCCTCACCCGACCGGAGGCAACAATCTAGCTCCGGGCTAGATCAATCCTAACCACCCTGGCTATGGCACTGACGGCACATTTCTTTGACGGTGGTTCCGTCATCGCCCTGTTCCGTAATCGTGCCGGTACCCTTCATGTAAATGAGACCAAAGGCGTTCTCATTGCCATGGCTCTTGTGACACGAGAAGCAGGACGGCGTGTTGTCCGCCGCCGGCCACGTGCCGGTTTCGCTCATGGTCTTCACATAGTTGGTCTTGCCGGCTGTCGTGTACTGCGAGTACGACGAATGGCCGCCGCCCAACGCGCCGATGTCGGCAACCGCGTTGGGGTGACGCAGCCACGCCTCGCCGCCGGTACCGCCGACTTCCGAGCCGCCCTGGGCGCCG
Organism: Candidatus Krumholzibacteriia bacterium; assembly: GCA_035687255.1. Taxonomy (GTDB): domain Bacteria; phylum Krumholzibacteriota; class Krumholzibacteriia; order WVZY01; family JAKEHA01; genus JAKEHA01. The sequence goes on along the minus strand of DASRYI010000352.1, from coordinate 6,166 downwards.
TGGAAATCGGTGTGACAGCCCTTGCAGAAGAACGCGTAGGCGCTTCCCGCATACAGCGCGGGCGTCGCCGCCGGCTCGTTGAAGTCGACGTTCGCGAACGCATAGTGCGTCGCGAGCTGACCCAGCGATCCGTCATGCTGATACACGTCCTTCGTCAGGTCCTGGGGATACAGCCCGGCATAGTTGGGAGCTGCACCCGCGTTGTACGAGACGACCGCATACGAACGTCCCAGACCCGAGTAGTTGCCCGGGTCACCCGCAAGGTTGCGATACGACGATGATCCGTGCGGGTAGTGGCAGTTGGTGCACTCGAGGCCGGCGGCCGCCGACCACGACGGGTTGGAACCCGGCGCAGCGTCGGTGGTACCGAGCGTGTGGCCGGTCTGCTGAACCAGCAAACCGTCCGACACTTCGTTCAGAGCACCTGCCATGCGAACGTAGCTGTTGGTGTTCGGGCCCAGAACGTCGGGCGCAAACGTCTGACCGTTGTGACAGGTCAGGCACAGCTCATTGACTTCGTTACGAAGCAGATAGGGATGCGGACCCGCGCCACCCAGCGGTGTGAAACCGCCCGGGAACCCGGAGTCGACGCCATACGAGCCGTCGGCATTCTGGTACCCATGGGTCTGGCTGAAGTGCATCGTATGGCAATCGGAACACACCAACGTTGCACTGCGGTGATAATCGCCCGCCACGGCGGCCAACGGGACGAGCACGGCCACTGCGCCGATGCACAGCAGGCCGAGCATTTTCTTCATACATTCACCTCCGAAAAGGAACGAACCCACTACAAACACACTCTCCATCAATTCTCTTTCGCCGCTACACCGTCCATGATCTGCAGGCACTGGTAACGGCTTCCCTGCCGCTCGAGGACGAACAGACGGCTGTCGCCGTCGGTCGCAACCGCGGAGGGATACTGAAATGATCCCGGCTGCGAACCCTTCCCGCCGATCATGGCGATGAGTTTGCCCTCATGGTCGAAATGGCTGACCACCTGCCGGATCGAATCGGCGATCCACATATCGCCGGTCTTCGTCACGACGATGCCAGCCGGAAATGCAAAATTGTCGTAGCCCGTGTCGTGCTTGCCGAACGCAAGCTGCAACGCGCCGTCGGGCGCGTATACCTGCACCATGCGCGACGCGCAGGCGTCGGTTGTGTAAATCCGGCCCGCGCCGTCGACCGTGAATCCCGACACACATGAGCGCGTGGCGTCCGGGTCCCGCAGCACGATGGTGCCGGACACCGTCGCGCCGTCGCGAATCAGGGCCACGCGCGGCACCTTGCACGCGGTTACGGCGTACACTGTCTGGTCGGGGCCGAGCGCCACGAAGGCAAACCGTTCGGGCTGTCCGCAGTGATCGGACGGAACATCGATGTGCGTGATGCTGCGTCCGCGCGGGTCCAGCACGTCGAGGTATGTGGCCCGCGCATCCGCGAGGTAGATGGTTCCCTGAGCGTCCACGGCCAGGCTGCGCGGTTCACCATGCACTTGCCTGCCGCGTGCATCGAACACGTCATGCAGAAAGCGGTACACGGGCATGCCGTTCTCATTGAAGACGACCACCATGCCGTTGCCGGTGTCGGCCACGTAGCACTCGTTCCTGACGGTGTCGAAGAAGATGCCCATGGGATCGGAGAGCGGGGTGCCGTAGTCGCTTCCGATGCCTTCATAGAGAGGACGGACGCTCTCAGCGGCAATCTGGGCGTGAAGGGACGTCGCGGTAAGGACGATGCATACCGACAACGACGCCGCGAACGCGCTTGCGGCGTGTCGCGGCCAGGACAGACTAATATCGCTGTGGCTTCTCGTGTTGCGTAGACGATACACTGCGTGTGCCTCCGGTCATCCCGGTCCGCAATGATTACTCAGGGTAGTGTAGCCAATGACGGTTACTGTATCAATAGACCTTTTTATCTTTTTATTGTTCCTGTCTGTAGGGAACCTCAACACCCGGAATCCGTTGCCGGCCCCCCGCCCGGACTCTCCCGGACCCGCAAAAATTGAGAATCTCATTTATTGAACCGCACTTAGAGCTGTACGGGGGGATCCGGCGTGTGCTCGAGTTCGCCAACCGGTTTGTCGACCGGGGCGAGACGGTCACGATCTATCACCCGAGCGGGCGACCCTGCACCTGGATGGAGTGCCGGGCTCCGGTACACCCGCTCGAGGCCTTCCACGGGCACGTGCATGATGTTGTGATCTTCAATAATCCGCCCGACTACCCGCACGTTCGCCGGGCGAGCGCCGCGCTGAAGGTCTTCTACATTCTCGAGCTGTATGACCACGACCGCCTGCTTCGTTTCGATCCCAAGATTTTCTGGCCGCGCAAGGGGCGCATGCTCGCGTTGAAGCGGTCGCTGCAGATGCCGTTTCTCATGGTGGCCAACGCCGGCTGGATTCAGCAGTGGCTCAGGGAAAACCTGGATATGGACGTGGAGCTGCAGTTGGGAGGGGTGAACCGCGACCTGTTTCATCCTGTGGCGGGCGCGCCGCCCGCCGGCGAGCGCGTCCGCATCCTGTGTTCGGGCGATCCCCGTGAGCACAAAGGCATGGCGACCATCGTGCAGGCGGTCGAACGGGTGAGGCGCTCGCACGATGTCGACCTGCTGACGTACCACGGAAAGGGAATTCCCCAGGGCAATATGGCAAGGACGTACGCCGCCGCAGATCTGTTCGTGGACGCGCAGTGGCATGCGGGATGGAACAACCCGGTGATCGAAGCCATGGCATGCGGTACGCCGGTGGTGTGCACGGACATCGGCGGCGTGCGCGATTTTGCATTTCATGAACGCACCGCGTTGCTGGTTCCGGTGCGTGACGCCGGCGCCCTGGCCGACGCCATGGTGCGCATGATCGAAGACTCCGCGCTGCGCGCGCGTCTGGCCGCGGCGGCGCTCGCGGAAGTCGAGCGGTTCAACTGGGACCGGGCTGCCGACGAGTTTCTCGACCTTCTCTACCGGCACGCGGGTATGCCGCGAAGCACCGGTGTTCCGCGATAATGCGTCGTCTCTTTCTCGCCGTCTTTTCACTGTTGCTGGTGTGCTGTCTCGTCGAGGTGGTGCTGCGCACCACGCACCTCTTCGGCGCGCGCGTGGCGTGGACACAACCGGACCGGGAAATCGGGTGGCGCTTCACACCCGGTCACGCGTACTGGTTCTTCGCCGAGGGCGACCAGCCCGTGACCGGTCGCATCAACTCGATGGGGTGGCGCGATCGTGAACACCCGGATACGCCCGCGGCCGGAACCGAGCGCGTCGCGGTGCTGGGCGACAGCTATGTCGAAGCCTTTCAGGTTCGCTCGAGCGCGACCTTTGTGGCCATCGGTGACGAACGTCTGCATCCCGACGGTGAAGTGATGAACTTCGGACGCTCCGGAATGTCACCGACGGAAGAGCTCATCGTGCTCGAGCGCGACGTCCTGCCGCGCAAACCCGATCTCGTGGTGCTGGTGTTCACACCGCAGAATGACATTGCCGACGTGAACCCCGCCACCGCTGCGGATCTGTGCCGGCCATTCTTTCGCCGGGTGAGCGGCGATTCGCTGGCACTCGATCTGTCATTCGTGCATCGCCGCGACTTTCGCATTCGTGAGGCCATCAATCCCTTCAAACAGCACTCCGCGCTGGTCTCGCTGGTGAGCGAACGCTTCAACGCGTGGCGGTTTGTGCACCGGCGTCAGGCGGTGGAAGGTGTGCGCGGAATGACGCGCGAACAGCGCATGTGCACGGCGCATCCCGACCCGGTGTTTGCCGACAACTACGCGTTGTGCAAGACGCTGATCGTGCGCATGGCGCGCGCCTGCGCGGCGCGTGGCGTGCACTTCGAGCTGGCGTCGGTGCCGATTGCGTACCAGGACGAGCTGGTGGCGCGCCTGCGCGCGGAGGATGCCACCTTCGATCCGGAGTTCTTCGATCGCGACCTTTCGGAACTGGCCCTGGCCAACGACTTTGCGTTTGTGGCGCTCACCCAGCCCTTCACGGAGCGGTGGCGGGCCACGCGGCGGCCGCTGCACTGGCAGCACTGGAACTACGCCGGACACCGGCTGGTGGCGGATCTGCTTTTTTCTCGCGCCCGTCTCCGGGCTGTGATGCCAGAAGCCCGCTCAACCCATTGATTTATATGGTATTTGGTGGGGTCGAAGCGGCTCGAAAATTTTTGAAAAATGCGCCTTGACGGTGGCCGCAAAGACCGGATATATTGGCCGTTACCTCAGCGAATTCTTGCCGACTCAAATTTCGGATAGAATTCCTACTTCGGACCAGGGAGTTTCTCCCTGTCCGACACGATCTTTGAAAATACGAATAGTGTGTGTGAGCCTTAGTCGAGTCGATTTGAGGCTTCAAACGCGCTTCCTCCGCTTCCGCGGGGATGGCGCGGTTTGTGGTCTTATTTAGTACTCAAAAGATTGTCAGTCGAACCGACCGGGCGGATCAACGCGGTGAACACCGTGCTCGTGAGAGCGTGGAGGTTCGCTATGATTTCTGCTCGGTCGAGTTCTGATTCAAAGGATTGAAAATCTTCTACAACGGAGAGTTTGATCCTGGCTCAGAACGAACGCTGGCGGCGTGGATTAGGCATGCAAGTCGAACGTGAACGTGCCGACGTAGCAATACGAAGGTGCAAGTAAAGTGGCGAACGGGTGAGTAACGCGTGGGAAACCTGCTCCAGAGTGGGGGATAACAGTTCTAACGGACTGCTAATACCGCATGATGCTCCAGGTCGATGACCTGGAGTTAAAGGAGGCCTCTGTTTCAAGCTTCCGCTGTGGAATGGTCCCGCGTCCTATTAGCTTGTTGGTGGGGTAACGGCCTACCAAGGCAACGATGGGTAGCCGGCCTGAGAGGGTGGTCGGCCACACTGGGACTGAGATACGGCCCAGACTCCTACGGGAGGCAGCAGTCGAGAGGCTTCGGCAATGGGGGCAACCCTGACCGAGCGACGCCGCGTGGGTGATGAAGTTTTTCGGAACGTAAAACCCTGTCAGGTGGGAGGAAACACCATTCGGCTAATACCCGAGTGGCTTGACAGTACCACCAGAGGAAGCTCCGGCTAACTCCGTGCCAGCAGCCGCGGTAACACGGGGGGAGCAAGCGTTGTTCGGATTCATTGGGCGTAAAGAGCTCGTAGGTGGCTCTGTAAGTCGGGGGTGAAAGACCACAGCTCAACTGTGGATACGCCTTCGAAACTACGGAGCTTGAGGCCGGGAGAGGAAATCGGAATTCCTGGTGTAGCGGTGAAATGCGTAGATATCAGGAGGAACACCGGTGGCGAAGGCGCTCATCTGGCCCAATACTGACGCTGAGGCGCGAAAGCTAGGGGAGCAAACGGGATTAGATACCCCGGTAGTCCTAGCCGTAAACGGTGAGCACTAGGTGTTGGAGGCAACGACCCCTCCAGTGCCGCAGCTAACGCATTAAGTGCTCCGCCTGGGGAGTACGGCCGCAAGGTTGAAACTCAAAGGAATTGACGGGGGCCCGCACAAGCGGTGGAGCATGTGGTTTAATTCGACGCAACGCGAAGAACCTTACCCAGACTTGACATGCATCGGACCGGTGTGGAAACACACCTTCCCTTCGGGGCCGTTGCACAGGTGCTGCATGGCTGTCGTCAGCTCGTGTCGTGAGATGTTGGGTTAAGTCCCGCAACGAGCGCAACCCTTGTCCCTAGTTGCTAACGGGTAATGCTGAGCACTCTAGGGAGACTGCCGGTGATAAACCGGAGGAAGGTGGGGATGACGTCAAGTCCTCATGGCCCTTACGTCTGGGGCTACACACGTGCTACAATGGCCGGTACAATGGGTTGCGAACCCGCGAGGGGAAGCCAATCTCAAAAAGCCGGTCTCAGTTCGGATTGCAGTCTGCAACTCGACTGCATGAAGTCGGAATCGCTAGTAATCGCTGATCAGCAGGCAGCGGTGAATACGTTCCCGGGCCTTGTACACACCGCCCGTCAAGCCACGAAAGTTGGTAGCACCCGAAGTCGCTGTGCCAACCGCAAGGGGGCAGGCGCCTAAGGTGAGACCAGCGATTGGGGCTAAGTCGTAACAAGGTAGCCGTACCGGAAGGTGCGGCTGGATCACCTCCTTTCTAGGGAGAGCTGATTCCGGCTCGCCGAGTCCTTCGGGGCTCAGAGAGTACGGGTCATATCTTTAGGTCGACC
>DASRYI010000351.1:0-8089 GCA_035687255.1 Candidatus Krumholzibacteriia bacterium | reverse complement strand
GACACGGGCTGGCTGTTGACGGTACCAGTTGCTACGGCGTCGATCTGATACGTCCGGGGCGTGGCACCCGCCAGCACATTGATGGGCACATTGAATACCTTCGACGCACTCGGCCCCACGGTGGAACCCAGTTCGGGTGCGCTACCGTACGTGATCAGATCCGTCGGGATGAACACCAGATCCACTCCGCTGATGACGGCGTTCAGGGAACCGTTGTTCTTCACCGTCACCGCCACCGTCGAGTTCTGGCCGCGGCTCACCACGCCGGACTGCGGCACGATGCTCGTGATCTCGATGCTGGTCACCAGCAGCGACGCAGCCGGCAGATTGACGGAGGCACTGTACGGGGCGCTGTTGGCATCGATGCCCACCAGCGACAACATGGGCGCATAGCTCGCGGGAACAAACGACGCATCCACGGTTACAGTCGCAAAATTGAGGGTCACGCTGCCGCTCGCGGGAACCAGCTGCGGCACCGCCAGGTTCGCGGAGTAAGTGTGTGCACCGTCAGTGAACGAGAAGGTACTGGACGTGGTCAGGTTCACCGACGTGGTCGAGCTGTTGTCCACTTGGATACTGAAGGCGATCGCCGGCCCTCCCGGCACCACGATGTTGGGCGATGGTGCATGATTGGCCGTCACCGCCGGTTTGGGCGCAAAGGTGATATTGATGTTGCCCGTCGCGGTCCCCGTGGCGCTGGTCATGCTCACGGTGCACAAGCCCTGGGTTGTCGACGACTGCAGTGTGAAGCTGATCCTTCCGTTGGCCGCCACCAACGTGCTCGTGGGTATACTGCCCCCGATAGTCGCGACCAGGTTGATCGCAAGCCCGGCTGCGACCTGGTTCCCGTATGCGTCCTTGATCACACCGCTTGTAATTGTCGTTGTCGATACACCGTCGGCAGTAATTGTGTTCTTCGTAGCGGTTGCGGTAATCGTGCCCGCAGGCGGTGCTGGCAACACGTCCACGTTGGGTCCCAGACCGTTGACACCCGGCTGCCCCACGGTGTTGGCGAGCACGCGGTAGGTCTGCACGACGTCGGTAGTCACCGTGGTAGTCGCCACGCCATTCGTGAGGGTCACGGGGTTCGTACCGAACACCAGGCTGACGCCTGGATTGCCCGACAACGCCACCTGCGTCACGCTGTCGTTCACTGGGTTCTCATTGATGTCATATCCAGTGATCGTAACGTTCCTAGGGGCGTGTGCGACGGTCGAGAGCCCGTCCATTTCAACCGTGTAGGACACGATACCGCCTGCGACCGTGTTCACGGTAAATGTGACCTGTTCCTGGTTCGCCGGTGATCCATCCAGGATCTGGCCGCGAATCTGATTCGACCCCGCGGTGAGTGCGGTGTGGTAGGTCACGTGGCCAACGCCCGTGGCGTCGGTCACGACGATTCCATCGGCCGGATCGCCGTCGGTGTCGGTGAAGGACCCGCTGCCGTCGGGTGCGGCGGTGATCGAGAACGTGATCAGCGCGCCCGGCACCACGTTGCCGTACATATCGTGGACCGACGCCTGCAGCACCTGCGACGCGCCCGCGGTGAGACCGCTGGTGTTGCCGCTCACGTAGGCGATGCGGTACGTGCCTGCATTGCTGACCGAAATAGAGGTGCTGGTTCCGCTGGGACCACCGCCCTGCTTCTGCGCAGTGATGGTGAAGTTCTCAACCACGGTGTCGAGCACCGTGGTCGTGAACACACCCGCGGTCAACGTGCCGGTGCTGGAGCCAAACTGCGCGCTGCCGCTCGACGAGAGCTGTATCTGTGTGGTGTTGTCCAGCAAGACCACGTTGTCGCCGGAATCATATGCGGTGATCGTCACCGGCATGGACTCACCCGCGATCAGCGACGTCTTCTGCGGCACCACCGTGAAGTAGGCGATGCCGCCCGCTACCGTCTGCACGCTGAATTCGACCTGTTCGTCGATGGCCGGCGTGCCGTCGAGGATGGTGGCGCGCACACGGTTGTCGGCCGCCACCACACCCGTCGTCAGCAGCGTGGATGCATTGCCCGATGCGTCGGTATTGGCCGTCAACGGCAGAACCGAACCGCCGCCCTGGATGACCTGGAAGGTCACCTGCTGTCCGCTGACGGGATTGTCGTACTTGTCGAGCACCCGCGTGATCAGCGTGCGATTGGCACCCGCTGGATAGCCGCTGCCATCCCCCGACACCTTGGTGATGCGCTTGGCCACGTCCGCCGTGACGGTGACAATGGTGCTGAGGTTTTGAATGCCCGCGTTGGATACCTGCACGCGGATGGGTTCGGCGACCGTGTACTGTTCGCCCACCGTGGCGAGGCCGTTGGACAGCGTCGCGGCTCCCACCAGCAGCGTGCCCAGTGCCGGATTGGTGGTAACATCGTCGATCGCACTCAGGGTGATGCCGTTGTTCGCACCCACGACCGTGTTGTCATACTGGTCGCGTGCCGTCACCGACACGTTGAACGATGCACCTGCCACCACGGTGGAAACCGTGCTCACCAGATAGTTGGCGATGACACCCGTATCCGTGACGATGAGCGGAACCGTGTCGGAACTGAGACCGGCCGTGGTCGCGGTGATATCCCAGTTCCCCGCGGTTGTGCCGCGCACATACAACGTTCCCGTACCCGATGACAGGGTGACCTGCGTGACGGGCGCACCAAAATTGGAAAGACTGAACTGGAGACCGCTTCCTCCTTCGGGAGTCAGGTCAACCGTGGCACCGTTGGTTGCATCCACGTTGCCGTCGCCGTCGACGGCGTCGATCTTGAACTGCGCCGCCGTGCCGGCCGGCTGCGTGGACGAACTCAGGAATGTGAGGCGCAGGTTGGTGGCCCCACTGCTCGTCGAGGTGTAGGTCACGTCGGTGACGGATGTCTGCGACACCGTCGCGGTGGACGCGTCCAGTACATCAGGCAGCCCGGCGCCCGCCGGTGCCACGTAGCGCACCGTCATCTTGCCGGTGGCATCCGTAGCGCCCTGGCGCGCGTAGGCGTTGAGTGCAGTCGTGGTTCCCGGATCGATCGGGTCCTCGACCAGCGTGCCGTTCAGCCCGGTCTTGATGACCACGGTGACCACGCTGCCGGCGCGCGGGTTACCGAATACGTCCGTGAGTGTCGCCGTCACCTGCTGGTTCGAATTCACCGTCACGTTCTTGCTGGCCGGCGTGAGCGTGAGAATGGCATCGGGACCGGCGGTGGCGGTGGCGAGAAAATCAACGCTCGGCACCGAGCCCGACGCAATCAATGCGCGCAGGCGGTTCGGGTTCTGCGCCACCAGTGTACCCATGGTCCACACGTCGCACTGCGCGGTGCCGTCGAAGGTGCTGACCACGGTGCTGTCGACGCCTCCGCCGGAGACGGCGTCCACGCTGCCGCCGCCATGTACCAGCCGGAAGGTGACACTGGTTCCCGGCACGGGATTGTCGAAGGCATCCAGAACTTTCACTTTGGGAGACGTGGCCACCGCGGTGTTCACCGTGGCCGACTGCCCGTTGCCGCTAACGATCTGAACCTTGTCGGCGGCCGCCGGCGCCACCACCAGTGACGATGATGAACCGGTCGCGGGCCCCGGGGCCGACGCGGAGAGGTTGATGGTTTCCGCTTTGGTGTCGGTGATGCGCAGAATCGCCGAGCCGTTGTCGCCCGCTGCGAACGTGTAGGTGGCGTTGTCGCCGGAGAGATTCGAAATCACGCCCAGCGCGTCGGGTGCGGACCATTCCACCACCGCGTCCCCCACACCGGTCGAGTTGGTGGAGAGATTCACCGTGCCGGTGTAGGTGGTGACGGTATGTCCCTGCGCATCCTTCGCGGTGAGCGTTACCTGCTCGGCAACCCCCGCGGTGGCGCTGCCGTCCACGGTCCACGTGAAGCTGGCCGCCGACCCGGCGACAAAGTTCACCACCGCATTGTCGGTGACCAGCGTGGCCCCGATGGTGGCCGTCACCGTGCGTGAACCCGTGCTGGTGCTGCTCAGATATCCAATCGCCACACCGGATGCGTTGGTCACTCCGCCCGGCTGCGTGATCACGGCGCCGCCACCGGTGGGATTGATCGCGAGTGTCACCGTCTGTCCCGACACCGGATTGCCGTTGGCATCTTTGGCGGTGACAGTAACGGTGCTCGTCGACGTGCCGTTGGCCGTGACCGGCGTGGTGGCGTCGACCACGCTGGTGGCCGCACTCACGGGGCCCGCCACGAAACTCACCGGCGCTGTGGAGGACAGCAACTGCGCGTTGATGGTCGCCGACACGGTCACGGGTTCGGCGACAACGTCGGTAACGACGCCCGTGGCCTGCCCGTTGCCGTCGGTGGGCCCGCCCGGGCCGGCTTTGATGGCGCTGCCCGTGACACCCAGCACCACGGTGTCACCCGTGCGCGGATTTCCGAACGTGTCCTTCGATGTCACCATCACCGAACTCTGCGCGGAACCGTTGGCCACTACCGGCGACGTCGCGGAGATAGTCGACTGCGTGGTGCTCAGCGCCGCGGGCGTGATGTTGACGTCGTCGAATCCACCCAGCGACGGTGAACCGGTGGTCGTGAACGCATACAGCGAATGCGGCGATCCGTTGGTTGCCAGCGTGCCGCGGTAGTCGACGCGCACCGAGGTCTTGCCGCTCGCGATATCGATGTTGCTGATGGGCGTGACATGGTCGGACGGATTGAAGAACTGACCGCTCGATGACACCAGCACCAGGGTACGCGTCGATGCCACGGGCGCGCGGTTGCCGTAGGCGTCGCGCGCAATCAGCCGGTACTGCGCAAACGCGCCCGCGGTCACGGTGGTGTCGCTGGGCGCAATTTCGATGTGATCGGGTGCGGCAGCGATGACGCTCAGACTCGGCGACGCCGCGATGTCCACCGGACTCGATCCCGACGGATCCGACGCCACCGTGAACGGGTACGGCCCCACTACGGTGGCGGCAAGCGCGCGCGCCGACGGATTGGATCCGCCGCCGTCATCCCCGTACACGAGCGTGACGGTCTTGCCAACGCTCAGGGTGTCGACGTCGATCGTGACCGCCTGGCTGGCGATGGAAAGCGACGGGGTTCCGGAAGGATCGTCGGTGCTGACTGTGACGTAACCGGCGGAGGTGGCGTTGCCGGACTGCGGAGCGGTCCACCCGCTGGGAATGGTGACGCGCACCTGTCCGCCAAGCATGTTTTCAGCGGCGGTGAACTGAATGCTCCACGTGCCCGCCGCTCCCGCCGCCACCGAGGCGGAGGGCGTGATGATCGCGCTGCCGCTACCGGGTCCGGCGAACGCGGTCCCCCAGGCCATGCCGGAGAGCGCGATCAACGCACCGACAAACCTGGAAAGTGACAGCTTCATGTCGAGAGGACGACTCACAGCCTTGTCGTATCCAACGGGAAGAACTCACCCTTTGAGGAGCACCGCGAAACCCGTCTGCCCGGCCAGAGCCGGCGCTGGAAAGGGGCAAGGTCGGTGCCAAAAGTGGGCACGATAGCGCGGCGGAACCATGGTGTGCAACGGGGGTGCCCTCGATGCGCCGCATGGTATCAGCCGGCGCGTGAATACGCAATAAAAACAATAGATTAGGACGCCGGGCGGGGGAGCACCGGAAGCCGGACTCAGGAATCTTTGGGTTCGACTTTGACGATTGAGTTCCGGCCGTTGAAGCCGTCGGGTTCACTGCTCGGATTGGCGGGGTCTGTCACCCAATTTTTCCCATCGACGAGGAATTTGTAGGCGTAAGTTCCCACTCCCAGCGGGTAGAAGAGGGTGAATTCCCCGTCCCCGTTCTCGTCGGTCATGGGGTCGGAGGTCGGTGACCAGTCGTTGAAGTCCCCCACCAGGTTGACCCGCTTGGCGTCCGGATCGCGATAGCGGAAGAGGATTCCACCTTCGACCGCCTCGGGGCCGGTCGAACGGACCGCTGGAGGAGGGCCACCGCATCCCGGCAGCGCCGGCACCGACGCCAGCAGGCCTGCGGCCACCAGCAGCATTCCCAGGCGACGGCCTGAACCCGTTCCCAGCCTCATCAGCGAACCTCCAGGGACTCACCCCGTTGAACCACCAGAATCTCCGACGCGCGGCGGGCCGGCCCTCCATCCACTTCGTCGGAATTGCCCGGGTCGAGCCGCCAGCTGGCCTCGTCCACCCAGAAGAGATATTGATACCTTCCCGGCGCCAGCGGCACCACAATTTCCCACACGCCGTCGTTGTCGTCATCCTCCATCAGGCCGACATCGGCCTCCCCGACGGATCCGTCACCGCGCGCCCAGTTGTTCCCGGGCCAGCTGCCCGCCAGCTGGACGCGATGCGCGGACGGCGCAAAGAAGCGAAAGTGTACGCCGGCGGTGGTGATCTCGGGCCCGGGCGCGCGCGAGCGCGGCGCGAGCGAGGCGCACCCCGCGGACAGCAACAGCGCCAGCAGAATGCCCGCGGCGATTCTCATCTCAGGTCCACCACCAGTTCGACCTTGAACACACCGGCACCCTGCAGTGAATGTTCGCGCGCGATCAGCGAGCGCACGATGTCGTCGGCACGTGTGCGGTCCACACCGCCGGCGAGAACGTCCCGCAGGTATTCGGTGTAGCCGATGTCGGCGTACTCGCTGGTTACGGGATTGAACACCAGCGGATCGAATCCATATCCCGCGCTCAGTTCCACCGAACCCCGCCGGTATCCCGCCTCGACATATCCCGACCACACGGCGCCGTCCGACGACCACGACGCCGCATCATACCACGCGGTGCGTCCGTCCAGACTCGCGTACCACGGCCCGTGCAGATTCGAATCCACGTGGGCGCGCACACTGGTGTGTACGATCTCGTCCGCCACACCCCGAAATGCCGCGCTCGCGCTCAGACGCGCCGCGGTCCGGCGCCAGGTACGCGCCGCCGTCAGCGTGGCCACGTTGTAGCGATCGTAGGCGAGGCCCACGATGGCCGCGGGGTCGTAGTCGTCCCAGATCGACAGCCACGGGTTGAGTTCGGGCCAGTCGATGGCCAGCGCTCCCGGTGTCGATCCGTAGTCGGCACGCGTATACCGCACATCCAGCGCGATCCACACCTCGCGCAACGAGTCGGCGGCCGACACCGTGACGCGACTGACGTCGGCGCGCGATGCCCCGCGCAGACCGTCGACGTTGAAACGCGTGAAGTCCCAGCGCGCGGAGCCATGCAGACGCCCGGGATCACCGGCACCCGCTTCCAGCAGGCCGCGCCAGGTGCGCATGACGGGAAAGGTGCGATCCACCTCAGCCGTGGCACTCGCCGCATCGACGGCGCTCCCGGCCGCGAGCGAATCCCGTGCAACGCCGGAGGCGTGCGCCTTTACCGAACCCCACCCGTAGGCGCCCGTGAGCGTGGCGCCGAAAATGTCGTCGCGTGTGACCCACACCGACGACACCGCGCGATTCTCATGCGTCGCATAGGTGTCGCTGAGTGCGCCGCCGCCGTTGCGCGAAAGATCGGCGGCGACACCCGGATTCGCACCGGCTTCGCGGCGGTAAACGATCCCCGCACCGCTTCCTCCCGACTGCAGAGCGCCTTCGAAGGCAAACACGTCGCTGCCATCGAACGACGCACGCGTGGCGTACACGCTGGTATCGGCGGCGGCACCGCCGAGAAAATCACCCACGACGCCCGGGGCTGTGCTCGCCGTGGCCGCGGGTGAGCGCGTGGTGGCATCGGCGTAGAGAGCGCGCAACGCGACGTGTGCGTTGGAAAGCGTCGCGGCGACGCCGTGCCGCTTGAATCCGGCGTCATATCCGTAAACGCCCGCGCGTCCCACCAGGGCGGTGGGATCGCTGGACACCCAGGTTGAATCATTCTCGAATCCCGTCACCTGCAACGGCCCCACGGTGGCATCCACGCGCGCGCGATCGAACCACACATCCACGGACGGCCCCGACCACGTCCACGAGGTATCGTCGGTGGCCACGGCGGCGCACGCACGCAGGGCATCGAAGCGTCCCCGCACCGTGAGGTCCACGCGCTGGCTCACATCGGTGTCGTCCCGCGCGCGCAGCGCACCGATGTAACGCGCTCCCGGGCTGGCGTGGGCCACGGGCGCGTTCTTTGCCGCGGGCTCCGTGCTCAACATCAGACCGTTGCCCCGCTCGACGAGCACCA
>DASRYI010000350.1:0-2352 GCA_035687255.1 Candidatus Krumholzibacteriia bacterium | reverse complement strand
CTGCGCGACGGGCTGGCGCTGGCGGTCACGCATCAGCACGATCTTCTGCTCGAACATCCGCCCACCGTGCGCTACTCGGGACGCGGTGGCATCTCGGTGGTGATCGAAGCGAGCCGCGTCGATGACGGCATGACGTTCCCGGGAGCGTTGCGCGCCGCCTCGGCCGGCATTCTGGAACGCGACGGGGCGCGGGTGGTCCGCGCCGGGGCCGGCCTGCAGGCCGTGCGCGAGTGAAGGAGCCAATCATGGACGCTGTGCGCGTGCTGCTCGTCGATGACGAGCGCGACATTGTCGATACGGTCAAATACAGTCTGGAACTGCGCGGATTCGACGTCGATGTGGCGTACGACGGCGAGACCGCGCTCAAGAAGGCGCGCGCCGGAGGCTATGCGCTGGTGCTGCTCGACGTGATGCTTCCCGGCCGCAACGGCTACGAAGTGTCGCGCGTGCTCAAGGACGACATCGCACGCGGCGACGTGACGCCCTTCAAGATCATGCTGATCACGGCGCGCAAGCTGGACAACGCCATCCGCGAGGAGTTCGTGGCCACGTGGTCGAAGGCGGACGCCTGTCTGTACAAGCCCTTCGATCTGGAGGCGCTGCTCGACCGGATGACGCAGCTGCTGGAGCCGATGCCGACGCTGTGACGGGGCGCCCGGCCCGAGGCCGGAAGGGGCGGAAGTCTGAAAAGAAAATGGTGCGAAGGGACGGAATTGAACCGCCGACACAGGGATTTTCAGTCCCTTGCTCTACCAACTGAGCTACCTTCGCACCGGGCCGGAATATTTGGAGCCCGCTATCGTAGAGGATGCGGGAGCGCCCCGTCAACCCCGCCTGTCGGGGCCCGGCGGGGCGCTTTACGCATTGCGCGCGGGGTGTGTGTGAATTAGTATTCGCGCGACTTCCGCTTGGATTTTCAACCCCTGGACCGGACCGGTTCCGGCGGCGTGGGGCCGCAATGATCAAGTCTTCGAACGAACATGTGCGCGTAATCCTGGAAGCGTGTCCGCCCCCGCTGGCTGACCGCGACAAGGCGTACGCTGTTCTGCGCCAGAGCTTCGCCTGCTACAACTCCTTCCACGGGGTGAGCATTCCCGATCTGCAGGACGAAGGGGAGTTCCAGCGCGAGCGCGAGCGCGTTCCCAACGACGAATTCGCGCAGTGGATCCGGGAGCTCACCGAGAAGCCGCTGAGCCTGTACAAGGTGGTGGTGGCCTGTTCGCTGCCCGAGATGGAGCGCTGGCTGGAGCGCGCGGCCGCCATCGGGTGCCACGACATCTTCATCGTGGGCAGCGATTCGAGCAACAAGGCCTATCCGCAGCAGGCCATGACGGTGGCCTCCGCCGCGGACCTCGCGGTGGCGCGCGGGTTCAACTGCGGCGGCATCATCATCCCCACACGGCGCCGCCAGTTCGTGGCGCGCCCCGCTTCCGAGGACGAAGTCGACCGCGTGGTGGAGAAGATCGAAGACCACGGGTTCAAGTTCTTCAGCACGCAGATCCTGTATGAGAGCGAGTGGATGTGTTGCCTGCTGCTCGACCTGGTGCAGCGTCTGGGCGCCGCGGCGTGTCCGAAGGTGTTTCTGACCTTCTCGCCGTTCGTCGTGGCCGAGGACATCACCTTTGCCAAGAAGGTGCTGGGCGTCTACATGCCGCGCGATGTGGAGCGCATGCTCAAGGGCGCGCGCAGCATGCGCGAAGCGTCGATTTCGAGCCTGATCGGCGTGTGGGAACGCATCTCGTCGTTCGCACGCGAAATCGGTTTCCCGGAGAAACAACTGGGTGTCAACGTGGAGTACCTGGACTCGCGCAATCCGCGCTCGGTGGATGCATCCTTTGAACTGGCCGAAGAATTCGGGAGAATTTTTCGCAAGTGATTCTGCATGCACCGCGGGGCCTGTCACCGGCCACCCCGGACCAATTTCGCGGCGCTCATTGCCGGGGGCCCCGTCCGGCGCCACCCGCGTGTGACACAACAGAACCCCTTTGCTCATCAGAAACAGGGTAGCCCCGCCGCCCATGTCCATTAATACACGTCTGCATATTGCGTCGATCGACGTGTGGCCGGTGGATGTCGCGCTGTCGGATCCGTTTGTGATTTCGCGCGGAGCGGTGTCCACGGCGGAACTGGCATTCGTGCGCGTGCGCCTGGCCGGCGGTGGGGAAGGATTCGGAGAAATCGCGCCCTTTACCGCGCTCACCGGCGAAACGCGGGCGGGAAGTGTGGCCGCCGCGCGCACGCTGGCGTCGCCGCTCGCGGGCGAATCCTGCGCCGACTGGGAATCCATCGCGGTGCGCATGCGTGAGGCCGCCCCGTCACAACCGGCGGCGCGCTGCGGCATCGAGTGTGCGC
>DASRYI010000349.1:0-2902 GCA_035687255.1 Candidatus Krumholzibacteriia bacterium | reverse complement strand
ACCAGCATGAACACGGCGCGGCATTTCGGGCAACGAACCTTGAGCGGGTTGACCGGGACTTTTTCCTCGGGCAGGAAGTATTTTGCGGCACAGCTCTGACACTGAATGATCATGCCTAATCACCCCGTCGCGGGCGGCATCCCGCCTCTCGACCATGACCGTAACCAATAGCGTGATGGCGCGTGGCGTGGCACGCGGCCGTGAAAGCAAACACCAGGGATGGTGAGCAACTATCACGCCACCCCCGGCTTGCATCGTCGCTGCAGAGGCGCCCGGATAACGCCGGCGTGAAGCGCGACGAACCGGCGGAAAAAGATTCCGCCCCGCGACCTCGAGGGACGCAGGGCGGAACACGGGCGACCTCCAGAAATCGCGATGGGCCTAGTAACGCTCCCAGACGAAGCCGACCCGAACTCCCCAGTAGGTGAGTTGGGCATCGTTCCCCGCCAGGTCCTGGCCCGTCAGCGCCCAGTTGTAGCGCACGTTGGCAATGAAGCCGCTGCCGCGATCCAGCGGCATGATGAACCCGGCTTCGGGCATGATGCCCCACTCCCAGGTGTCGTCCTCGATCTGGGCCAGTCCGACGCGCAGCGTCTGAATCAGGATGAATCCGCCGCCATTGATGCCGATATACGGTCGCGTCCCGCCCTCGGCGCCGAAATACCGGTGCAGTCCCGCCATGATCGGGAAGGAGTTGATGTAGCGATCCTGCGAGCCGGTGATGGCGCCGCTCTCCAGGTTGATGGTACTCGAGGTCCGCTGGTGGAACACTTCCCACGACCCCATGATGCCGAACGTCGTGGAGGGACGGAACTCCTTGCGAAACTCGAGGCCGAATCCCCGGAAGCTGGTGTCATTCACGAATTTCTTGGTGTCTTCGACAGGGAATGAGATGTTCCACGTCGCCAGGCCGAACCATTCCTGGGCGTGCGATGTCGCGTGCAGACACATGAGCAGGAGACCCGCGACAGCAATGATACGAATGTGCTTCATGGGTCCCTACTTTCCTTCGCCCAGGTACTTGGACTGGGCGAATGCCTGGTTGATGCCGTTCTTGATGCGCTGACTGTTGCTGGCCTTGTCCGCAAGGCCGTTCATGGCGGCGGACCAGACGGGCGGAACCAGCTTCTGGTCCGGCACCGTCTTGTGAGGATCCATCATCACCACAAGCAGCGTCCCCACCCGGTACGAGTAGGCCACGCCGCCGCTGGGATACCACGGATACCATCCCCAGCCCGGCGGGTAACCGTACCAGTAGTCCCAGTACCAGCCGTAGTAGGCATACCCCACGTAATCCTGGACCACGGCTGCCGTGTATACCTGCACATCCGCCGTGTTCGGGTCGGACACGCGTGTGAACCCGAGTTTGTCCAGATTGCTGTGGATCTGCGTGAGAATGAGCTGGTCGTACGCCCGGCTGACATCGTCTTTGCCGCCCTCGCCCACGAGGTGCATCACCGTGTCCGGCATGGCGTAGGTCAGTTTGGTGCTGAAGTCCGTGTTCTTGTCGAACAACGTGACCACGGCGTCGGTTTCCGACACCGTCAGCGGGTCACCTGGATAGCATGAGATCAGCAGCACGATGGCCAGGAGCAGCACCGCTCCGCCCGGCAGCAGAAACTTGTTCAATTGCTTCACGTCGCCACTCCTTCTCGACCGCGGCCGGCCGAATTCAAGGCGACGTTACGCCACTTCGCGGGATGGGTGCAAGCGACAAACGGATCAGGTACGGCGGTGAACGCCCGGATGGTCCCGCGGTCCCCGGAACAGCCCCAGGGTGGGCACATCACGTTTCATGACCGACGCCTCGAGGTCGAGCAGTGCCACCTTGCGCCAGCGACCGCCGCCATAGCCGCCGGTCTCGCCGTTCTTGCGCACCACACGGTGGCACGGGATCACGATGGCGATGCGATTGGCACCGTTGGCGGTCCCCGCCGCGCGCACGGCACCGGGTGCTCCGGCGCGCGCCGCCAGCGTTTCGTAGCTCCACGTCTCGCCGTATGGAATGGCGCGCAGCTCGCGCCACACACGCTCCTGAAAGACGGTGCCCGGCGCGGCCAGCGGAATCTCGAAGCGCGTGCGCGTTCCCGCAAAGTACTCGGTCATCTGTACGCGCAGAAGCTCGAGGACGGGGTTGTTTCCCGGCACCACGGTGGCGGAGAACCGCCGCCGCACGCTCTCGATCTGGGCCTCGAGCATGCGGCGCGACGCGAACTCCACCAGGCACACCGAGTCGTCGGTGGCGCCGTAGATCATGGGGCCGAGAGGCGTTTCTTCGAGACTCACGCGCACGCAGCGCGAATCGGCGGCGCGTCCGGGCGGCGCACCGAACAGTCTGGTGAAGGCGTCGCGAAATCCACTGTGGGATTCGTAGCCGTGTTCGAACACGGCGTCATCGATGCGCCCCCCCGAACGCAGCGATGCCAGCGCGCCACCCAGCCGGCGGCCGCGGCAGTACGCCTGGAACGTCATGCCGAAACGGTCCTGGAAGTAGCGTCGCACGCGCGCGGGTTCGATGCCCATGGCGCGGATCTCCGCGTCAGGAATGCGTTCGCCGGGGTTCGCGTCGACGCGCTCGAGCAACGCTTCGATCCACTCCGGGGCCGTGCCCGAGACGTGCAGGGGCCGGCAGCGCTTGCACGGGCGATAACCCGCAAACACGGCGTCCTCGGTGCGCGCAAAGAACTCCACGTTCTCCACGCGCGGCTTGCGCGCCGGGCACGACGGCCGGCAGAAGATCCCCGTGGTGCGCACCGCGAGATAGAACACGCCGTCGTATGACGCGTCCCGCGTGTTCATGGCACGCTCCATTTCCTGAATCGAAGGCAGTTGCTTCATCATCTCAACCTCCCGGATGTGTGTCCGCGAGGAACCTAGCCGTGACCATACGACACCGCCACCG
>DASRYI010000348.1:0-4222 GCA_035687255.1 Candidatus Krumholzibacteriia bacterium | reverse complement strand
TCGGCGTCGAGTTTGGCGCTGGTGTCCGCGCTGCCCGTCCGGCCCACCGGACCCGCCGCCACCGTGGCGTCGGCGCCCACCGTGAATTCGCCGTCCAGAATGCTGCGGATGTTCTTTTCCCGCATGAAGAACAGCACCAGGTCCGTGGACGACACTCCGATCTGCCAGCCGATGCTGCCACCGGTCAGCTTGACGAATACCGGTTCGCTCCAGGTGCCGTCGCTGTTCTTGATGGAGAGGACGCCGCTGCCGTGCTTTCCGCCCACCATGAACCCCGCCTTCAAGAGCCCGGGAATCACCACCACACCCGCGGCGTTTTGCGTGAGGCTGGCCGGAGCGCCCTCGGACATGTTGGAGAATTCAGCCAGAACACTGGTGGCGTCGTTGATGCGCTTGGCTTCGCCGCTGGTTTTCTGATCGTCGCCGGATGCCAGCGGCGCCAGTGCGACGACGAGCAATACACACAGAGATGGAATGAGAAGACGACGCATGTCATGACCTCCCGTTTTCCGGAATCTAATCGACACCGGTGATACGGTCACGACCTCTTTGTCCCGCGCCGCCGGCAAAGTGCTGTCCCGCGCGGGCGGCCCGGCGTATAGTCACACCATGGTGCGCACACCGTCGTTCCTCGTGCTCGCCGGGTTGCTGGCCGCGGCCGGCTGCTCGTCCCTCTCCAGCACCAATTCGCCCTACCAGAACCGGGTGTCGGAACAGCAGCGCCGCCGGGCCACCACCTACATGCAGCACGAGCAGTACACCGCCGCCGCGGCCACCCTGGATTCGCTGGTGCTGTTGAAGCCCAGGGATTCCGATCTGTTCGAGATGCTCGGCGACGCGCGCCGCGGAACCGGCGACACCGAAGGCGCCATCAAGGCCTACGAGCAGTCGATGCGGCTCAACTACGGCGCGTTCGCGCCCCACATGAAACTGGGCACATTGCTCATGGAGAGTGGCAGGACCGGCCGCGCGCTCACGGAGTTCGAGCTGGCCGTGAAGGCGTCCGATCGCGACGTCCTGGCGCGCTACAACTACGGCGTCGCGTTGTACCAGACCGGCCGACGCGACGAGGCGCTGCAGCAGTGGGGGATCGCGGAAGATATCGATCCGTCCAATGTGCGCGTCGCCGAAGCGCTGGGAATGGGCTACTCGGGTGTCAACGACAGCACCGCCGTGGCCGAGTTCGAACGCGCCACGCAACTGGGGTCGGACAGCGCGACGTTTCACAACAACTATGCGCTCACGCTGGACCGGCTGGGCCGCACGCAGGAGGCGGAGACGCAGTTTCGGCTGGCGGTGGAGAAGGCGCCGGCCGAAAAGCGCGATGAGTACCGCCGCAATTTCGCCCTGCACCTGTTGCGCACCGGCCGCGATCAGGAGGCCGCCGATGAGTTTGCCGGCCTGATCGAGTCATCGGGCGGGCTGTGGAGTGATACCGTTTACCTGGCGCGCGCGCGCATGGAACTGGGGAAGTACGACGACGCCATCGCCGGGCTGGAACCGTTCGCCCTGGACGTCGAGTCGGGAAAGATCCCCGCCGACTCCAAGCGTATCGACCGCATGCCGCCGACGCTCGACGACGCCCTGGACATCCTGGGCATGTGCTGGCGCGGAAAGGGCAATCACCGCAAGGCGGTGGATTACCTGAAGCGGGCGGTGGCTTTGAAACCGGCGGATGTGACGCACCTCAATAACTATGGCGTGGCGCTCGCGGATGATGGTATGCTGGCCAAAGCCCGGGAGCAGTGGCGCCGGGTGCTTGAAATCGACCCGCAAAATGCCACCGCGAAGGCCAACCTTTCCGCATTCGGACGGTAACTTTCGACTTCACTCTGCCGTAATGACATCATTGACGAAAGCGGCTATTCGACCAGATTCAAGGCGGTAGTTATGTACTGCAAATTCTGCGGACGTGAAGTTGACGACAAAGCAGAACTGTGCGTCCATTGCGGCAGGCGTATTCGGAGTTCGGTTTCCACATTCCTCGAAGGCAGCGAAATCACGCGCCTGAAGCCCCAGCGCGAGCCCAAGAGCCCCGGTCTGGCCGGGTTCCTGGGCTTCGTCCTTTCCTGGCTGCTGATGGGACCGGTCGGCTACATCTATCTCGGGCAGTGGAACTGGTTCTTCATCACGGTGGTCATCTCCGTGGTTGTCTACATTCTCACGTTCGGTCTTGCGTACGCGCTGTTTCCGTTTGTGTTCGCGTTTCACCAGTACCAGATGGCGCGCGAACTCAACGAGACGCTGGCGGCATCTACAGCGCGGCCCAACGGAGAAGGGTCCGGCGTTCAGACGGGCGATTCCGGCCAGATCTGACGCCATTCGCGCGCGCGGTTGATGGAACGTAACCTTGCCCTTGAACTCGTTCGTGTGACCGAAGCGGCGGCGCTTGCGTCCGCGCGCTGGATGGGCAAGGGCGATGGGGAGGCGGCGGACCGCGCCGCGCGCGAGGCCATCGCCACGGTGATGCGCTCGGTCAAACTCACGGGGCGCGTGGTGATCGGCGACACCGATGTGGGCATGGTCGGCCAGGCGCGCAAGTCGGCCGCGAAGTCATCCACGGTTCCCGATGTCGACATCGCCGTCGACGCGCTGCAGTCCATCCAGTCGCTGGCCTTCGGACGTCCCCACGCCATTTCCACCATCGCGGTGTGCAACCGCGGCGCCTTCCTGGTTCCTCCCGTTCCCTACATGAACAAAATTGCGGTGGGACCGGAAGCGGCCGGGCGCATTGATCTCAAGGCCAGCGCGCTCGACAACCTCGTCAATATCGCCGACGCCAAACGTTGCTACGTGGAAGACCTCACGGTGTGCATTCTCGACCGCGATCGTCACCGCGCGCTGATCGACGACGTGCGCGCGGCCGGCGCGCGCATTGCGCTCATTCCCGACGGCGATCTCACCGCCATGGTCGCCACCGCCCTGCCCGACAGCGGCGTCGACGTGGTGATGGGGGTCGGGGGCAGCTCCGAAGGCGTGCTGGCGGCGGCGGCCCTGCGCTGCGTGGGAGGCGACATGCGCGCGCAGTTTCACCCGCGGGATGCGGCGGAAGAGGAAACGCTGCGCAAGGCCGGATACACGCAGCGCGACCAGGTCCTGCGCGTCGAGGATATCGTGCGCGGCGACAGCACCATGTTCGCCGCCACCGGCATCACCAACAGCGACGTGATGCAGGGAGTTCAATTCGTTCCCGGCGGCGCGGTGACACATTCCATCATCATGCGCAGCCAGTCGGGCACCGTGCGCCGGATCACGGCGCACCACCGCTTCGACCGGAAACCCGTCTATACGTAGCCCCGCGTGCTCCCGCGTGGCCGGGGCCACTGCTTCAATATGAGTGAACCATTCGATCTGCTGCCCCCGGACCGTGGAGCGGGCAGCCCGCGCGCGACACCGCTGGCCGACCGCATGCGTCCGCGCACGCTCGACGAACTGCTCGGCCAGGAGACGCTGGTGGGTCCGGGCACGCTGTTGCGCGCCGCGCTGGATGCCGGACGCATTACCCAGTCGATGATCCTGTGGGGACCGCCGGGATCGGGCAAGACCACGCTGGCGCGGCTCATCGCATCGCGCGTGAAGAACCGCTTCATGCCCTTCAGCGCGGTGACGTCCAGCATCACCGACGTCAAACGCGTGATCGCCGACGCCGCCAGGCTGCGCGCCGTCGATCCACTGCCGCTCCTGCTCTTCGTCGATGAGATCCACCGCTTCAACCGCGCGCAGCAGGATGCGTTTCTCCCGCACATCGAAGACGGCACCATCGTGTTCATCGGTGCCACCACCGAAAACCCCAGCTTTGAAGTTATCGGGCCGCTGCTCTCCCGGGCGCGGGTGTTTGTCATCAACCCGTTGTCGAAAGACAATGTGGTGGCGTTGCTGCAGCGGGCGCTGATCGACCGCGAACGCGGTCTGGGAGCCGTTGCCATCGAAGCTGAACCCGGCGTCCTCGAACTCGTCGCCGACATTGCACAGGGAGACGCACGCGTGGCGTTGAATGCGCTCGAGTATGCGGGGAGCGTGCTGGCGCGTTCGCCGGAGCCGCGCGTTCTCACGCGCGCCATCGCCATGGATGCATTGCAACGCCGCGTGGTGGCCACCGACAAGTCGGGGGAGTCGCACTACAATCTGATTTCGGCGTTGCACAAGAGCCTGCGCGGCGGTGATGTGGACGCGTCGTTGTACTGGCTGGCGCGTATGTGCGAGGCGGGCGAGGATCCGCTCT
>DASRYI010000347.1:0-1837 GCA_035687255.1 Candidatus Krumholzibacteriia bacterium | reverse complement strand
ATTCGCGACGGACCTCGCTCTGCGCCGCCAGACGCGCGTCCAGCGCATAACGCCGGTGGGCCCAGTCGATCCAGGCCCGGTTGATTTCCGAGCCCGGCACCAGCGTGCCAAGGTCGTTGGTATAGTCGGTCCCGACGCTGGTGTACTGATACGCGGCGTCGAAGAGGTTGTCCTGGCCCACGCGCGTGCGGCGCGTGCGCACTTCCGCGAACGTGGCCGAATTCGAAGGCGCGGTCGTGGAGTAATGGCCGGCATCGAAGTTGCCCCACGGCGCGGACGGAAAGGCCATTCCGCTTCCGGTGGCGCTGGCTTCAAACGAAAGCACCACCGTGGCCGGACGGTAGTAGCCGGCCGCTTCACCTTTCACGACCGCATGGTTGTTGCCGGCGTCCGGGTTGTCGTGCAGATAGCTGACGCCCGCACAGGCGACAGTGGGCGCAAAGCGAACCGTAGCGTACTGATTGATACGACGCGCGTCGTCCGCCTCCAGCGCGGCCGCCCAGTAGGTCGCGCGCCAGGCGCCGGTGGCGCCGTCCGCCCGCACTCCGAAGCGATGCTCGAAGTCATCCACCTGATCGTCATCGACGAGTGCCACGCCCATGTCGCCCGTAAAGAAGCGGCGTTCATCTCCAAACAGGCGCAGCGCGGCGCGGGTTGAATCCGAACCCGCAAACTCCTTCAGGTAGTCGCCCTGCTCGGCGCGGAAGCGTACGCGACCCAGCGCGTCGTCGGCCTCGCTCCACATCGATGCGGCCTTGAAGTAGGCAATCCCGGTGGCGGAATTCCCCGCCGTAAGGTCGGCCATGAACCGGGACGCATCGGCCGGAGAGCGCGATGTAACCGTCCACGCCCCGGCGGTCTCCGTGGCCAGCACGTGGACGTCGATGCGTGCGCGCACCACCACCGGCACCGGAGATCGCACCCCGAGCGCGTGCGCGTTCGACGCCGGGAGCACGCCCAGCATTGCCATGCATGACAGGACACGTGCGACGCGTGTTCGCATCAGTAACCCGCCGCCGGTCTGGGCCGCGCGTAGCGCAACGTGAAGAGATAGGTCGCACCCAGGGTGTCATGCGAGGTCATGGCCAGATCGACTGCGAATCCCCCCGCCAGCACTCCCACGCCGACCGCCGTGTGCGTGCCGTCGAGGCCGCCGCGCAGCATCACGTGATTCTCGATGCGCACCTCCACGCCCCCCCGCGATTTCCAGACGCCGTTCGCATCCTGTTGGGACTCGATCGTCGCCAGCAAGCGTTGCTGCCAGTAGTACGACAGCCCCACCGCCTGGGCGCGCGTGAGCGAGGTCTCTCCGCCGCCCTGGATGAGATCAAACGACGGCTGCGTGATGTTGCGTATCGAGTACCCGAGGCCGATGAATGCAAACGGCCGCAACAGGACCGACGCCGAGCAGGTCACCGCGGTGCCGGCGTCGCTCTGTTCCGCCTGCGTGGACACGTGCGCCAGATCCACACTGGCTCCCACGGAAAGCGACGCGTCCTCGGACGTCCGCTTGAGATCGCGGGCGAACGCCAGCGTCACCATGTCCTCGGAGAGCGCGTCGCTCACGCCGCGATGGAACCACGAGGCTCCCATCGCAACTTTGGAGAACGGAAGCACGGCCGCGAGAAACCCCTCGTTGATCGCATCGACGCCGTACGGGCGGTCGTAGGTGGAAAGAAAGGACGGGGAGGCAATACCGGAGAGACCGGCGGAGTTGTCCACGACCGCCGACGGGTCATCGCCGATGGCGACGAACGCGCCGCCCAGGGAGGCCGTGCGCGCGGAAAGAACAATGCTCTCGAGGTATGCGTGTGCAGGTTGCGCGTGCGCAACCACG
>DASRYI010000346.1:0-10782 GCA_035687255.1 Candidatus Krumholzibacteriia bacterium | reverse complement strand
TGTTGAGCGTGTGCACTCCGTCGTGGTCGAAGTTGCGGCGGTTGAAGGCCAGCAACGCAATCCGGAACAGGAGCTCCACCCGGTCGTTGCGCATCTGGTAATTCCACGCCATGTAGTCCCCCCTCAGACGCCCCTGTGATTCCAGGACGTGCTTGATCGGGGTTCCCGCGTAGACTTCCGTACGGCAGAAGTTGAACGCGAAGTCAGAATGATCCGCCATGAAATCGAGGTTAGCCTCGACACCGTCCAGCGTTGCCTCCGGATCGAAGATCAGGATGTTGAAGGAATTGTAGATCTCGAGCTTGCGCAGGATGGCCATGGCGCGCCGGTTGTCCTCCGCTGTGATACGGCGGTTGAGGCTCACGATCCCTTCGTCAGAATTGGTCTCGATCCCGACGTACGCCCGGATCAGCCCCATCGACTTGAGCAGGCTGAAGAGCTCCTCGTCGACGTCGTTGGGCCGGCACTTGATGACCATGCCCGCGTGCTCGATTCCCTCTTCCTGCATGAGCTCCGCGAAGCGCCGGTAGCGCTTGATATTCGGCGCCACCGTGGGGAGGAAGAAGTTGTCGTCCTGGAATACGAAGATGCGCACACCGCGTCCGTGATAGAGCTGACTCATCTCGCGCACGACGTTCTCGGGCGAACGCCGGCGATAGCGCGCGCCCGCGGCATTGTCGGCGTAGGCGTAGATACAGCAGAAGGAACAATCCGCGTAGCAGCCGCGCGACGCCACCAGCGGCGCCGAGGGAACTCCCATGGCGGCTCCGGGCTCTCCGCGCCGATCCGGGAACGGCAGCGAGTCCAGCGCCGGCAGCGGATGTGCGGGCCCGGCGTCGATGTCGTCTCCATTGCGCACGACCACGCCGGGGCGTGCCGTCACCGGCATCCTGTCGCGCACCTGCTCGCAGATCCAGCGGAACGGCTCTTCCCCTTCATGGCGGACGACGGAGTCGATGGCGAAGAAATCACGCAGGATGTTCTCGTACTCGAAGGTCGCAAAGTGGCCGCCAATGGTGATGTGTCCATCGTAACCGCGCTTTCGCAGTGCACCGGCCAGCGACAGCAGCTCGCGTGCCCTCAACTGGAACGGCACCGATATCCCCACCACGATTGGCCGCGCCGCCAGCACGGCATCCACCACGCGCGGCAGGGCGTCGCTGGTATTGAAAGGCACGATTTCTGTGGAGAAGCCGGCGGTCTGGGCCGACGAGGAAAGATAGCGCAGGGAGAGATTTTCTTCGAATTCGGCTCCGACGAGGACGACGGTCGGATTGGGCATGATTACCTTCCCGGTCGCGTGCGTGGGGCTCGCGCGTCTGCAGTTCGGCCGAAAAGGGGCGGGACAATTGAAAAGCTAACGCTCCTCCCCGAGTGCGTCAAGCTATTCGTAACGGAGTGCGTCGATGGGATTGAGCCGCGAGGCGCGGATGGCGGGCAGGAGCCCGAATACAACCCCCACGGTCGAGCAGAAGATGAGGCCGATAATCGCCCATTGCAGAGGCACCTTCGCGTCGAACGAGGTAAAGAACGTGATCACGTTGCCCAACCCGAACCCCACCAGAATACCGACGACGCCGCCGATATTGCACAGGATCACGGCCTCGACCAGGAACTGCGCCAGGATGTTGGTCGGATTCGCGCCCAGCGACTTGCGGACACCGATCTCCTTGGTCCGCTCGGTCACGGACACCAGCATGATGTTCATGATCCCGATCCCGGCCACGATCAGCGCGATGATGCTGATCACAAACGCCGCGATCTTGATCTTGGCCGTCAACTGACGGAACTGTGTGATGAGGCTCTCGCTGCTGAAGAAATCGAAGTTATCGGGCTCACCCGGGCGCAGGTGGCGTTCGTGACGCATGACCTGGCGCGTCTCCTCGACGGCGTCGTTCAGGAGCGCCGGCGTTTTCGCGTGCACGGTAATGTTGCAGGAGCGAGCGAACCCATCCCGGGTCATCATGCCGTAGACCGACTGGAACGTGGTGATGGGGATCAGCACATAGTTGTCGTATCCGGATCCGAATGCCGACTTCTTCTGGTCGAACACGCCGATGACCTGATACTTGCGGCCGTCGAGACGGATGTCGCGCCCGATCGGATCGACGAACGGGTAGAGCTTCTTCCCGATGGCATAGCCGATAACGGCCACCCGCCGCGCGGTCCGGATATCCATCTCCGAGATGTTGCGGCCCTCTCCGATGTAGTGCGTGTTGTTCTGAGGGTATTCGGGAGTCCCCCCCACGATCGACAGATTGGAATTGGTGGATTCGCCGTTGTACTCCGCCTTGAATCCGAAGTCCCACAGCTCGCAGCCCACGATGTCCACCGTATCCACCTGCTGGCGGATGGCGTTGGCATTCTCGATGGTGAGTGGCGGCCGGTGCATGGCCTTGCGGCGTTCTTCATCGGAGTTGAAACCGGCCGGAAATTTCTGCACCTGGAATGTCTGCGTGCCGAGCACGCTCATCTCGTGCTCCATGGCGGACTGCACCACGTTGATCGCCGTCATCACCGCGATGATGGAGGCCACACCTGCGACGATGCCGAGCAGCGTAAGCATCGAACGCAGCTTGTTTCCGACGATGGCGCCGGTTGACATGCCCAGCAGATCGGGAACCCGCATGACGTCTCCTACTCGTAGCGAAGCGCGTCTACCGGGTTCATGCGGGCGCCCTTGAGCGCGGGCACAAAACCGGCCACGGCCCCCACGGCCACCGCCACAGTGACGGCGGTCAGCAGGATACCGGGCGACACGCTGGCGGGCATCACGGTCGCGTTCAGGACCGCCGTGAGCCCCGCGGCAATCACAATGCCGATGAAGCCGCCCGTCAGGCAGATGGCGGCCGACTCGAACAGAAACTGAAAAAGGATGCTGTGGGGCTTCGCCCCGATGGCCTTGCGGATGCCGATTTCACGCGTCCGTTCGGTAACCGAAACGAACATCACATTCATCACGCCCACACCGCCCACGAACAGCGAAATACTCGTGATCAGGAGCCCCACCAGCAGAACCACACCCATGACGTTGTCGAAGGCGCCCACGAGCGTATCGAGTTTGTTGATCGAGAAGTCATCCTTCTCGCTCGGGCGCAGTCCGCGGATCTTGCGCATTTCCCCGATGACTTCATACTCGAGATCGCCCAGCGCCTCCTGGGACGGCGCCTTCACGGCCAGATTCACATCCAGGCGCTCACCGCCGTAGGCGCGAATGTACGAACTGATGGGGACGTATATTTGCCGGTCGAAGCTGGGTCCGCCCAGGAAACCACCTCCCTGCTTCTCCATCACACCCACCACCGTGAACGCTGTCCGGCCGATCTTGATCTTCTTCCCCAGCGGATCGGTTCCCTTGAAGAGTGCCTTTTCAATCTCGGTGCCGATCACACAGACGTTCTTCTTGTACTGCACCTCAAACTCGGTCAGGAAGTGCCCCTTCTCAGCCTGGCCACTGGCCACCAGTGTGCGTTTCTCCGTGGTGCCGACGACCTGCACTCCCTCGACAATGTCGTCGCGATATTTCACGTCCTGCCGGCCACCCAGTGTGGGGTTGACGATCGCCCTGCCCTTGAGACGCTCGGCGAGCGCATCGGCGTCGCGCAGGTCCAGCGGCGGCCGGTTCCGGTACAGGAAGAAGTCGTTCATGATGATCCACGGGAAGCGGGACACGTAGATAACGTCGCTGCCCACGGCGGAGAAGCTCTGGCGGAACGCAGTCTGCAGGCCGTGCGCGGCTGTCATGGTGAGAATGACCGCAACGATGCCGATGATGATGCCCAGTGTCGTCAGGACGCCCCGCGCCTTGTTGGCGCGCAGCGCACTCAGGGCGATGCTGAACGATTCTTCGAGGTCGATCCGCCAGCGCATGGCTATCCCACCTGCGCGAGGGGCTCGTCGCTTTCGATCACACCGTCGCGCAACCGGATGACACGCCGCGCGTGTTCGGCGATGTAGTCCTCGTGCGTCACCAGGATGATGGTCTGTCCGGCCTGGTGGAGCTCGTCGAGCAACGCCATGATCTCGTCACCGGTCTTGCTGTCGAGATTGCCGGTCGGTTCGTCGGCCAGAATGATGGAGGGGTTTCCCACCAGGGCGCGCGCAATCGCCACGCGCTGGCGCTGCCCGCCCGAGAGTTCGTTGGGTTTGTGCTTCACGCGATTCGCAAGCCCGACGCGCTCAATGGCCTGTTCCACGCGTTCACGCCGTTTTGACCTGGGCACGCCGGCGTAGATAAGCGGCAATTCCACATTGTGGAAGATATTGGAGCGTGGGATCAGGTTGAAGGTCTGGAATACGAATCCGATGCGCTGGTTGCGGATGTCGGCCAGCTGGTATTCGCTCATCTCGGCAACCATCTGGCCCTCGAGCGCATAGGTTCCCGATGTCGGCACGTCGAGGCACCCAATCACGTTCATCAGCGTCGACTTGCCCGACCCCGACGGACCCATCACCGCGACGTATTCGTTGCGATGAATGTCCAGCGAAATGCCACGCAATGCGTGCACGGTGTCCGCACCCATCACGTAGGTCTTCACGACGTCGCGAAGCGAGAGCGTCGAGGCGTTGAGTGACGCGCCGTTGCCGTTACCGGGATGCACTCTGCGTCTCCGCGTCTTTCTTTTCCGGCTTCTTTTCGTTGTTGATGGTCACCAGCGCGCCGTTGCTGAGATCCTTGGAGATAGCGCGATAACTGCCGCTCACCACTTCGTCGCCCTCCTTGAGACCGTCGGTGATCTCGATCAGATCCTCGCTCTGGATACCCGTCTTGACCTGTTTCGCAACCGCCTTGCCGTCCTGGACGCAGAACACAACCTCAACGAAGCCATCCTTGTCGGCCTTGAAGGTCTTCTCGGCATCCTCGCGCTTCTGACCTTTGGTGGTGAGCTGGTCGACGGTGCGCACCGCCACACACTGGATGGGCACAGAAAGCGCGGTGTCGTTGGTTTTGGTGAAGACGTCCGCGGTGGCGGTCATGCCCGGGCGCAACGTCTTGGGCGGGTCGTTGATGACAATCTTGATCTCGAATTCGGTCTTCTGGTCCTGGGTGCCGGCGCCGGTCGCGTTGGCGCTGTTGGCGATCTCGCTCACGGTGCCGTGGAGCGTCTGATCGGGCAGCGCGTCCACCTGAATCTCCGCCTCCTGCCCCTTGGCCACCTGCACGATGTCGTTTTCATCGACATTGACCTGCGCTTCCATCACCGAGAGATCCGAAATGACGAGAATCACGTCGGGCTGGAACTGCGAGCCGATCGCGATCTCGCCCTGCTCCTTGTTGAGGTCGGTGACCACCCCGTCCATGGGTGCGTAGATGGTTGTCTTGGAGAGGTCGTCCTGGGCCTGCTTGAGCGAGGCACGCGCCTGCTGCACCTGGTTCCTGGCGGCGTCATAGCGCGCCACTTCCACCTGGTAGGCGGCCTGCTTGTCGTCGAAGGACGCCTGGGCTTCCAGATTCTGCGCCATGAGCTCTTTGGAGCGGTTGAACTCCTTCTCCGCTCGCGACATGTTTTCCTTCACCAGCGCGGCATTGGCCTCGGCCGAACGGACATTGGCCTCGGCGCTTTCCACCAGCGCCAGGTAGCGCTGCCGGTCGAGTTCGAGGAGAAAATCCCCTTTCTTGACTTCCTGCCCCTCGACCACCGCCAGCTTCGTGATCTTGGCGCTCACGTCAGCGCTGATCTTGACCTGAGTCTTGGGCTGGATCTTTCCCGTCCCGTTGACCTTCTGAATGATCTTCTGCCGGGTGGCCTTGGCTGTCTGCACCTCGGGGGTCTTGTGACCACGGCCCTTCAATGAGACGGCGCCAATCGATCCAACCACCACCACCAGCGCCGCAGCGCCGATCCATATCCATTTCTTCTTCATTGCGGGGTTCTCCTTCATGGGCAACCCAAACAGACACCAGATATACTAGCGGGAATTACGACAAATGCGGCGCCCGGGTTTCCTCTGGAAACAGAAGAATGGGAATGGGCCCCGTGGCCCTGCCCGGAGGAATCCGGTGCGGAGGCCGGCGCCTGGCCGGTCGCCCGGAGGGGGAGAATTCGTGCATGTCAGCCCGTCAGGAGTCCCGACGCCGACACCCACACCCACACCGCACCCAGGCCGAGGGACATCGCGCCCGCCCCGGCCTGCAGAAGCAGCCGTGCACGCGCACCCCGGGCCGCGTTCCGCAGCGTCATCCCCAGCACGCCTGTCAGCATCGTCATCCCCAGAATGGATCCCGCGCCGAAGACGGTGATGTAAACCAGCCCGGAACGAAGCGACGGCATGCTCGCCAGCACCATGGCGGCCAGCGTGCCGGTGCCCGCCAGACCATGGAGCATGCCGAAAAAGAGCGGGCGGCTGGCGAGGACAAACGGCCCCAGGTGGACATGCGGAATGGCGCCGGCGTGCGTATGTGCGCCCGAGCGGTGCGCGTGAAGATGGACCGGCCCGCGCCGACCCTCGCGTAGCGCCCGTCGCAGGCTGGTTGCTCCAAGCACGATCAGCGCCACGCCCACACCCAGTTCCGCCAGCGTCGAGAACCAGCCCGGCAGGCGAAGACGCAGCACCAGCAGAACACCGCCCACGAGCAGAAGAACCAGCGCGTGCCCGATTCCCCACGCGAGACCGATACGCGCCGCACGGCGCGGATCATGATGAAGTGAGACGATAGTAGACACGGCGGCAACGTGGTCAGGCTCGACCGCGTGACGCATCCCGGTCAGGAATCCAAGCAAGGAAACAAAGGAGAGAAGTTCCACGGAACATGCCCGATCATGAGGTTGCGGCCGCCACCCGGATGTGTGCCCGCAGATCGGGTAGAGATCGCACGGCGATCCCGCGGTGGAGCTACTTATACGCCTCCCGCATACCGGGAGTCAACCGGGAGGCCGGGAGACCGGAATCATGCCGTCGCGGCGCAACGGGGCTAGCTGACCACTGCCTTCAGCTTGTCCAGCAATCCGGTGAGCACTTCCCCGTGCCGTACCACCGCCTCGCGGTACGTCGGGACTCGAGTGCGGTGTTCCTCGATCAGAGTGTCCTTGAGGGCGGACTCCAGAACCTCGACCAGGAGCGCCCGTTCTTCGCTGGTAAGCGTGATATTGGATGTGTCCATCTCAGAGCTCCTTGTCCTTACCTTCAAGATAGCGTTTCGGCGCGCCGCGCGCCGCACAAAGCTCGATCCCGGCGCATTCGCGATTCAGGCCGGCTGACCATTCTGGCCCGGCAATGGCTCGGTTTTTTGGTTCCTGACCGCTCGGAAGGAATGTTAGATTGACCGCGGCGCCGCGATGGACCCCTGCAGGCGCCGTTGAATTTCCGGTAAGACTGCCCCGAACCGGCTCTGTGCCAGAACGCTACCGGAGCATACTCCATGGTCAGGCCGGTCCCCGGTCATGACGAACCGCGCGCAATTTATCGTCCTGGGAGCGGGCGTCGCGGGCCTCGCGGCCGCCTTCGAGCTTGGCGAGGCAGCACTCACGCTCGAACAGAACGACCGCCCGGGTGGGCTGGTCCGCACGGACTGCATCGCGGGCTACTGGTTCGACCACGTACTGCACCTCCTCCATTTTCAGGACGCAACGACCGAGCGTCGTATTCGCGGACTGCTCGGATCCGATCTTGTTGCTCTGAACACGGAAGCCTTCGTAGAAACCTCCCAGGGCGTGGCGCGTTTTCCCATTCAGCTTCACCTGGCGGGGTTGCATCCGCACGCAGCAACCGCGTGTCTGAGCGGCCTTGTGAAAGCCGCCCGCGATGAAGATCCGTCTCCACCTGCGAACTACGCCGAGATGCTCGAACGCTCGTTTGGGCGGGAGCTCTGCGAGCTGTTCTTTTTTCCGTACAACCGCAAGCAATGGAAACGCCCGCTGGAGACGCTGGCACCGAGCGGTTTTCAATGGAACATTGCGCGCCCGGATATTGACAGTGCGACCCGTGGGGCGCTGGACGGCGACCGGATCGCACTCGCGTACAACGCGAACGCGTGGTATCCGCGCCCCGGCGGAGACGACATACGGGGCATGGAGCTGTTGTCACACGCGCTCGCACAACGGGCGACCGATCTGCGACTCGAACATCACGTGCGTGCGATCGACCCCGATGCCCAGCGCGTGATTGTCACGCATCATGGTCGCGATCTTGAGTTGCACTACGAGGATGCGTGTATCGCCACCCTTCCCCTTCCCGTGCTGATGAGGATTACCGCAGGTGTCCCCGCTGCTCTGCGCAAGGCGTGTTCCCGGCTTCTGTGCAACCGCGTGCTCAACGCGATGATTCGCGTCCGCGGACCACGCCCCCGCGGTCGGGGTTTCTGGCGCTACTACCCTGACGAGTCACTGTGTTTCACCCGCCTCATTCATCTGTACGAGTTCGATCCCGGGACAGCGCCGCATGATGGGTGGGGATTGATGGCGGAAATCGTAGAGCCTTCCGAATGGCCATCGCCGAATCTGAATTCGATCCGAGCCGTTCTTCGCTGTGATCTTGAACGTGTCGTCGCCATCCCGGCTGGATGCGAGATTCTGGGTATCGACATACGTGTCGTCGATCCCGCCTACGTCGTGTTTACTCCGGAGTGCCAGGCGGTGGTGGAGCGCGCCGCCGCGCATCTGCACTCGCGCGGTGTGTTTCCGCTCGGTCGCTACGGTCGCTGGGAGTACTCGTCGATGGCCCAGGTGATGCGCGACGGGTTCGCGCTCGCATCGTCCCTGCGGGCGCAAGAAACGCGCGTCGGGAGGACGAGGGCATGAGAATCGGCTGGTTGTTGCTTGCGTTCTGCGCCGGCACCGTCATCACGTGGGCGGTTCGCAATCTTTCGCGCAGAGCGGGTATGCTGGCCCATCCCGGGGAGATCGTTCCGCAGCACCGTGTTCCCGTTGCCCACACCGGCGGAATCGCCATTGCGCTGACGGTCCTGCTGGTGACCCTTGTCGCGCAATTTCTGGGCGCGAACCGGGGTGGCTCCTTGATTCCCGCGCACACCTGGATACCCGCCCTGCTCTTTCTCGGGGTCGGTGTCACCGATGACCTGCGCCCGCTCTCTGCCGTCCCGAAGCTCATCCTGCAAACCGCGGTTGCAATCATCGCGGTCACACTCGAATTGCGATGGCATCTTACCGGCAACCGGTTGCTCGATTCCGGCATTACGATTGCGTGGTTGGTGCTGCTGGTGAACGCCTTCAACGTGACCGACGTCTGCGACGGACTGGTCGCGGGCATGGTGGTGATCATGCTGACGTTTGCCGGTGCGCGCACGACCGAGTCGTGGCTGTCTCTGACTACCGTTGGCGCGACTCTCGGTTTTCTCGTGTTCAACCGACCGCCCGCATCCATTTTCCTCGGCGACGGAGGCAGCCACCTGCTCGGGTTTGTCGTGGCTGCGAGCCTTCTCACCGTGGCTCCGTCGACCGTGGCGGCACCGTGGAAGTATGCAGCATCGGCCGCGGTCGCGACCGGTGTCGTCCTGCTGGAGGTGGCCCTGCTCGTTTACTCGCGCGCAAAGGCCGGGATACCGTGGTGGCGAGGGAGCGCGCACCATTTTTCGCTGCGTTTGCAGGCCCGCGGCCTTTCGCGTCTTGCCACCGATGCGATGGCGTGGATGGCGGCAACGGTACTGTGCGTCGTGGCGTGGTACCTTCCGCTTGTCTCCAATGTCGTTGCGGTGGCGGCCACACTTGCGGTCGCGCTGGCGCTGGCCGCGGCCGGGCGGCTTCTGCTTCGGTGGGAGCCGGGTCGATGACCACGAACATTTTCACCATCGACGTCGAAGACTGGTACCACGGGCTGGTGCCCGCATCCCAGTGGCGGTCGTGCGAGGACCGCATCGTGGATTCGACGCGCCGGATCCTGGACATCGTCGATGACGCGGGCGTGCGCACGACATTCTTTGTCCTCGGCGACGTGGCCGACCTCCATCCCGAGCTTGTGCAGGAAATTGCCGGCCGGGGCCACGAAGTCGCCAGCCACGGGTATCAGCATCAGTTCATCTATCGACAGACCCGCGCCGAATTTCAGGCCGATGTGGCGCGCTCGCTCGCGTCGCTGCGAGCTATCGTCAGCCAGCCGGTCGTGGCATACCGCGCGCCTTACTTCTCGATTGTGCGTGAGACACGTTGGGCGCTGGATGTTCTCGCGTCCCTGGGGATGCGCTTCGATTCGAGTATCTTCCCGGTGCACAATCCCCGTTACGGAATTCCGGATGCGCGCCGCGAACCGCATCGTCAGGAAAGCGGCGTCGTCGAAGTACCTCCGTCGACCATGCGCATCGGCGCGTTCAACCTCCCGGTTGGCGGCGGGGTGTACTTTCGTGTGCTTCCGTCCTGGTTCCTGCGCCGGGCCTATCGCGACGTCAACCGTGAAGGCCTGCCGGTGGTGTTCTACCTGCATCCGTGGGAAGTCGATCCCGGGCAACCACGCGTGCGCCTGTCCCCCGGATTGCGCTGGCGCCACTACTACGGACTCGATAGTACCGCGGCACGCCTGCGCGACGTCCTCCGCCTGTTTCCTTTCGGACCGGTCTGCGAGCTGTCGGTTCCATGAACGATCTCGAACGCCTGGAAAAATACTTCGACCGTGTTGCGGAGGGATTCGACGCCATCTATTCCGGCAGGAAGCCCTTCACCTCCCGGATGTGGGACCGCCTGACACGCCGCAGTCTGCACGAGCGCCTCGACTTCTGCATCGAAACACTCTCTCCGCTTTCCGGGACCCGCGTGCTCGACGTCGGGTGCGGCTCCGGTCGCGGGTCGGTGGCGCTCGCCGAGTATGGGGCCAGCGTCGTCGGGATCGACGTTT
>DASRYI010000345.1:0-11771 GCA_035687255.1 Candidatus Krumholzibacteriia bacterium | reverse complement strand
TGGCGTCGGACTTGCCCTATGATGTCGCCGGGGTGGTTCGCCTGCGCAGCGCCAGCGAGAACGGCAGTCCGTCGGCGGGGGAGGCGGCACAGATTCAGCTGGTGACGGTGGCCAACCCCTGCGACCAGACCAGCACCGTCGACCTCGGGGGCTCGCACGACATCGCGGTTGCGGCATCGCCCGACGTCGGCGTCTATGTGCAGCCACAGCGCACGGTGCGTTTGTGCGATGTGGCGATGAACCTCGCGGCGGCCGCGGGCACCCGGGTGACGGCGCAGGTCTACGTGTCGTTCGGGGAATCGCGCAGCTACCTCATCGCCGACGGCACGGCCGTGGTTTCGTCCGCGTTTCTCAACTACGTGGACGTTCCGATTTCGGCGCAACTGGTGGCCGGCCAGCAATACGACATCGCGGTCAAGGTCGACGGCACCTCGTCCTACGAAGTGGATACCGCCCCGGGGCCGAAGCTGATCGACGTCTTCGAGGTGCTCGACGGCGAGGCGGGCGGCGCGACGTCCAATCCCGCTCCCACGCTGCGCGTGGGCTGGACGGAAGATGCGCCCGGCTACCATTTCACGATGACCAAGCCCGGGGGGCCGGTTCCGCCACCCATTTCGCTGGGCAATCCGTTCAGTGAGGGCGCGTTCGTGACCGCTGACATCAATCAGGAGGTCTATGAACTGGGTGTGTATGCAGACATACCCGCGGGCGACTACATCACGGCCGCCATCTACGACGCCACCGGGACCACACGCGGCTCACTGGTGACGATGCAGAGCGTCCTGTCGGACGCCGGTGGCCTGCGCTGGCATGACGTTCCCCTGACCGCGGAGCTCATCGGCGGTATCGATTACGACTTCGCGTTCTCCGCGCCGGTCGTCAATTCAGTTCCCGCCTGGACCGACAACCCCGGTCTTCCCTTCGACCTGCTGGGAGTCATCCAGGTGAATGATGCCGAGAAGGATGGAAATGCCGCGGACGACAAGCTGGTGCACATGCGCATGACGGGATGCAACGCCACAGCCACCGCGGTCTCGCAGAGCCCCGCGCGCACGCCCACGTTCCTCGGTTCCCCGATGCCCAACCCGGCAACCGGGCGGGTGCGCATCGGCTACGCGCTCGACCAGGCGGGTCCCGCGGACATCACCATCTATGACGTGACCGGACGGCGCGTGGCGCGTATTCTTGCCACATCCAGCGCGCGCCCGGGCGTCGCGCAGGCGGATGTTGATGTGTCGAATCTCGCCAGCGGCGTGTATTTCGTCCGCCTTTCGACACACGGCACGGTTGTGTCCCGCAAGTTGGTGGTCACTCACTAGAGGGGGAGGCCAAAATGGCACTGGCTCAATCCCGCAAGGGCAGCGTGCGCACCGCGCGTTGCGCATGCTTCGTGGTTTGCATCGCGCTCGTGCTGGCGGCCGGGTGTTCGAAGAAGGAGCCGTCGTCCACGCAGCAGGCGGCCGGCCAGGCGGCACCCGTGGAGACCTCCGCGCCGCCCATCGTGGTGGCCATGATCGATGCGCACGGCGGGATGGCGTCGTGGCGTTCGGCGAAAACGGTGTACTTCGAGTGCGAGTCAAGAAGCCCGCGCGATTCCGTCGCCACCACGGCGCACGTCATGGTCGACAACCGCACCCGGCGCGCGTATCTGGATTTTCCGGAAACGGGTCAGAGCATGGCCTGGGACGGCAAACGCGCCTGGAGCATGCACTGGACGCGGCACACGCCGCCGCGCTTTCTGGCACTCCTCAATTATTACTTTCTGGATCTCCCCTGGCTCACCATGGATCCCGGCGTGAAGCTGACGGTCGCGGGTACAGACACGCTGTGGGGTGATCCGACGGAATTCAACGTCGTCAACATGACCTTCATGCCCGGCACCGGCGATACACCGCGCGACACCTACCGGCTCTACATCGATCCGGCGTCGAAGCAGCTCAAAGCGTGCGCGTACACGGTCACCTACCGGGCGTTGCTGCCCGATAGCGTCCAGTCCACACCCGAGCACATCCTGGTATATGAGGACTACAAGAAGGTGGATGGAATGTTGATGCCGTCGCGGTACACTATCTACTCGACCGATCACCAGCCACTTAGCACGTGCTCGGTCGACGAGTGGGCCTTCGACAAGCCCTTCGACGAGAGCCGCATGCAGATGCCGGACAGCGCCGTCGTGGATGAATCTAAGCCCTGACAACGACTTAGCTCATTCCGGGTGCCCCCGGCAACCCCGTTGCATCCCATCGCCGATTTGGTTACTCTAAATGCGACCAATTCAGTGCGATTAAAGCTGCTAGCCGCAGTGGCGGAGGATTTTTGATGGCAGAGAAGCCTCAGCCGGCACCGGTGCCGGCCGACGATCCCATCCAGGAACGGATCTCCAGAGAATACCAGTGGGGATTCGTCACCGAGATCGAAGAAGACAAGATTCCCAAGGGACTGAACGAGGACGTCGTTCGCGCCATCTCGGCGCGCAAGCACGAACCCGAATGGCTGCTGGAATGGCGCCTGCGCGCGTACCGTGCCTGGGCCCAGATGGGTGAAGAAGAACCGGCGTGGGCCAACATCAAGCACCCCAAGATCGACTTCCAGGACATTCACTACTACTCGGCGCCCAAGAAGAGCGGCGACCGTCCCAAGAGCCTGGACGAAGTGGACCCCGAAATCCGACGCACCTTCGACAAGCTGGGTATTCCCCTGGTCGAGCAGATGCGCCTGGCGGGTGTCGCCGTGGACGCCGTGTTCGACTCGGTGTCGGTGGCCACCACCTTCAAGGAGAAGCTGGCTGCGCTCGGCATCATCTTCTGTTCGTTCTCCGAGGCGGTCGAGAATCACCCCGAGCTCGTCAAGAAGGCGCTCGGCACGGTGGTTCCCTATAATGACAACTTCTACGCCGCGCTGAACTCGGCCGTGTTCAGCGACGGCTCGTTTGTGTACGTGCCGGCGGGTGTTCGCTGCCCGATGGAGCTCTCCACGTACTTCCGCATCAACGCGCGCGAAACCGGACAGTTCGAGCGCACACTCATCGTCGCGGAGAAGGGTGCATATGTAAGTTATCTCGAGGGCTGCACCGCGCCCATCCGCGACGAAAATCAGCTGCACGCAGCAGTGGTGGAACTGATCGCCGAAGAAGACGCCACCATCAAGTACTCCACGGTGCAGAACTGGTACCCCGGCGACAAGCAGGGCAAAGGCGGCATCTACAACTTCGTCACCAAGCGCGGCGACTGCCGGGGTGACCGCTCCAAGATTTCGTGGACGCAGGTGGAAACCGGCTCTGCGATTACGTGGAAGTATCCCAGCTGCGTGCTCAACGGCGATGATTCCGTGGGCGAGTTCTACTCGGTGGCGCTGACGAACAACTACCAGCAGGCCGACACCGGCACCAAGATGACGCACCGCGGCAAGAACACGCGCAGCACCATCGTGTCCAAGGGCATTTCCGCCGGACACGGCCAGAACAGCTATCGCGGGCTGGTGAAGATCGAAAAGGGCGCCACCAACGCCCGCAACTTCACACAGTGCGATTCCATGCTGATCGGCGACAAGTGCGGCGCACACACCTTCCCGTACATCGAGGTGGCCAACACTTCCTCGATTGCGGAACACGAAGCCACCACGTCCAAGATCGGCGACGATCAGTTGTTCTACTGCCGCGCGCGCGGCATCAAGAACGAGGACGCGGTGAACATGATTGTCAACGGCTTCTGCCGCGAAGTGTTCGCGGTGCTGCCGATGGAATTCGCCGTCGAGGCGCAGCGGCTGCTGGCCGTGAGCCTCGAGGGCTCGGTGGGATAACGTCGCGAAGCGACGTAACCGGGACAACTCGATATCAATTCTGGAGACACGATGCTAGAGATCAAGAACCTTCACGCAGGAATCGAAGGAAAAGAGATTTTAAAGGGAGTGAACCTCACCGTCAAAGCGGGCGAGGTGCACGCCATCATGGGCCCCAACGGCTCCGGCAAGAGCACGCTGGCGCAGGTGCTGGCGGGCCGCGAAACCTTCTCCGTCACGCAGGGAGAAATCCGCATCGCGGGCGAAGACGTCCTCGAACTGGCGCCCGAAGAGCGCGCCGCGCGCGGGCTGTTTCTCGCCTTCCAGTACCCGGTGGAGATTCCGGGCGTGCGCAACAATTACTTCCTGCGCACCGCGCTCAACGCCGTACGTACGGCGCGCGGCGAGAAGGAACTCGACGCCATGGAATTCCTGAAACTCGTGAAGGACAAGATGAAGCTGCTCAAGATCGACGAGAGCTTCATGGGCCGTTCCGTCAACGAGGGGTTCTCGGGCGGCGAGAAGAAGCGCAACGAGATTCTGCAGATGGCCATCCTCGACCCGAAGCTGTGCGTCATGGACGAAACCGATTCGGGCCTGGACATCGACGCCCTGCGCATCGTGGCCAACGGCGTCAACGCCCTGCGCAGCCCCGACCGCGCCATGGTGGTCATCACCCACTACCAGCGCCTGCTCAACTACATTGTGCCCGACGTCGTGCACGTCTTCGTGGACGGCAGGATCATCAAGACGGGCGGCAAGGAACTGGCGCTGGAGCTGGAACAGGAAGGGTACGAGGAGGTCACGAAGTAAATGCCCGGCGTCACCTCCTACGAACAGACCTTCGCCGACCTGGAACCGCGGCTGAAGCAGCACG
Organism: Candidatus Krumholzibacteriia bacterium; assembly: GCA_035687255.1. Lineage (GTDB taxonomy): Bacteria > Krumholzibacteriota > Krumholzibacteriia > WVZY01 > JAKEHA01 > JAKEHA01. The sequence continues at coordinate 7,117 of DASRYI010000345.1, read as the reverse complement.
ACCCGGCATGGGTACACGAGCTGCGCCGCGCCGGTTTCGAGACCTTCCGCACGCTGGGATTTCCGTCGCTGCGCGAAGAAGACTGGCGCTTTACGCGCACGCGTCCCATCGCGGAGCTGGACTTCATGCCGGCGGAGGTGGCAACCAACGTCGACGAGGCCGCCATCGTGGCCCACACCTTCGACGATTCCCACTGTCACCGCCTGGTGTTCGTGAACGGCCGCGTGTCGGCCGGACTTTCGCGCATCGGAAAACTCCCGCGGGGTGTTTGGATAGGTGCACTTTCGGACGCGCTGCGCGAACGGGGCGACCGCGTGAAAACCCTGCTCGGCAAGGGCGTCGACCTGGGCACCCAGCGCTTCGTGGCGCTCAACACCGCCTTCTGGAGCGACGGCATGTACGTCGAGGTGGCCGATTCGGTGGTTCTGGACCGGCCCATTCACGTGGTGCACGTCACCGTTCCCGGTTCCACGCCCGCCATGACGCATCCGCGCCTGGTGGTGGTGGCCGACCGCGGTGCCGAAGTCGCGATTGCGGAGAGCCACATCGGACTGGGTGACGCGCAGTACTTCACCAACGCCGTTTCCGAGATGGTGTGCGGCGACAACGCGTCGTTGACGCACTGGAAGGTGCAGCGCGAGAGCACGCGCGCCTTCCACGTGGCCATGCAGACGGCGCGCGTGGGCGCCAGTGCGCGCTTCTCCACCATGAACATCTGCATGGGCGGCGCGCTGGTGCGCAACGACGTGCACACACTGCTCGCCGGCGAGGGCATCGACGCGCGCGTGGACGGCCTGTATCTGGCCGGCGGCCGCCAGCACGTCGACAATCACACCTTCATCCGGCACGGGCAGCCGCACTGCCACAGCTTCGAACTTTACAAGGGCATTCTGGACGGGCACTCTCGGGGCGTGTTCAACGGACGTATCTACGTGGATCCGGTGGCGCAGAAGACCGACGCCAAGCAGGAGAACAACTGCATGCTGATCTCCGACGATGCCCGCATCAATTCCAATCCCCAGCTCGAGATCTTCGCGGACGACGTCAAGTGCACGCACGGCGCCGCCATCGGCAAGACCGATGACGAGTCCCTGTTTTACCTGCGCTCGCGCGGCATTCCACTGACCGAGGCGCGCGACCTGATGGTGTACGCTTTCGCCAGCGAAGTGCTGGAGCGCATCACCGAGGAGCCGCTGAAGGTTCGTCTCGAGGACGACATTTTCGACTGGCTGGAGCGCTCGCGCCGCGAGCGCGGATAGGCTGCACCATGACCCGCACCTCCTCCACTCCGCTGCTGGACGTCCCGCGTGTGCGCCGTGATTTTCCGGCGCTGGCGCAGCAGGTACACGGCAAGGCGCTGGTCTACCTGGACAACGCGGCGACCTCGCACAAGCCGCGTGCCGTAATCGACGCGGTTTCCAACTTCTACGCGCGCGACAATTCCAACGTGCACCGCGGTGTGCACACGCTGAGCGTTCGCGCCACCGATCTCTACGAGGGCGCGCGCGAGAAAGTACGTGCCCTGATCAACGCCGCCGATCTGTCCGAGATCATCTTTGTGCGCGGCACCACCGAAGGCATCAACCTGGTGGCCAGCTCGTTCGGGTCGCGCCTCGTCGAAGGCGACGAGGTCGTCATTTCGGCGCTTGAACACCATTCCAACATCGTGCCGTGGCAGCTGCTGTGCGAACGCACGGGCGCGAAACTGCGTGTGATTCCCATGAATCATCACGGGGATCTGCTGCTGGACGAATACCGCACGCTCCTGAACAAGCGCACGCGCATGGTGGCGGTGGCGCACGTGTCCAACTCGCTCGGTACTGTGAATCCGCTGCCGGAGATCATCTTGGCGGCGCACGAACGCGGGGTTCCGGTGCTGGTTGACGGTGCCCAGGCGGTGCCGCACTTCCACGTGGACGTGCGCGCCCTGGATGCCGATTTCTACGTGTTTTCCGGCCACAAGATGTTTGCGCCCACCGGGTCGGGCGTGCTGTATGGAAAGCGCGCCCTGCTGGAATCCCTGCCGCCCTACCAGGGTGGCGGCGACATGATCGCCTCTGTATCTTTCGCGAAAACCACGTTCAACGTGCTTCCCCACCGCTTCGAAGCCGGCACCCCCGACATCGCCGCCGCGGTGGGACTGGGCGCCGCCATCGACTATCTCAACGGCGTCGGCTGGGAAGCGATCCGGGCATGGGAACGTGATCTGGTGACGTATGCCGCGGAACGGATCGCCGGCATCGAGGGCGTGACCCTGGTGGGAACCCCGGCGCATCGTGCGGCAGTGGTGTCGTTCACCATCGAGGGCATCCATCCGCACGACGCGGGGATGATTCTCGACCATGAAGGAATCGCGATTCGCGCCGGCCACCATTGCACGCAGCCCGTGATGGAGTTCTTCGGCGTGCCGGCCACCAACCGCGCGTCGATCGCGTTCTACAACACGCGCGACGACATCGACCGGCTGGTTGCCGGCATCGAAAAGGTAAAGGAAGTCTTCAAGGGCTAGCGCGAGCGGGTGGCACGGACAGGGGCCCTCGGCGGCGAGCGTAGCGAAGCCGGTCCGGGGATGTCCGTGACAGGACCCGCGAGCTAAGTGAGTAAACGATGAGCGAAATGCGCGAACTGTATCAGGAGATGATCCTCGATCATCACCGCCACCCCCGGAACTTCGGGAAACTGGCCGGGGCCAACCGCCACGCCGAGGGCTACAACCCGCTGTGCGGCGACCACGTCACCGTGTACGCGCTCGTGGAGGGTGACGTGATTCGCGACCTGTCCTTCGAAGGCACCGGGTGCGCCATCTGCATGGCCAGCTGCTCGCTCATGACCGACGCCCTCAAGGGCCGCACCATCGCCGAAGCCGAGGCGCTGTTCGGCCGCTTCCACGATCTCGTCACCGACGACAACGCTACGGCCGACGAGGAAGTGCTGGGCAAGCTGGCCGTATTCGAGGGTGTGCGCGAGTTTCCCGTGCGTGTAAAATGCGCCACACTGCCGTGGCACGCGCTGCGCGCGGCGCTGCAAAGGACCGTCGATCAGAGCGTGAGCACCGAATGACCATGGACAACAACACGATGTCGCCACAGGCGCTGCGCGAAAAGATCATCGCCGCCCTCAAGACCTGCTATGACCCCGAGATTCCCATCGACATCTGGGAGCTCGGACTCATTTACGACATCGCCATTTCCGATAGTAATGACGTCGTCGTCACCATGACGCTGACCACACCCCACTGCCCGGCGGCCGAAACGCTGCCGGCCGACGTGGAGCAGAAGGTCAATGCCGTGGAGGGCGTGGCGTCCGTCCGCGTTGAAATTACCTGGGAGCCGATGTGGACACCGCAGTTGATGTCCGAAGCGGCGCGGCTCGAGTTGAATCTGTAGGAGGAGGACGAGGACATGATGTACCCGGTTGAAGTCACCGAACCCTGTCGCAAGGATCTCACGGAGGTCGGGTTCGCCGAGCTCAAAACCCCCGCCGACGTCGATATCGCGTTGAAGAACGCCGCCGGCACGACGCTGCTGGTGGTCAATTCCGTGTGTGGTTGCGCCGCCGGTATGGCGCGTCCCGGCGTGAAGATGGCCATTCAGCACAGCAAATTGCCGGACCGCACCGCCACCGTGTTTGCGGGTGTCGATCGCGAAGCGACCGAGCGGGCGCGTTCGTACATGCCGGGATATCCGCCCTCGTCGCCGTCCATCGCCCTGTTCAAGGACGGTAAACTGGTCTACATGATGGAGCGCTGGCAGATTGAAGGCCGCGGTCCGCAGGAGATCGCCTATGACCTGGTCGAGGCCTTCGACCAGTTCTGCTAATCCCATGACAAAATTCTTTCCTGGATTTCCCGATGACGCGCGCGTGTGGGTGTACGCCTTCACCCGGCCGCTCTCCGACGCCGACCGGGCCACCGTGGTCCACGAACTCTCGGCGTTCCTGCCGTCGTGGAATTCACACGGCGCGCCGGTGCACGGCGCGTTCGAAATCGTCGAGGACCGCTTTGTGCTGATTGCCGGGTATGTGGACGGGGGCGTGGGCGGCTGTTCCACCGACTCGATGGTGCGCATCATGAAACAGTTGCGCGAACGCGGCCTGGACGGCTTCGACCGTACGCTGGTGTTCTTCCGCGATGCGCAGCAGCGTGTGCAGTCGGTGCCGCGACCGGACTTTCAGGAGATCGTCCGTGCCGGCCAGGTGGACGACGACACTCCGGTGTTCGACACCACCATTCAGTTTGTCGGCGACGTGCGCCGCGGCGGCTTTGAGACGACGTTCGGCAAGTCGTGGCACGCCAGTGCGTTCCGGTAACGGCCGCGCGCCTTATTTTTTCTGAAACAGACGTTAGATTCCCCCGGCTTCAGCGATAGTCAGTTTGTTGGCTGTCCCGGTTTCGCCCCGTTCAGGAAGCGATGCGCGCCGATCCATACGAAGCCATCCCCCGCTGGCCCGAACGGCTCCTCGAGTTGTGCCGTGAGCTGGTTCACGCGTCCGACGCCGGTCAACGGGACCGGGTGGTCGCCGCGTTGTGGCTGATTGCAAATGCGGCAGTTACGCGTTATGTCCGGTTTCACACGCGAACCAACCAGCTCGATCCCGAGGACGTGAAGGACATCGCATCCGAGAAGTCCTACGCCTTCATTCAGCGCGCGGCCGACCCGGTATGGGCGGCTGAGACCACGCATCCCGGGCAGGTTTGTTCCTATTTTTCGACGCTCGCGCGCAACGGGGTGGTCGATCATTCCCGCCGGCAGAAGCGCTGGGTTCGCCCTACAGCACTCGAGCCGGCGGGAACATATTCGCCGCGGGCGGAAGATCGGCTGGCGCGACGTCAGTTTGCGGAGGCCTTGCGCGATTGTGTGGAGAGGCTGACGCCGCGGGCGCGGGTCGTATGGTTCCTGCGCGTCATGCTGGACATGCCTACGCGGGAAATCGCCCGGCATCCGCGCGTCAACATGAACCCGGCGGCGGTGGACATGATGCTTTCGCGCACGCGGGCCGCGGTGCGCAAGTGTGTACTGACGAAGGGCCTGGAGCCCCGGGAAATTCCATCGGGGACTCTGGCGCTGTTGTGGAACAGCGTACGCGACAATCTGGAAGGGGACGCCCGGAACCCACGGCGATGAGCGAGGAATGATGACCGTCTTGCCCCACCCTGATGAGGATCGACTGATCGATCTTGTGAATGGCCTGATGCCCGACGTCGAGGCACAGGCCGTGATGGCGCACCTGGAAACCTGCTCGGAATGCGAGGTGCTGTTCCGGTCGCTGCTGCGCGAGCGCGAGTCGCTGAGGACCGGCCGCGAACCGGTTGTGCGTGACGGGCGCGTTGTGTGGCGCGAACCGCGGCGCGGCGAGTGGCGGCGTCCGGCGCTTGTCGCGGCGATTGTGGTCGCGGTCGCCTGCCTGGCGGGCGTCTGGTTCTTCGGCACCCGCCATCCGCGCACGCAGGCGTACTGGATTCCCCTGCAGCTCGAGTCCGTCGCCCAGCGTTCGGAAGAGGAGACGGAAAGTGCTGCGCTCAAGCAGGCGATCCAGAGCTACCGCCAGCAGGATGCAACACGTACGGTGGCGCAACTGCGTAACGCGCCGCTGCCGGACGACGAGATGTTGAGCTCGGTGCAACGCCTGGTGCTCGCCAGCGCCATGGTCAATGCCGGACAACCGGCGGATGCGCTGAACGTGCTGGAGGCGCTGCATATCGACACCCTTCCCGTGCACTGGCGCGAGGAGGCGCAATGGGTGGAGTATCTCGCCCTGCGGGATGCCGGCCATGCGCAGGAAGCGCGCGCGCGTCTCGAGAGGCTGGCTGAGGATAACGGCGAGATGGGCACACGGGCGCGGCAGGAACTTCAGCGGACCGGAAAGAGTTAGTTGGCGTCGCCGATCAGAACGAACCCCGACCAGTACACGGGATGGGCGAAGGGCCGGTTGCCCTTCGCATCCTGGTAGGTTCGCAGCCAGTTCTTCGCGCCTTCCAACGCCTCAGAATACGAGATGGTCTCTCCGTGACGGCTGTATGCCGCCACGTTCTCATAGAAGCGCGACATGAGCAGCGACGTAGCCCGGTCGTCCACCTTCCAGAACGTCAGCAGCACACAGCGCGCACCCGCCTGAAACAATGCCTGCGCGAACCCGCTCGGCTCCCCGCGATGAAAGCCCACGCCCGCCGTCTGGCAGGCGCTCAGGGTGACCAGTTCCGCGTCCAGCTTCCAACCCATGCGGATTTCGGAGGCGTCGATGAGCCCGTCATTGGACACCGATCCATCGGTTCCGTCGCGGGACAGTGCGATCGCGCAGCGCTCGGGCTGGCGGTCGACCAGCGCATGCGTGGCAATGTGCACAATGTCGAACTTCGACGCGCTGGGCCGGGTCACAATCTTGTCAACGGTCACCTCGCTGGCGTCGTCGCCGCGCAACACGCGGCAGTCGTGGAACAGCGCCTGAACGCTGTCGATCTCCACGCCTGAATACGGAAGTGCGGGAAGCCTGTCCAGGGCGCCGGCATCGTGATTGATGGCGCTACGCAACGTAACCTCGTCGATGCGGCTGTCCGTGGCCGGCGCTGACGTGTGTGAGTACACCGGATCGCCGATTGCCAGGACTTCCGGAGCCGATGCGTGTTGGTGGTGCAGCGAATTGACGAGCACGTCGTAGACGGATGCAGACGGCGAATACGATACCGCGTATCGCTCCGAGAGATAGTGCCCGCTGTCATCGACCAGTCCGTCGGATTGCATCCATTCGTCGTAACACGCAAACTCGGCGACCAGTTTGTCGATTCCCTTCAACTCAAATGCACCCGGTCCGAACTCCGCGTGGAACACGTGGAGCGCGAGGCGTTTCAGTTCCGGGTCGTCATCGACGCGTCCCCGCCAGTTGGCGGCGCGGCCGATGACCGCGTAGAATTGTCGCGAATCATTGCGTACCGCCGCATCCTGGCTCCGAGTTCTGACCTCGTATATCGGACGCCACTGAATGGGCTCCGAACGGCGAATCATGTACATCCAGCGCGCATTCAGGAACGGCGCGGTTGACGTTAGCATGTCGTCAGCAAACTTCGCGTCCAGCCAGCCGATGTAGGCGGTATGTTCGTCCAGCCGGGACTGCAGCTCGTGAA
>DASRYI010000344.1:0-60142 GCA_035687255.1 Candidatus Krumholzibacteriia bacterium | reverse complement strand
TAATGCAGATGGGAGAAGGTGGAGCGTCCCGTCGAGCCCACCCGGCCGATGACATCCCCGCGGGTGACCCGCTGCCCCTTGGCCACGAGGCGGCGCTGGAGATGGCAGTAGCGCGTGAGAAACCCGTTGCCGTGGGAGACTTCGACCACGTTGCCGTAGGTCTGCCATACCCCCGAGAAGGTGACGACTCCGTCCGCGGTCACCATCACCGGGGTGCCCAGACGCGCCGAGAAGTCCACGCCCCGGTGCAGCGTGCGCCGGCCCGTGATGGGATCCATGCGCCACCCGAAACGGCTGGACACGAAACCCACGTTGACGGGTTTGAGCGAGGGTGTCATGTGCATCAGCTGATTCGAACTCTCCAGCCGGGACAGAATCTCCTCGTAATCCACCTTCTGCAGGCGCGCCTGACGGAGCAACTTCTCGATGTCGGAGCGGGCGCCCAGAAGCCGGTTACGCGTCGCCGGGTCGAGCCCGGTCATGACTCGCGAGACATCGTACGCAGGTCCTCCCACCCCCACCTGGGTCACGTCCTCCGCCACATCGTCGAGATTGGCGAGAATTCGCGCCTTCTTCTGGAAATCAAAGTTCTGCGCCACCTGGCGCCGCAGCGTCGCGACTTCGGACTCCAGGGAGGCCACGCCGCTGCGAAGCTCGTGGTTCTGCGTCTCGAGCATTTCCACCTGATAGGCGTCCTTCAGCCGGCTCGAGTAATGAAGGATCATCCAACCGGAAACGCCCAGCGCCGCCAGCACTGTGATGACGAGCGCCATCAATACACTGCGGCGAACCCGCAGTGAACGCGGCTCGCTGGCGCCGTCCGGCAAATAGAGGAATGTCAGAAAGCGATCTTGCATGCGTGTCTCAGGCAACCGGGTCAGGCTAGAAAGGCTCCCCGCACCCTGTCAAGCCGATTGCGCCGAAACACGCGAAGGGCAGGGTGATAACCCTGCCCTTCGCAGCGCAATCGACCACGTCCGTGCGGCCGCGCGTCAACCTTCCACGTAGCCCTGAAGGAAGCGCGCGCGTGTGGAGTGGCGCAGGCGCTGGATTGCCTTTTCCTTGATCTGGCGAATCCGCTCACGCGTCAGCCCGAGTTTGCCGCCGATGTCCTCGAGCGTCATGGGCTCGTCGCCCCCGAGGCCGAAATACATGGCCAGTACCCGGCGCTCGCGCTCCGAGAGCGTGCCCAGGGCGCGTTCGAGGTCATCCGAAAGCGCCGCCGTATACGTGCCCTCGTCGGGTGACTCCTGTCCTTCCGCGGTGAGGTGGTCGACCAGGGCGGTGTCGTCCTTGTCGGCGGAGTACGGATCATCGAGCGACACGTGCGTGTTCGAGATGACCATCGTCTCCTCGACTTCCTGCGTGGAGATCTTCAGCCGCGCCGCAATCTCTTCGGCGCTCGGCGTACGGCCGAGCTCCTGGTCCAGCTGACGCGAGACCTTGCCGATACGATACAACGTGCCGGCCCGGTTCAGCGGCAGTCTGACGATGCGCGAATGCTCGGCCAGTGACTGCAGCATGGCCTGGCGAATCCACCACACAGCGTACGAGATGAACTTGAAACCACGTTCTTCGTCGAAGCGATGCGCTGCCTTGATCAGGCCCAGGTTTCCCTCGTTGATCAGGTCTTCGAGCGACAGCCCCTGATTCGAGTACTGCTTGGCAATCGACACCACGAATCGGAGATTGGCCTTCACCAGCTGATCCAGCGCCGCTTTGTCACCGGCATGAATGCGTCTGGCGAGATCGCGCTCCTGTTCGCGCGTCAGCAGGGGCGTGCGGTTGATCTCGTGAAGATACAGGTCCAGGCTCCGGATACCGGCGCCTCCCTGTCTTTCCTTCGCGCGTTTTCCCGCTTCACGCTGCTCAAAGCGCTCTTCGTTGTCGCGTTCCATTTCAAACCTCCTGGGTTCGAAGTCTCTCGACGACTCGCTCGGGGCCCTGGCACTTATTCGTGCGCAGGGGCGACCGTCACGTAGTTCGTGGTTTTCCCTCTCTTCACCAGGAAAGCGATGGGGTCCTTCCGATCCTTCAACTTCTTCGAGATGGCAACGTAGTCATCAAGGCCGCTCACCGACTGAGTATAGACCTCCGTGATGATGTCACCCTCCTGAAGATTCGCGTCGTCCGCAGGGCTGCCCTGATCGACACCGGTGATAACCACCCCGGACTGCCCGCGGTCGAGCCCGTACTCGCGGCGAGCCGCTGCGCCGCGCGCGTCTTCCACATGGAGACCGAGCCACGCCGAGGTCTCGGGTGTTGGCGTGGATGCCAGCACGTCCTCCTCGGGGCGTTCCGCCAGCGTCACATTGAGTGATTTCTCCTTGCCGTCACGCATGACGACCACCGGGACGGTCTTCCCGACCGGGGTCGAGCCGACCATCATGCGGAATTTGCTGTCTTCTTTCACCACCTGGCCGTCGTACTTCACGATCACGTCCCGGCGTGCGATGCCGGCCTTGGACGCAGGCGTGTCAGGGTAGACGTCCTCCACCAGGATCCCGCGGTTGACCGGCAGGCCCATGCCCTGCGCCAGCGTATTGTCGAGCTCCTGCAGGCGGATGCCCAGGTAACCGTAACGGACTTTGCCCTTCGCAATCAGCTCGCCCATGATCCGCTTCGCCATATTGATGGGAATCGCGAACCCGATGCCCTGGCCCGACGGATTGATGGCGGTGTTGATACCGATCGCTTCGCCCTTCATGTTGACGAGCGGCCCGCCGCTGTTGCCGAAGTTGATCGAGGCGTCGGTCTGAATGTAGTTCTGGTACGTGGCCGAGCCGCCCATGATGTTGAGGTCGTTGCGGCCCTTGGCCGAGACGATCCCCACCGTCACCGTGCCCTGCAGCTGACCGAACGGCGTACCGATGGCCATGACCCAGTCGCCGACGCGCATCTTGTCGGAATCGCCCAGCGCAACTTTGGGAAGCTTGGCCTTTTTGTCGACCTGAATAATGGCGATGTCGGAGTGCGGGTCATCGCCGACGACATGCGCTTCGTACTCCTGCTCCTCGCCGTCTTCTTCGTGGACGACCGTGATCTTGTCCGCATCCTTGATCACGTGATAGTTGGTCAGAATCCGGTTTTCATCGTCGAACACAAACCCGGACCCGCCGCCCGGCATGCGGCGCATGCGCTGGTGCGGGTCGTTGTCCTGCTGGGGAAAGAACTCCCGGAAAAAATCAAACGGGGTATCACCATCGGTCTTGGAATCGACCGTCCGCTCGGTCCGGATGAACACCACCGCCGGTCCCACCTTTTCCGCCACATCCGCTGTAATAGAGCTGCCATCCGCCCGTATGGGCAGGCCGGTATCCGCCGCCGGTCCGCCCGCGGCGAACCCGGTTGCAGCAACACAGGACATGGCAACCAACAGAGCCGAAATCCGTGCGAATTTCATCGTGCGCTTCACGCCTTCCTTCATAATGAACAGCCGCGCGCTACTGCTGCGTGCGCGACAGCAATCTGTAAAAATCAGGAGCAAACCGGTGCCACTGACGGCACCCGGCCGACTGGTAGGGGAGAAACGGGCTGGAACTTACCTGATCTAAGCACTCTCGACCGTGCACCCGTAATTGTATCCGTGGCGGAGCCGTACGTCAACCCGGCAATCATTGCCGCCACCTTCCCGAAACTCTTCCCCTGCCTGTCGTTCACGAGCAATTGTACGTCCTGGACGGGCCTCCGGTTCCTGTACTTAAGCGACTTCCACCAAATGGCTTGCCGATCGCGTCCGGGCTCGGGCAATATGGCCTGCATCCGCGCCCCGGACCGTCCCCGGTGCGGCCGAAAGACCCATGACGCCAACTGTCAACCAGCCCGTTGTCCTGCGCGCACCCGACGTGCGCATGCTGGCCGACACGCATTTCCGGGATGTGCGTATTCCCGGCGAACGGGAACGGCGGGAGCGGTTCATTCGGTTCCTCGATAACCTTCCGGGTAACAGCGCTCTCTTCCTCCTGGGCGACATCTTCGACTTCTACTTCGAGTACCGTTCCGTTGTTTCGCGCCGCTATCTGGACGTGTGTTCCGCCATCCGCCGCGCCAGCGACCGCGGGATTCCCGTTCACTTTCTGGGCGGCAACCACGACCACTGGGTGGGCGACCGGTTCGCCTCCGACCTCGGCGTGGTGGTCCACCAGCGCGACATCATGATCGAGGCCCAGGGCCGGCGTATCCTGCTGGCCCACGGGGACCTGGTGATGCCGCGTGACTACGGGTACAAGATGCTCAAGCAGATTATTCGCAATCCGGTCGTGGTGGCCCTGGCCCGGGCCATTCACCCCGACATTCTGGACGCGATCGCGGGGGGAGTTTCACACGGGAGCCGCACGTATCTGACGGTTCCCCAGGAGAAGCGCGCGCGCACCGTCACGGCATACGCGTGGAACCACTTCTTTCTACGGGGAAATGATGCGTTCGTGATGGGTCACGTGCACTATCCGCTGCACGAGACGAAGGACGGACGGGAATTTGTGATCCTCGGCGACTGGATCGAACACTTCACCTTCGCCCGGCTTACCAACGGGCGGCTGCGCCTGGAAACCGTCAAAAGCTGAATCCCACGCCGAAGCGGTGGCTGTCTCCGAGGTCGTTGGACACCGGCAGGAAGGCGTAGTCCAGGTTGATCTGCCGGTACAGCACGCCGAAGCCGAACGTCGCCCCCTCGGAATCGTAGCCCGCCTTGTACCCGGCGCGCAGCGAAAGCATGCGACGGTACGAGTACTCGCCGCCGATATGTTCGCGCACGCCCCCGTCATTCGGGAACATGGCATCGAACGTGAACAGCAGGCGTCCGTCGAGTTCGGGAACCTCGCGCTCGTAGCTACCACCCACGCGCACGTAACGCGGCAGGGCGTACTCTTCGGCTTCGAACTTCATGGGCGTTCCGAGGTTTGCCACCGTCGCCGCCAGCTTGACCCCCGGGATCCTGGACACGTGGTAGATGCCCGCATCGAAGGCGAGGCCGCTCGCGGAGAGTTCATCGATCCGTTCGTACACGGGCTTGACGGATATCCCCACCGCCGTGTTGGGAACGATGTAGCGCCCGTAGGCGACCGCGAACGCCACGTCGTAGGCGCCGAATGTGCCCAGGGGCGACGCGGAGCCGAACTCGTCGTAGCGAGCCATGTCGTCCATGTACAGGCCCGTGAACATGAAGCCGAACGTGCCCCATTTGGTTTCGTGCGTGGTCGCCGCCTGCTCGAAACGCAGCGACTGGAAGTACTCGTTGTGGACCAGCGTGAGATGTGTCCCGAGCACGGCGGGCATGGCACCCGGATTCCAGAACACGCTGGTCGCGTCTTCGGCCACCGCCGAATACGCCTCACCCATGGCCGAGGCGCGCGCGCCCATGCCGAAACGCAAAAACAGGGCGCCGGCGGAGCCCGGTTCCCCGGCCTGTACGGCGGCTGGAACCGCCATCAGGAGGACTATCAAGCACGCGTGCTGCCAACGCATCGCAGAGACTCCTTGTCTTCGCTCGCCGCCTACCGGCGAATCGCGAACGTCTTGACCACAGACCCGCTGCCCGCCGGCGACTCGATGTGAAGGCGCATCAAGTATACACCGCTCTTCAGCGCGGCCACATCAATGGCTTCGTCAAAGGGTGTGTTCGGAAGGCCGTTCGGATTGACTGTAAATGAGCGCGTAATGGCTTCCTGTCCCTCGAGATCAAGCACGGAGAGCGACACCGTCGCGCGCGCACTGGTGTTCACGCGTGCGTGCACGGTCGCCGCCTTTACCGGATTGGGATAGATGATGAACGAGGATGCATCGAAGGCCGAAACGTTCTTCACCACCGACGACGTGGTTCCGACGCGGCCGCTGCGCCGCAGATCGACGCGTGCCATCGGCCACTGACTGGTGCCGATGCCGGAAAGAGATTGAATCGACAACGTCGTCTGGTTGTTGACACCCAGTGAATCGATCACGGAGTTCACGGAACGAAGCGCCCCGGCGCTTCCCAGCGCCACCAGCGAGTAGCCGCCGCCCGTCGTGAGTTTCGCCACCGCGGGGGCACAGCCCGATTCCGCGGGACCAACGCGAGGAAATCCGGGCGCGGATGTGCCCGACGCGAGCGACGCCCACAACGTTCCATCGTCGAGCGGGAACAGAACGTCCATGGACGCATCGTTGTTCATGTCGACAAGCAGCGGGCTCTCGAATTCCCGGACCAGGCGAACCGGCGGCGTGTCACCACCGGTATCGGGGTGGATCGGACGCGGCCACTCCAGCAACGGACGCGCGTTCGACTTGAGAAGATACACGTAGGATTCATCCCAGACCGCGATTTCCAGCACGCCGTCACCGTCCACGTCGCCCAGGGCCGGCGCCGACGGATTCGCGGCGCGCAGATCGCCCGTCTGCGTGGTGACGTCGTTTGCAAACGCGGATCCGACGTCGAGCACGACCACCTTTCCGGCCGGCGTGGTCACGACGGCCTCATCGTCGCCGTCGTGATCGATGTCACCCACCGCCGGCGCCGACGGCATGGCTGCCAGCGAAGCGGCGCCACCCAGACTGTGCGAGACGATCACCGGCGGGGTCGCGGGCGTCGCGCCCGTGAAGGTGGCGGGAATCCAGGTAAAGGTCATGCGCGCGGCCGTGGTATCCACCGACGCGACCGCCACGCCCACGGTGGTGGTGGCGCCGTCCTTGACGTGCATTTCCGCGAGCGGTGCGGCACGCTGGCCGGGGATGGACGCGGGCCACAGCGGCGATATCAGCGACGACGGCGGCGTCACGCTGGCGCCGGTGGCGTCGATGAGCGAAATGCGCACCGAAGTGGCCTGCTGCTCGGCGATCACCACGTCGGGTGCGCCCCCGTTGACATCCAGCAGCATGGGCGGCGCCACAATCGGCAATCCCCTGTGCAGAATTCCAACCGTCGCGGGATTCGCGTCTCCATCCACAAGTTCAGCACCGCTCGCCTTCCACGCGTAGAGGTCGCCATTGGTCGCGGCGGCAACGATCTCAATGTCGGGTGCGGCATCCAGGTTGGCGAACGCCGGAGGTCCCGCCCAGCGAACGCCCGGCACGGCGATGTAGGGCTCAATGGTGGCGGGGTTGTTGTCAGCGTCGTTCCATTCCGTGCCGTCGGAATTGAAGACAAAGACACCCGCGCTGTCCGAGAGCGTCACGATTTCCAGGTTGCCGTCGTTGTCGAGATCGACCGGCGTCGCGGCCTGCCCCGGCGACGCGGCCGCCCAGCGTACGCGCACGTCGTCATAGGGGAGCTGGCGGCGCACCGTCACCCGCATGAACGGGCCCGGCGCCGACGTCGTCGCGATTTCAATGCCGGTGGCGGCGCCCGAGTTGGACGCGGAGTTGGGTTTGGTGGCGGGTCCAAAGACGGAATGGTTGCCGTCCCCCACGCGGAACGAATCGAAATAGCTGCCGAGCGAGAACGCCGCCGGGCCGGGACGATCCATATCCTGCACGCCGTCCGCTTCCTCGAGGTCGACGCCCTTGCGGTTCACGTAGTCATCCGGGAGGTACCCCTGCTGGACCGCGTCACGAATCACCTGTTCGTCCACATGCCAGATGTACATCCCGCTGCCGGTTCGCCGGAACAGGACCGTGAAACCGTAGTCGGGATCATATCGGGAGGTGTACGGATTGCTGAGGTCGGTCAGAAAGAAATCGAACTCGGCGCCGTCCAGCGACTCATCGTTCTGCGGGATCAGATCCATGTTGTCGTCGTGGAAGGTAAACAGGCTGTCGGCGTTGGTGTCGTGCACGCGGTTGTCGACCAGATAGTACTCGTTCTCGGTGATGGGCACCTTGATGCACACCGTGTCCGCGTCGCTGCCGGTGTTGATATCCGCCAGCCGCACGGCCACGGACGCCGGTTCCGCATCCACCACGACCGGGTCCACCCAACCGGCCAGCACGCGGTTGAACGCGCACGGAAACGCAGGCACGAAGCCGTTCACATCGAAAAGGCCGTAGCCCATCAGGCAGAAGTTCCCCACACCCTGCGAATCGGGCGCTCCCGAGGGGGTTGAATCGAACAACGGAACGAGCCCGATGCGATTCCCGATCTGGTACGTCCAGATACCCAGTGTTCCCACCGTGGCGTAGTCCTGCGACGCGTGCGAGGGCACGATGGAGAAATTGTCGACGAAGACGGGCTGGCCGTTACGCATATCGTTGGTCGGCAATCCCGGACTGGCGGGGTCTTTCTGCGCGCGCCGGATGTCGGACCGATCGTAGAAACTCGACCAGATCTGAATCGGTGAGTCACCGTTCACGTCGGTTTCCTGGCCCGCGCCCGCGTGGATGATCATGACGTGATCGAACTGCGAGAAATCCACGCTGTCGTCCACCAGGTTGATCACTTCCTGCGCGAGTTCGACGACACGCGTGTCTTCGTTCGCATCGGAGCCGTAGTACGACATCTTCTTTGAGAGTGTATACAGCGTCCCGTCGAGCGTCGGCTTGAACACGAACCGGTTGCGCGAGGCGCCCTTGAAGTACTGGGCCACATGGGTGAGTTCGTTGCCAAACCAGGTGGAATCGCGCAACTGCGGCCGATTGCTGCCGGGCTGGCCTCCCATCAGGCTGTCCGTGAACTGGACCTGAAACACGGCGACGCGCAGCGTGTCGCTCGAGCCAGGCGCAAGCACATAGCCGGCGTGCCCGGTGATGCGCGCCAGACGGGCGCGCTGATAGTCGTTGAGGGAGTGCGCGTTGCTGCTCAGCGCGTCCGGGGCCCGGGGTGCTTGCTGGGACTTGCCGCCCTGATAGGCAGGCGTGGGACGGACGGCATGCGCCGTCGTCGCACCCGAAGCGGCCAGAGCGAGTAACGTCGCAAAGACAAAAATGCGCGCGTGCGTAACCTTCACCAGAAACGAATCAATGAGAATAAATGTCGGGATGCCGTTGATCGAGAAGCAGTCCAGGGAACTGCGGATTATTCGCCAACATTAGGGGACACGCTGCGTTACGGTCAATAGTAAAGGGGGAGTTGACGCCCGTAATTCGCCGCCCCTGATCGACGCTTACTCCGGCGCAACTCCCCCTTATGGTCGGCCTGTCCTAACCAGGATACTTCACGCTACCAGCCAACCAATTCATGCAAGGTCATCTATTCTGCCTGGCGCACCTTCTTGCCGTTACCCTTCTGCGCCACATTTGTCTTCGACACGGATTTCTTCCCGCTCTTGAACGCCACCGTCCTGCCGTTTCCGGCCGTCGCGGGCGTGCGCACCGCCACCGTGCTTGAGTTCTTCACGGGCCGGAAGCTCGGGGCACTCGCCGCGTCGCGACTTGTCGATACCACGCGGACGTTCTCATAGCTCTTCACGCGCCGCGTCTCTTCACGGGCAATGGGTGTCCTCGTGAGCGGTTCCGCAACCGTCGAACGAACGTCGGTGCGGCTCCGTCCTGCGGGTTCGCGCGTGACGTGCTGCAGGTTGTAGCGCGCGCTGTCCTTGAAGCGCACCACCGGACGCATGGCCTGGTACGGAGCCGCCACGTTGCCGCGATACGTCGTGTACACCGACGCGCACTCGCGGCAAGGAGCACCGAAGTGAACGTGGGACGCGCACAGATACGACGGATAACGCATCCATTCGTGCACGTAGAACCGTGTGTAACCCACTCCGACGTAGTCCCAACGGCACGTGACCGGAAGCAGCGACGTATAGAACTCGCGGCAGGCGACAAACGGGTCACCCACGACGCGGAAACCGAAGCCGTTCACGTACACGCCGGCGCCATAGTAGGAGTAGTCGAACGGCACCGGGCTGCCGACGGCGAAGACGTAGGCGATGCCACGGCCGTCCAGACGATCGAGCCCCAGATCGCAGGCACGGAAGCTGTAGTTTCTTCCGCCGTACAGCCAGCCGTCACCGTAGGCGCCCCCCATGTTCAGCACATGGATGAAGCCGTCGGTATCGACGATGAAGAGTGATGTGTAGCAATCGCGGTCGGCGCTCAGCCACAACGTCACATGGTTGTAATCCGGGAACACGTCTCCGCCCTGGACCCATACCCGCACCGCGACCGGTCCCGAAACCGTCGCGTGCGCCACGTAGCGGGTCGCATGGCTGGTTACCGGCAGCGCCGCCACGGTGACGGCCGCCGCCATGATCATGCCTGACCAGTGTGTGAGTTTCATCGCGTACCTCCTATCACGAGGAGCTCGGGGTTGTTGGAAACCGCCTGATACGCCCAGTCCAGCGTGAGGCTCGTGTTGGTCACGTTCTTCACGATGAACTTCGCCATGTTGAAATCACCCTGGCCATTGAGAATCCGAACGATATAGCTGTGGCCCACGATCGCCTCGGCACGCTTGGACGGAGCCCACCCGTTATCCACGGGTGCCCAGTCCACGCCGATCAGATCGATCAGGCCGTAGTCCTGGATATCTACTTCGGGCTTGGCACACACGACGTAATTCACGCCGCCCTGCGACTCGAAGTAGATATCCGTGGTGCTCTGCGCCACACTTTGCGAAGCGTTCGACAGACTCGAAAAGTCGTAGCCCGCGTGCGACGGATCTTGCCCCAGATCGACCAGCACCAAATTGAAGCCCTCCGGCCGCGGAGTATCGAATACATCCTCGGCGCTCAAATCACTTTCGTGGCCGTGCGTGTCATAGGCCGTCACGGCATAAAACCATGTTTCGCCGTTCTTGACGTCGGTGTCGTCGTACCAGGTCTGATTCTTGGAGACCGTGGCGATCTTGTAATAGGGACCCGACAGATCAACGTTGCCGCGATAGACGCGGTAGCCGGCGAGATCGCTTTCCTGATTTGGATTCCAGTAGAGAGAAACGAGATTGTCGCCGGTAACACTGAAGACCCCGTCGGGCGGGAACGGAGGATTGTCCGGCGCCACGACGGGGTCATCTTCGCAACCAGCAACGAGAGGCATCGTCAGCGCAGCGACCGCCACGAGAGCACCCGACAGCCTCGCGACACGGTCGATTGGGTTTCTTATGCGCGCGTATTGCATCATCTCAACCGGGCCATAGCGCAAGCCACATGCCACATGCCCGGCGAAGCGCGACGCGGGTTACCGCGGGAATGCTGAAGTGACACGTTGTGAACGGATTGCGCGCGACAGAAGGCCGCATTGCGCGCACCATGTCAGGAGCGCCGGGGGCGGTGGCAGGCCGGGAAGCGTGTTGTCCCGGTTACACCGGTGACCCCAAAATTGGACACGGGAAGAGGAGTTCGGATAGCTGGAGGAAAGCCGGGAAACCAGGTCGAGGGTGTGTGACGGTGGCGAGAGATGGTCCCGAAAACAAAAACACCGACGCTCTGCACATTCCGGTCGTTAATATCGAGACCCCACCTCTCGAAATCAACTTACAGCGCAAAGCCAGCAGCTTGCTACGGAACGTTAACAGAGCGTCGGTTCGCTATCGGTGACTGTGGGTCAGCCGAATTTGTCGAGAGTCACTCCTGGTTTCAGTCCGTTAAATCTTTGTCTTTGGTCGGATTCCTGGGGAACTTGCGTTCCCCAGGATCCTTCCCCCACCAGATGGAAGTTCATTTACGCACGGGATGACTTCCGAAGGAGTGCTAGGGCAACCTGCATGCCATCCGGGAACTTTCTTCCACAGAGTTCCAAAAATGGGAATAATCGATTGCGAACAAATGACTTGTATGGACACACAGGCGGGTAAACGATACGCCTGTTCCCCGATGATTCAGACCGCTGTGTTAAGAAAATTCATGACGACCTGGCCGGAATGAAATAACCGAGCGCAGCCAAATCACTTACGCGATGAAAACAGCGCTATTAAAACTTTTAATAAAGAGCCGCGTTGCGGGGAGGCGCTACTGGATATTGTAGCGTTTTATCTTGGAGAGCAGATTGGGATAGCTGATTCCCAGCTGAACGGCGACCTGGGACTTGTTGCCATCGAGGCGGCGCATCGCATCGAGGATCATGGCCTGCTCGATCTGTTCGATTCGCTCGCGCAGCGTGGCTTCGCCCGGGGCCGGCTTGGCCTCGACGGTTCTCATCACCTCGGGCGCGAGATGGCGAACGTCCAGCGTCTCGCCGTCATCGGCCAGAATGATGGCTCGCTTGACCACCTTTTCGAGCTCACGCACGTTGCCCGGCCAGGCATAGTCGCACAGGCGGGAGAGGAACTCCGGCGTGACATCCTCCACCGAGCGGCCGAGCTCCCGTGAGAGTTTCTCCAGATAGTGATTCATCAGGAGCGGGATGTCCTCACGGCGTTCGCGCAGGGGCGGCACCGTCAGCGGGAAATCGTTGATGCGGTAGAAGAAGTCCTCCAGGAACTTGCCTTCCTCCACGTTGCCGAGCAGGTTCGACTTGGAGGCACAGATGACGCGCACGTCCACCGGCACCAGGTCGTTGGCGCCGACCTTGCGCACACGGCCCGAATCCAGAAACTGCAGCAGCTTGCCCTGCATGGTCATCGACGTCTTGCCGATCTCGTCCAGGAAGATGGTGCCGCCGTTGGCCTCGAAAAGCAGGCCGTCCTTGTCGAAGTAGGCGTTGGTGAACGCTCCGCGCACGTGACCGAACAATTCCGATTCGAGCAACTGCTCGGGGAGCGCGGCGCAGTTCACGTGAATGAACGGGCGATCGCGCCGCTCTGACAGCAGATGGATGGCGTAGGCGATGAGGCCTTTGCCGGTTCCCGTTTCGCCCTGAAGCAGCACCGTGGCATCCGAATGCGCCACGCGCTCGGCGAGATTGAGCAGGTGAATCATCTCGCGGTTTTCGGTGACAATACTCTCGAATCCCCGCCCCGCGCTCTTCGCCGGCCGCGATGCTTTCCCCTTGCGCTCGTTGCGCACCAGTTCGAACACCGACAGGGAAATCAAACTCGAATATGCCGCAAGGAAGTGCAGATCGTCCTGGCTGACCGCGGTGCGATGCGTCTCGCCGTCCTTGTGCACGCACATCAGACCGAGATGCTCCTGGTCGAATCCGAGGTCCTGGAACAGCAACGTTCCGGAGGAGAGCGCCAGCTTCGCGAGGACATCCGCCACCAGAGGGTTGTTCTCCAGCTCGGAGATAACCAGCGGACCGTGTGCCGGTTCCGGACGTTTCGCGTACCACGTCTCGACCGCGCTCGCGTCCTTCGCGGTCATGCCCTGACGCGCGACAATCTGAAGCCCCTTCTGCTGGGCCGACGGGATCGCGATGAAGCCACCGCGGGCACCGAGTCGTTCGACCATCAGACGCAACGTGGCCTCGAGGCCCTTGGCAAGCTGTTCGCGAGAACGCGCTCCACCCTGAATATCCCCGAGTACCGAGAACTGATCCAGGACACGGCGCGTCGCGTTCGACATCTGCGTCTCAACGCGGTGGCGCAACGCCGCCAGCGGCCGGCGGAAACGCGCACATTCTTCGTCCGCCGCCAGGCGTTCCGCTTCGTAGACCGCGAGCAGCGAGTCATCGAAGTTCCCCAGCCGCCGTTCAACTCCGGAAAGCAGCGAATGCGAAATGATCTGGCCGCGCGAGTCGTCGATGCGCGCCAGCACCACAATGCTGTCGGTGAGTGCCGCCCTGGCCTTGAGCAACGCGACTTCTGTCTGCATGCGCGTGCACATCCGGGCCAGCAGCTGTTCGGACACCGCTTTTTCGTACGGATTTCCGTTCTCCTCGAACGTCGACATGCTGGCGGCCATCGCATTGAGTGCGCCGTCGGCGTCACTCTGGCGGGCCAGGCACAGCGCGCGCGTCCGGTGGAAGAACCCTATCTCGTACAGCTCGCCGCACTGGCCGGCAATGCGCAGTCCTTCCGTGATGGCACCGAGCGCCGCCGCATAATCGCCGAGACGATAGTGAATGTCGCCCAGACGCCGCAGACATTCCGCCACCACGTCGCCCTCCGGCGCCAGCCGGCGCCCCTTTTCGAGGGCAGCGTCGAGGTTTGCCAGCGCGCCCCGGTAGTCCTGGCGCGCCATCATCAACTCACCGAGATACTCGTCGGCCAGCGCGGACTCGCGCTGGTAGCCGGCGTCGTCCGCCATGGTCTGGGCGCGAAGCAGCGCCTTTTCGCCGCGCCCCATCAGTCCGCGCGCCACCTGCGTGCGGCCGAGCATCAGCAGCGCGCGGGTGAGACCAATCTGGTCCCCGAGGCGCTCGGCTCCGGCGGCCGCCGCATCAAACGAGCTGATGGCATCTTCAAAGCGGCGAAGCTTGCCGTACACCACACCGAGGTTCAGCTGGACCACGATCAGGTGCTGTGAAAGGCCGAGCGTCTTGGCCAGTTCCAGGGATTTCGACAGCGACGCCAGCGCACGCGGCCAGCGGCACGCATTCTTGTGGAGCAGTCCGAGGCTGTTGTAGACGTACGCGATACCGACGCGGTCCTCGGCGCGGCGGTACGAGGACAGAGAGTCCATGAAGAACTCCTCCGCCTCGGCGGTCAGCCCCAGGCGCTGGTAACAGTTCGCGATCAGGAGCTGGATATAGGCGACTTCGCCGTGGGATTCGGACTGCTTGAGCTTGCGGTAGGCGCTGAAGGCAACCTTGAGCGCATCGTCGTACTGTCCCTGCCAGAGAAGAATAAATCCTTCGCGGTATTCGAGGCGGCCCAGGGCTTCAACGGTAAGTTCCGGCGTGGACGTGCGGGCCTGTTCCAGAAGGTCGGCGGCCGCAACGAAATCACCGCGCTTGCGGTGGCAGTCGCTGATCCGTAGCAGGAGCCGGAAGCGTTCCGGATAGTTACTGAGTTCCGGGCTTTCCAGCGCTTGACTGAAGTATTCAAATGCGGTGGTGAAGTTTTCGGCATTGAAGTGCATCTCGCCGATTTCTTCGGCAGCCGAATATGTCGGCTGATGCGCTTCGCCGTGCCGTTCTTTCTTCAGCCACTCTCTCTCGTCCCGTGCGTCGGACATTGAGAATCCCTCGAGCCAGTGGTTTCAGAATTCCAGACGTGGGGCCGTCCCATCGGCCCCACGCATTACCGAGTAAGAACCATGAACCTCCACCACATCATCATCGTGATCGCGATCCGCTCAGGCATCTGAACAAGGGAAGAACCCTGTGTGCTCGGCCTGACTTTCAAGCCGGAGAGTCCGTCCGCGTCGCCCTGGTTAGTTCCGCCGCCGCTAGTGCCGCCATCCGCTGACGTCGCTGGTCCGCTAATGTCAGTCGGTGAAGCAGCGCTTGTTACCACGTAGGGAGAATCCAACGTGGTCTTTGCATATGCGCTGCTAGAAAACGGAAGGGCCGAAGGGGATACGATCAGCACGAGTGTGGCGATTGCGAGGATAAAAATCGCCGCCCGTTTCATACTAACTACCATCTCCTTCCTCGGCAGTAAAATGGCACCATGTAGACACTTACTGACTGAATATAGTGGCAAGTCCCTGTATCGTCAATCAGTTTTCGGTTTCGTCACCCTCGTCCTCGGGCGCACTCTTGTACGGTATCCCGTACTTCTCCAGTTTCTTGTAAAGGTTGCTCCGCTGCATGCCCAGCCGGCGCGCGGTCTTGCTCACGTTGTGGTTGTAAAGTCGCAGCTTACGCTCGAAGAACTCCTTCTCAACCGACTCCTTGAATGCCGGGTAGGTCTCGATATCAAAGAAGCGGGTCCCCGACCGCTCGGCCGGCGCAAAGTCAGGGAGGTCGGATACCTCGATGGTGCGCCCCGCCGAGAGGATGACCATACGTTCCACCAGGTTCTTCAGCTCCCGGACATTGCCGGGCCAGGCGTACTCCCGGAGCCGGTCAAGGGCGGCCCGTGAGAGCTTCTTGGGCGCCTGCCCGAGATCGGTGGCGGTTTCGCGTAGAAAGTGCTCGATCAAGAGGGGGATGTCCGACGGGCGGTCGCGCAGCGGCGGAACCGTGATGGGCACCACGTTGAGCCGGTAGAAGAGGTCTTCCCGGAACTGGCCCTCCCGGCTGGCCTTGAGCAGGTCCTTGTTGGTGGCGGCCACCACGCGGACATCCACCCGCATGGTTTCGGTGCCACCCACCCGTTCGAACACCGATTCCTGCAGAACCCGGAGTACCTTGGCCTGCGCATTGAGACTCATGTCCCCCACTTCATCGAGGAACAGCGTTCCACCGTCCGCCATTTCGAATTTGCCCACGCGCCGGGCCACCGCCCCCGTAAACGAACCGCGTTCGTGTCCGAACAGTTCGCTTTCGATGAGTTCTTCGGGGATGGCAGCGCAGTTCACCTCGACGAAGGGTTCGTCGGAGCGCGGACTCGATTCGTGGAGGGCCCGCGCGATCATCTCTTTGCCGGTCCCGTTTTCCCCCATGATGAGCACGCGCACGTTGGCGGGCGCCACCTTGCGGACCGTCTCCAGGATCTTCTTGATTTCGGGGTCCTCTCCCACGATGCGCGTCTTCTGGCGCACGGCATCCTTGAGAGAGACGTTTTCCCGCAACAGCCGCTGCTGCGCCAGGCCGTTGCGGATGACCAGCAGGATGCGGTCGGCGTCGATGGGTTTCTCGATGAAATCGTAGGCGCCGAGGCGCGTGGCCTCGACCGCGGTCTGTATGCTTCCGTGGCCGGATATGATGACGACGGGCAGCTGGGGCTGGTCGCGGTGCATCTGCGACAGGACTTCGAGGCCGTCGAGCCCGGGCATCTTGATGTCGAGAAGGACCAGGTCGACGGAGCGGTCGCGCACCACGTCCAGTGCGCGCGCGCCGTCTTCCGCGAGCACGACACGATACCCCTCGAACTCGAGCAGCTTCTGGAGCGTGCTGCGAACCCCGGGTTCGTCGTCGGCGATCAGGATCGTCTTGGGCATGGTTTCAGTTCCGCAATCGACGTTGGGACAGGCAGATTCGAGGTTTTTGTATCGATACCATATTGTCTATACTTTAACCACACGAATTCCACGGCACCCGATCCGCATGTCCCTGACACATCTTCGCAATCTTTCCCTGGATGAGCTGCGCCAGTTCGTCCTGGCCCACGGTGAGCCGGAGTACCGCTACCGTCAGCTCGCCACCTGGATCTACGCCCGGCTTGAGCCCCGCTTCGAGGAGATGACGGACCTCCCCTCGAGTTTCCGCCGCACGCTGGCATCGGAAAGCTGCGCATCATCCGTACGCTCCGCAACCGTGCAGCAGTCTGCCGTGGATGGCACCCGCAAGTTTCTCTTCGAACTCGATGACGGTGCCCGCGTGGAGTCGGTACTGATGCGCTACGACCATCGTACCACGCTGTGCGTCTCGTCCCAGGTGGGCTGTCCGCTGGACTGTGTTTTCTGCGAAACCGCGAAGGGCAATTTCCAGCGCAACCTGACGGCGGGTGAGATTCTCGACCAGATCTGCACGCTCAAAGCCGAAGCCGGCGCCCAGGACCAGAAGATCAACGTGGTTTTCATGGGAATGGGTGAACCCCTGCTCAATCTGGAAGCGCTGGTGGGTGCGCTGCGCGTCATGAACAATCCGCTGGGATTGAACATGAGCGACCGCCGGATCACGGTATCAACATCGAGCTTTCCCGACCGCATCCGCGAACTGGCGGACGCGGACGTATCCTGTTCCCTCGCGCTCTCTCTCAATGCGCCTACCGACGAGAAGCGACGCGACCTGATGCCCAAGGCGTCGCACTTCTCCATAGCGGAGCTGCTCGATGCCGCGCGCTATTTCGTGCGTTCCGGCCGGCGCCGGGTCACTCTGGAGTACGTGCTGATTCCCGGACACAACATGGACGACGAAGACGCGGACCGGCTCGGCGAGCTCACGCACCGCCAGCCCTTCAAGCTGAACCTGATTCCGTACAACCCCGGTCGCGTGGATCCGTTCACCCGCCCCGCGGAGGAGCAAATCGACCGCTTCGTGACGCGATTGCTGCCGGTTGCCCCGGCCGTCACTGTGCGCCGCAGCCGCGGCGTCGACATAGACGCTGCATGCGGCCAACTGTGGAATGCCTTCTTGAACGAAAAAAAGAAACCCGTGAAAGGAAGCGCTTCACTCAGTCGGGGAGGAGATTGAGAAGCGTGCCCTTCACGGGTAGGTGGCCCTGGAGGTTCGCCCTGGCCACGCATTCGGCTATTTGAGCAACACCAGCTTCAGGGTTTCGCGTTCGTTTCCCATCCTGATCTGCGCATAGTAGGTCGAACTCGCCACACGGTTGCCACGATTGTCGGTTCCGTCCCAGCGTACCGCCAGGTCACCGCTGGTCACACCGTCGTACAGATCACGCACCAGCGCGCCCGTCACCGCGTACACACGCACCGACACGCGCGCGCCCGACACCGTTGCATCCGAAGGCACCGTCACACGAATCTCGGTTTCCGGATTGAAGGGATTGGGTGAGCTGCTGGCGGCGATGCGCGCGCCTCGCGCCGGTTCCTGCGCCGCACGCAGATAGAAATCGCGCAGCCCCGCGACCGCCTCGGGTTCGGCGATCGCGCTGTTTTCCACGTGACCGCCGAAGTACGCGGCGGGGCCGCCGAAGAGCACACGAAAATCCTCCGCAAAGATTTCGCGCGGACGGTAGGCATGCTGCGCATTCTCGTTGAATGTGTTCTCGTCGGTGATTCCGCGCAGCTGACGGTACTCGCCCCAGCGGGGCGAGTCGGCCGGCATGAAGTGATTGTGGAATACGTGTCCCAGCTCGTGCGCGATGATGTAGGCCGCCACGTCCGGCTCGATGTCCAGGACGAGCGGACTCAGGAACATCTCGTTACCCGATGTCGAACTCACCAGAACTCCCTGCCGCGGGTATGGAAGCAGGTAGACGCGCACCGCGAGATGCATGTCGGGATGCTGGATCGCGGAAAGCGCCGCGTCGACGAGTTCGGGGGTGAACGGGTGGAAACTTCCGTCCCCCTTGTTGTAGATCGAGGCGTCGTCAACGCTGGTGATGACAGGAAGCATGCGCCCGTCCGGGAGTTCGATGGCGGAGCTTCCCTGGTACGGGGTCAGACGGGCAGCAAGATCCGCGGCCGGGTACACGGTGACGGACATCCCGTTGGCATAGTTGAAGTGGAGCGGAGCGGCAGAGGCGGTGCCCGCCAGGAGCGCGACGGACACCGCGACGAGGAACAACCAGGTCGTCCCGCGAACAAATTCTGATATACCGTTCTTCATACGACAAATCCGGAAAACCCGCCGAAGTCCATATATTGCATTGGATATTCCCCGCTCACCGACGTCCCGGCGCGCGATGCCTCTCGCCGCCGACACAGCGGCGTAAGTGCATGTAATCGTGTTTGATATGGCGCGGTGAATGACGGGTGACGCGGGGAGCGTCGACTCAAGCGGTCATCGCCGCTGCAGAATTTTCCGCGTGAGTGTGGGAGCTTTCCCACTGCCGTGGAACCGGGATACGCGTTTCCACCCAGCCGCGGAAGCCGGTCGCTAGAAGTTCATCCCGGTGGAAAAGTAGGGGCGGATCCGGCCATTTCCCGAGTAGCCAACGTCGAGGCGCAACGCATCCTGGATGGGAGAAAACAGGCGCAGCCCCATTCCGAACCCGCTGTGGAAATTGTCGTAGGCGAACTCCGACTTCTTCGTCCAGCCGATCCCCGTGTCCACGAACAGGACCAGGCCCAGCTGAAAGTCGGTCAGCCCCACGAAGGGAAGTTTGTAGAGCACTTTGGGCCACGGCAGCAGGCGCAGCTCCGCGGACTGCACCCAGCGGTGCGCGGAACGAAAATCGCTGCGCTCGTACCCGCGGATGGTTCCGGGGCCACCGATGCCCAGGCGGATGTAGTCCGGGTAGTCCGCCAGTTGCACCGTCATCGTCGAGCGCAGCGCGAGCACCGTCGTTCGGTCGAGGGAATGGAAGTAGCGCATGTCGTTGTCGATCAGGTAGTACGCGTTGCCCTGGCCATGCAGGATGAAATTGGAGAGCAGGTTGACGTAGAAAAGTCCACCGCGGCGCGGTTTGAGCGACGTGTCGCGGCTGTCGAAACGAAAGCCGATCGCCGGCGAAATCAGTTCCTCGAGGCCGGTGCTGTCCGACCTCACCCCGATATGATTCTGCGCGTACGACAGCCCGGTGAGCACCTGCGAAAAGGCGATGCGTCGTTCCGTGAGCGGAATGTTGAGATTTCCGCCGACGCGCTCCTGCCGGAAGATGGTGGGTTTCGACGTGGGGCCCGAGCGATCGAAGTATGACGCACGCATCCCCACGCCCATGTGCTTCCACCCGACCCATCCCGACGACCACCCGATGCTGGCCGAGTTGTTGTTGCGATTGTCGCGCAACCCGTCGGCCGAGAAGTTCTCGAGACGGCGGCGAAAATTGCGATCGCTCCACTTGAGTCCGTAGGTGATGCGTTCGCTGTTCAGGTCGTACTCCAGCACCGGGTAGATGAGCTTGAGAAGCAGGCTGGGGCGTTCGGTGACCACCACGTGGAGGATGCAGTGGTCCTCGCCGATGGGCTCGACGTGGATATCGACGGTGGCAAACGGACTCAGGTCGCCCAGATAGCGCTGGTCGCGGTCCACGGCCAGGGCGTTCAGACTCTGGCCGGGCTGCGATTCCATTTCGCGCAGAATCGCGATGCTCTTGACGCGCGTATTCCCGTGAACGAACACGGAGTCAATGGTCCGGCCCTCCGCCCACTGGTAGGCGAGGGTGTCGAAATGGCTTGAGGATGCCCGGGAATCGAGGGAGAAAAGGCAGGCCACCAGGGCCGCGCAAACTACCGCCGCTCCGGTTCTTAACCACGGCATACCAATAAAGAATACGCCGCGACCGTCGAACCGCGAAAGCTCAAAAGGCTGGACCGGTCAGGATGCCGAGACCGGCGCCGGCTCGCCCACGGGACGGGAGGGCGGCGCGGGCTCGACCGGCCGCGACCCGAAACGGCTGAGGACGATGGCGCCCAGCCCCACGACGTAGGCGAACAGCCACACGAACGTCCCCACCACCCAGAACAGAATGTAGGGGGCCATGGGCGCATGGCCGATGGAATCGATGACGAATGCGATGATCTCCGGAATCGACAGCGCGATGATGCCGATGAACAGGTGCGCAAACGCGCCGCCCTCGATACCCATGCGCCCGGCGATACTCCGCCCCACCGTGAACACGAACGCCGTACACGCGATCACGTACACACCGATGCAGCTCACGCACAGCACCACCGCCAGGGGAATTCCCACGATCGTGATGATCAACGGGATCATGACGATCAGCAGCGCAAACACGCCCACCGCCGAGGTGAGCACGCCCGCGCCGAAGCACTTGAACATTCCCGCCGTGATATGACTGCTGACGGTCTCGATCTTGCCTCGCAGAAACAGCAGCGTAATGAAGAACAGGACCAGCGCGATGAACAGCAGGCCCAGACTGGCCACCGTGCGAATGGTACGGGTACCGACGTGCAGCCGGTCTCCAATTTCATTGGCCACACCGCCCACCTGCACGCGCTCGCCGCGAATCACCACTTCTTCGTCTTCCTCGATGGCGCCTCCGATGGCCACCACGTCACCCTTGATCTCGGCGCCCCGGCGGGCGCGAATCTCGCCGCCCATGACGACCACGGAGCCGTCGACCTTGCCTTCGATGATTGCGTTGCCGCCGAACACCACCACGTCGCCCGTCACTTCACGGTCCGCGGGGATGAACACGCTCTCCGCCACTTTCACGATGGCGTCGCCTTCGCCCGACTTGTCCGTCCCGACGCTGAACTTGTAGTTGTAGTGGACCATGTCGCTGTCGGCGCCGGCCCGACCACCCTCTTCCCGAATCTGCACACCGCTGCCGCCGATCACGATCTTCTTGCGCACGGTGTTGGGCGGCGCCGGCGCGGAGGGCGGCGCGGGCGCATGAATCTCGCTGCTGTCGGCCGTGGCCTTGCCCGCACGCGGCGCAGTATCCGCCGCGCTCACGAACGCCACGACACACACCAGGGTGATCCAGATTCGCGAGTTAGAAACTGAAAAGCGCATGTCCGGAATGCCTCTTTCTGCGCAGAATTCGCGACATCGAGTAAACGGCGCCAACCACCACGGCGATCACCAGCAACCATGAAACCGGCGAAAGCATTCCACCCGCCGCATGCGCGATGGTCCGCACCGCACGCAGATAGGTGTCCAGGGCCGCGGTTCCGGGGAATCCGCCGATCACGCCGCGCACCCACACCACCGCATCCGCCACCGATTCGGCGATCTCAACCAGAGAACGCCCCGCCCTGCCGAGCAGCAGCGCCACCGGCGCATACAGCAGGGCAATCACGATCAGTGCGGCCGCGGGATAACGCGCGGCGGCCGGCATCGCAAAGAAACGATCGCTGAGCCGCTTAAATGCCGAGAAACGCGGCTCGTGCACCAGTCCCTCGGCACGGAGTTCTGCAAGCACCGCAACGGAAATGCGCCCCGGCGCTTCCAGACGCGGCATGTCGCGCAGCGACTGGAACACTTCGCGGTACGCAATCACCTCGCGCTCGCAGGCGGCGCACTCGGTGACGTGATGAACGAACTCATTGCGTTCGAGCGTCGCCATGCGCCCTTCCAGGTAGGTCTGGATCAGATTCTTTGCATTCTCACAGTTCATGATTCCCTAACGCGCCGGTTTGATGGCTGCGTCGCTCTTTTCCACCAGCGAAATATCACCGCTGGCCGTTTCGATTTCGATACGCGCCGCGCCCGATCCGACCACTCCCTGCAGTCGGCGGCGGTCGACGCGGCTCACCTTGATGGGCATGTCGCCCTCGATCGAGCCACTGTTGGTGCTGATGTCCAGATGGAAGCCATAATTCTTGGCCGGAAGATAGGAAATGTCAATGTCTCCGCTCGAGCTGCTGAAATTGAATTTCCGCTCGCCCACCGGCGAGATCTGCACCTGGAGGTCGCCGCTGGACGACGACGCGTCCACGCTACCCCCCACTTCGGTCATGCGCGCGTCCCCGCTGGCGGCGCGGAACATCACATCACCGGAGCATCCATCGAGAATGAAATCACCGCTGGTGAGTTCGGCGACGACGTTGCCTTCCACCTGGGAGATGTGGAAATCACCGCTCGTGCCTCCCACCTGCAGCTTGCCCTTCACGTTTTCCACACTCACATTGCCGCTGGTGGCGGTGACCGAGAAATCACTGCGAATGTCCGACGCCTCCAGATCACCACTGGTCATGCTGACCTGACCGCCGGCGCCGATTCCGCGCAGCGTCACATCGCCGCTGGTCGCCATCACGTCGGCGCGGCCCTCAATATTGGAGATGCGCACCTCGCCGCTGGTGGTCGACGCACTGACCCGGAACTGAACCGGGACCTCGATGGTGTAGTCGATCCACGACGAACGCCGGTTCCCCTTCACGACCGACATGACGCTCCATCCCCAGTCCTCGTACTTGTTGTCGTCCTGGGTCTCGATCACCACGCGGTCATCCTGCTCGGAGACGTTCATCTGCAGACGATCGAGCATCTGTTTGGCGTCCGCGTCGTCACGCGCCACCACCGTCTTCACGGCGACGATGGACACCGACGTGGCGTCCGGGCGGCCGACGATGACCGCGCGCCCGCGCGCGTTCTTGATGGTCAGGGCCACCTTGCCCTTGGCGGCGACACTCGCCTTCTCTTCTCGCTCCTGACGATTCCCCGGCACGGCCAGGGCGGTGCTCGCCATGAGCACCGCGGCCATGGCCAGCGGGACGGCGGGGTGGAATCGATGGTTCATGGTTGACCCTCCAACAGTGCAATCCATCAGTACTTCAGATGCACACTACGGAATCGGGGCATAAAAGTTCGGCCCCGGGCGAAAATTTTCCAGCCTCCCCGGCCACCGCCCCGATCAAATAAAAGACTGCCAATAAACTATTTATCCACATATCAGGCAAAAAAATCCGTGTCTTCGAGTATTGACTTCAGCATCTCGCGGGCGCGGTGGATCCGCGCCTTGACCGTTCCCAGGGGAATGGAGAGGGATTCGGCAATCTCCTCATAGGACATATCCTCCTGGTGCCGGAGCACCAGCATGATCCGGTAGTGCTCCGGAAGCGCCGCAATCCCCTCCTCCAACCGGCGCATTTTCTCGTCGCGTGAAAAGGTCTCGTCGGGCGGGAGGTCGGGCGCCACGTACTGGCGCGTGTATTCGCCCTTCTCCCCTTCGACCGGCTCGTCCATGGCGAAGGTGGTAATGCGCCGCTTGCGCAGGTGGTCGATGCACAGGTTGGACGTGATCTTGAACAACCAGCTCGAGAAGGCATAGGCCGGGTTGTACTTGTCCAGGGAGCCGAAGACCTTGATGAAGGCCTCCTGGGCCAGGTCGGCGGCCTCGTCCCGGTTGCGGACCATGCGCAGGCAGATGCTGAACACCGCCCGCTCGTATTTCTCGAGGAGCGCGCGGAAGGCGCGCTCGTCACCGGCGCGGCATCTGGCGACGAGCTGGATGTCCTCTTCTCTCAAAGGGGATGCCTCGGTTGAATGTCCGGGACGGACGTGTGCCTTCGCGCGGCAGACGCAGGCTCCCGCCCTCCCGGGAAGGGAAGACAGGATGCGCGGACGATGAATCCCGGCATGCTGCGGCAACACCACGCCGGGATCATGGAAATGCGAGGCCGTTCGGATGAACGCACTCGAAGCAAACGCTCCAAGCGCCTAAGTTGATTTATGTTGACACATTTCGGAGGGGGTTTCTAGAGTTTGTTCAATTCCCGGGCGAGTTGATACCAACCCCTTCATGGCGCTCTGTAACGCGCCCCGACCAGGCTACCCATGGCAATCATCGAATATGTTCACGCCCGCGAGATCATGGACTCCCGCGGAAATCCCACCGTTGAGGTCGACGTCGGCCTCGACACCGGCGCGCTGGGCCGCGCGGCGGTTCCCTCCGGCGCATCGACCGGCAAGCACGAGGCCCTCGAACTGCGCGATGGCGAGCACACGCGCTACGGCGGCAAGGGTGTGCATCGCGCCGTCGCCAATGTCAACGAGGTGATCGGTCCCGAGATCATCGACCTCGACGCCATCGACCAGGGCTACATCGATCAGGTCATGATCGAACTCGACGGCACCCCCAACAAGTCCAAGCTCGGCGCCAACGCCATTCTCGGTGTTTCGGTGGCGGTGGCGCGGGCGGCCGCGGAGTCGTTGAACCTTCCCCTGTACCAGCATATCGGCGGCGTATTCGCGCGCACGCTTCCGGTTCCGCTGATGAACGTCCTCAACGGCGGCCAGCACGCCGACAACAATGTCGACATTCAGGAGTTCATGCTGGTGCCGGTGGGCGCTCCCAATTTTTCGGAAGCGCTGCGCATGGGCGCGGAAACCTTCCACGCCATGAAGAAGTTCCTCAAGGAAAAGGGTTACCCGACGTCCGTGGGCGACGAGGGCGGGTTCGCTCCCAACCTGCGCTCGAACCAGGAAGCGCTCGATGTGCTCCTGGAGGGCATCACGCGCGCCAACTACACGCCGGGGAAAGACGTGTGCATCGCCATTGACTCGGCGGCGAGCGCGTTCTACGAAAACGGCCGTTATTCGCTCAAGGGCGACGGCAAGGTGCTGGACGCCGACGGCATGATCAAGTTCTACGGCGAATGGGTGTCGAAGTACCCCATCGTGTCGATCGAAGACGGCCTGGACGAAGACGACTGGGACGGCTGGGTCAGTCTGACGCGCGAGATGGGAGAGCGGTTGCAGCTGGTGGGCGACGACATCTTCGTGACCAACGAGGAACGCCTGCGCCGCGGCGTCGAATCCGGCGTGGCCAATTCGATTCTGGTGAAGCTCAACCAGATCGGGTCACTCACGGAGACGCTGCAGACCATCGACAGCGCCAAGTCCGCCGGTTACTCGTGTGTGATTTCGCACCGCAGCGGCGAGACCGAAGACAGCACCATTTCGCATCTCGCGGTGGCGACCAACGCCGGCCAGATCAAAACCGGCAGCCTGTGCCGCAGCGAACGCATTGCCAAGTACAACGAGCTGCTGCGTATCGACGAAGAGCTGGGATCGGTGGCCATGTATCCGGGTGCGGCCGCGTTTGCGGCCCTGTCATCGTAGATAGCGACGAGGAGGTTCATCGTGCGCTTCTGGGATTCGGAACATGAGAAGATGAACGCGCAGCGCAGTGCGTTTCGCGACTTTCGTCCGCGTCCGCGTACCGCCAGCGGCGCCGCGCCCACGTCGGCGGTGGCAAGCAGCGGGAGCGTGCGGCCGTTTCTGCGCCGCTTCTACCACAACCAGGTGGCGGTGAGCGCGCCGGTTCGCCGGTTTCTGGTGTTCGTGCTGCTGGCCGGTATCGTGTACGCGTTCGTACTCGGCGACGGCGGTGTGATTCGCATTGCCATGCTGCAGCACGAGCGTGCGACGCTCGACCATCGCATCAACGAACTCGAACACAATGCCACCGTGCTCGAGGCCGAAGTGGCGCGTCTCGACAGCGATCCCTTCTATGTCGAAAAGACCGGCCGCGAACGCTACAGCTACATCAAGCCGGGCGACAAGGTGTTCAAGATCGTCGAGCCGGCAAAGGACGCCAGGAAGTCGAAGTAGAGGCCCCTTCTCAGGCCCTTGACATTTCCGGCCCGAACGGCCAAACTACGCGTCCCAAAGATTTGTCGCGGGGTGGAGCAGTCTGGTAGCTCGTTGGGCTCATAACCCAAAGGTCGCAGGTTCGAATCCTGCCCCCGCTACCAAAAAAAGATTCCCGGTGTCGAGACAAACTCGGTGCCGGGAATCTTCTTTGTCCGGCCGTTCCGGGCGTCGCGCTACAACGCGGCCGCCGCCCGGCTTCGCTCGAGCGCAAGCTCCGCGATCTCGAGCGCATTGAGCGCGGCGCCGGGTCGGAGGTTGTCCGCCACCAGCCACATCCACACACCGCAGGGGTCGTCCGGATTGAGGCGAATTCGTCCCACCGAGACCGTATTGGGATCGGGCATGAACCGGGGTGTGGTGTAGTGTTCGAATCCGTCGCCGACGGCGAGTCCCGGGGTCGCACGCAGAACATCGACGATCTCTGCGCGCGACGTCGGACGCGCACACTGGATGTATACCGCCTCGGAATGCCCGTTGATCACCGGAACCCGCACGGTGGTTGCCGTCACGGCAAGATGGGGATCGCCGAGTATCTTCCGGCTCTCCATGACGAGTTTTCGTTCTTCGATGGTGAACCCGTCGGTGCAGAACAGGTCGATCTGCGGAACCACGTTGAACGCGAGCGGCAGCGGAAAGCGTGCGGTTCCGCCCGGCGTGTCGGCCAGGACCGCGCGCGTGTCATCCAGCAGATCGTCGATGCTCGCGAGTCCCAGACCCGAGGCGGCCTGATACGTGGCCACCACCACGCTGCGCACGCCGATGCCCCGGTGCAGGGGTGCAAGTGCCCGTACCAGCGGAATCGTAGAGCAGTTGGGACTGGCGATGATGTTCGACGCCGGTCTTTCTGCCATTTCACCGGCGTTGACCTCCGGGACGATCAGCGGGCAGTCGGCCTTCATGCGAAACGCGGGCGACTTGTCGATAACGAGGCAGCCGGCCGCCGCCGCCCGGGGTACAAACTCCGCGCTGGTCGCACCGCCCACGGCGAAAAAGGCGATGTCCGAGCCCGCAAAATCGTAGTCGGCCAGCCGCTGAATGACCCGCGTGCCACCGTTGATCGTCAGCGTGTTTCCCGCCGAATTCTCGGACGCGATCAGATCGATCCTGCCGAAATCCGGTTTTCGTTCGGTGATCAGGCGAATGAGCTCTCGTCCCACCGCGCCGGTACAACCGACCACGGTGACCACGGGATGTTCGGGGAAATTCCACTTCACTCGCGATGTCCGGGTTTCGGGTGTTCGGGTTCGCGCTGAGCGGCGAACTGCGATGCATCGTCCCCGACAATGGTGGAGTACGATGTTCCCGGCGCCGTCACTTCGATGGTCACGCGTCGCGAACGCGCGTACTCCACGTGTGCCGGTTTGAGTACGGGGCTGCCCAGCACGATGGCATCCTCCCAGCTCAATTTCGAATAGCGGCGCGGTGGCGATCCATCGCGGGCCGGATCCCACTCGAAGATTCCCGCCGTGTCCTTGAGCAGGACGCACCGGTCGGCACCGAGTTCGGCAGCCAGAAAGATTGCGGTGAGGTCGGAGCCCCCGCGGCCGAGCAGATGGGGCCGACCGTCCCCGCCGCGACCGACAAACCCTGGAAACACAACGACGCGGTGGTTCCGGAAAGCATCGAAAAACCGGTGGCGGGACAGGGCCACGGGTACGGCGTTCAGGGGTGCGCCCCCGGAGAACAGCCAGACATCCCAGGGCGTACGGATCGTGGCTGGAATCCCGCTGCCCTGCAGCCCCAGCGTGAGCTCCCCGGCGGCATACAGCTCGCCCAGCCCGACGTAGAAGGCGTACGCGTCGGGTGCGGGCCGCTCGCACAGGTGCTGCGCCCGCTTCTCCAGCGCATCCGTGTGGTTCTTGAAGGCCGACACGACCGCGATAACCCGTTCCTGTTTCTGCAGATGACCGGATATCTCGCGCACCGCAAGCGGGATGGCCTGCCCGCCGTCCAGGACGGAACCACCGAACTTGAGCACAACCAGGGAAGGCAACGACATAAAATCAGAGAATAAGGTACGGGACTAGTATACCACACCACGTCCCTCGGCTAAGATCAAGTCATAGATGAAAAAGCAACCGGGAACGTCGGAGGCAGCGGTCGTCGCCCGCCTGCAGCGAATCGCGGTCCTGTTCCATGAAGGGGACCGGCATCGTGATCCGTCCGATTACATCGTCCATCACCTGGCCGAGTGCTGGCGCGAAGACGGTCACCACGTGGACTACGTCTACGGG
This sequence comes from Candidatus Krumholzibacteriia bacterium, assembly GCA_035687255.1. Taxonomy (GTDB): domain Bacteria; phylum Krumholzibacteriota; class Krumholzibacteriia; order WVZY01; family JAKEHA01; genus JAKEHA01. The sequence goes on along the minus strand of DASRYI010000344.1, from coordinate 31,496 downwards.
ATCCGCCGCCACGTGCAGGCCGACGTCGTTCTCGTCCACGTCAACCTCTCCGTCGTCCCTTCGGAGTACCTGGAGTTTGCCGCGCAATACCCCATCGCGCTCAACGCCAGAATCCGGGACATCCGCAAATCAACCTTCAGCCGCAACCTGGTTCGCCCGGGCGACCCCTGGGACGGTCCCGTGATCGTGAAATCGGATCTCAACTACGCCGGCGTGCCCGAGCGTTATCTGAGCATGACCGCGCTGGAGCACCGCCTCCACGGCCTGCGTCGTTTCCGAAAGAGGATCGACCGGCTCCGGCGCAGAAAACTGCCCTTTTCGGGGCCGCGCGACTACCGGATCTTCGACCGCATCGGCGATGTCCCCGATCACTGGTTTGCCGACCACGACGTCATTGTCGAGAAGTTTCGCCCCGAAATCGAAAACGGGCTCTACCACACGCGCGTCTATCAGTTTCTCGGCGACCGCTCCACGTGCACGCGCATCGGCACGGTGAATCCGATCGTGAAGGCGGAGCGCAACGCTCGAACCGAATCGATCGAGCCAGACGATCGCGTGGTGGAATGGCGAAAGTCGCTGGGGCTCGACTACGGGAAGCTCGACTACGTGATCAACGACGGCGAGGCGGTGCTGCTCGACGTCAACAAGACGACCGGGGCGTCGCGGCACATGAATGACGCGCGTCTGCGGCGCATGCGCCGTTACCAGGCGGAGGGGCTGTATGCCTACTTTTCATGATGCGACGTCGGCGAGTCCGCCGGTTCGGCAAAGGTCACGTATCGGATCGTCGAGGGCAGGAGATCCGGATACTCCAGACGCGTGCACCGGTAGCGCTGGACGTTCCGACTGGTGAGAAGTACCGGGCGAAGGTTCCCCTTTGCATTGCAGGTGATGCCGAGCTCGCCAACCTGCGTCCTCGAGTCACCCCCGGGGAACGGTCGGAATCCGAGCGTTGCGCCGGTTGCCCGCTGGGTCATGCGAACCCCGCAGACCACGCGCTCCAACCGGTCCTCGGTCATCTCCCCGGCCTGGCGGTAGCGGGCCATTCTCTCCACGGCTTCGGTTTCGTCGCACGGCCGCCCGAGAAAACGACCCACATTCTCGACATCCTCCGGCGAGGGATTGATCGTTGCGATGTCCCGGCGCAATCGTGCCGGGTCGATGCCGTATTCCGAGACAGAGAACGCTTCGGATTCAACCAGCACGTCGACACGGTCACCGGTGCCCGTCTGTGCGATCAACGCACGCAGGTCGGCGCAGTACGCTTTCGTATTCTCGAGCGGGATATCGTTCGTCATCAGACCACACACATTGTCGATGACAAGAATGAAGCGCGCACCGGGAGCGTGAATTTCAGCCACGCGATTGCAGAATGAGGCAACCTGTGCCAGCACGCACAACTCCGAGAAACCGACACCGAACACGAGACCGAACCGGGACGGATCGATGCTCGCGTGATAGCCCGCGCCGATGTCATAGTAGAAACGCACCGGTTCGCCCGCCTGAATATTCCTCGCGATTTCCGCAACGGTACGTTCCCGGTAGGGTTCGGTCCGGGTTCGTCCCAGGTAGCAGAATTCGCGGCTGGTGAGGATTGAGAAGATGGCCCCGGGAAGGTCCAACGGATGGCTCGTCGCCGTGCCCCGCGCTGCCCCTTTTCGCAGCAGCGACATGATTCTCGCGATGTATTCGCGAACGTGATCGTCCATCACACGATCCTATCTCAATGATGTCGACAGGTGGGAAAACTATCTTTTGCTGCTCATCACGCACCCCCGCTACCACTTGAGATTCCCGGTACTGACTTGTTCGGTGCCGGGAATTTCTATCTCCGGTGGCGAGCCACTCCCTTCTCTCCGTCCAGCTCGATTCCCTCCACGAACAGCCTAGGAAGACGCTATCAGAGTTCCAACAACCACAGGCACCAAGACAAGCTTCCTACTCATGATGGGCACGATTCGCGCTTTCTACGATCGACGACACTTCCTTTCGGGAAAGTGGGTACTCAACGGAATCGTCATATATCAGACGCTCCCCGTCCTCTCTCAGCATTCCGTTGAGCCCGGCAAATGGAACATACTTGTCGTCGGAACGCCTCAAGAACACCAGCCACTTTTGTCCCGGGGAAGCCTGCATTGGAATTGGCACCGCCCAGGCCGGCAGCTTGCCTTTCCACGCCATTGAGAACTCGATGCCTGGCGGGGGATTCCCCTTCAGGACAGAGTCCACGGACATCTTCCAGCTCGCCGTCGTTGTTTGATCCTCATGATCGTTGGACACGGACCGCAACGTTCCACTGACAATGATGTCTGCCTGCTCCGAAATGTTTTGGGCCGACATCGATGCGACACGCTCCTCTACTTCAGGCCAGGAGAGCGCACGTTTGTCAGCCATGTAGGTATAGGTACCTGGATCCGGATGTTGCCACTCAGTCCCGCGGCGAGTAAGAAGACCCGAGTAGTTTTCTAGCAAATACCGATGGGTTGCGCCGTTCAGCTTCACAGCGAGCACAACTTCATCCCCGACCTTGATCGGATTGGGCTGCGGATAATGACGACCGGAAAAGACGGCAACGGGAAGCTCACCCCCCACGTACTGCCCCTTCAGCACTTCGCTGACTCGGACAACTACCGTCTCCACCGTTATCCGATACGGTTGTCCACCAACCCGAATCCCCCACTCAGCGCTTGTGGACGGCGCTTCAGTGATGCTAAGAACCTCTCCCCGCACGACCAGATGCGCCCACAAGAGAGGATCATAGAAACGATAGGGGTTGCCCATGGACTGCGTTGCACATGCTGTACCTGTACACGTCATTGTCAAGACTGCGGCAAACACAATGTTGAGTGGCTTGATCATGGTGACTCCGGTGACAAAAGAACGGCGCGGGCAAGGTTGCTCTCAAGAAAACTGAAGCCTTGACACGAACTCGCATTTGCGGCCCAGAAGGGCGCCGCGCTGCGGATGGCCGCATACGCTTTTGTGTTGGTCTGAACATCCAGTGGCTCGATCGATTCATGGTCTCACCCCAAATCACTCAGGAACAGCCCTTCCCCATGAGCGTATAACCGGGCACGCGTGCAGTTTCCGGGGCGGTTGCCCTTGCAATCCTCCCTTTCCCGCTATAAGATCGCCGCGGGTCGCTCTTGAGGGAAGAACTGTATAACCTGCATCAGGTTAACTCAGGATGATCAAAGATAGACATACCTTCCTCAGTCGGGTGCGCCTGTTTCTGGCGCTGCTGGCGGTGGGGATGTTCGTCTCCGCCCCGTTCCTGGTTCTCCACCACCACCACTCCGACATCCTCGAGAACACGCACTGCGCGGCCTGTCTGCTGAGTACGGCGCATGTGACCTGCGCACACAATCCGATCGAGCCCATCCCACAGGTGGCGTCAATCGGACGCCTCTTCTGCGCCGACGAAGCACTCGTTTCCAACCCCTCCGTCCATACCCGCAACGAACGCGCACCTCCTGTGGCCTGAAGACACCGGACCTGTTTCCGCCGCTTGTTTTCTAACCATATTCAGGAGGTTGTGTACGCATGAAACCACGCGTACTCATTGCTGTTTTTGTTTCCCTTGCGTGCATTCCGGCGCTGTCGCCGGCGCAAACACGCTCCATGTTCTCCAATCTGGCCAACCCGTCGATCGGGCTCAACGCCCTGGTCTCGGCGCAGGCGGCGCCGAATCTGAACCAGCCCTACGGAATCAATTTCGATGACGCGGAGATGAGCCTGATCTCCGTGGTCGACCCGACCTGGACGCTGGTATCGAACATCGTCTTCGCAGGAACGGGCGAGGTGGACCCCGAGGAGGTGTGGGTCCGCACCAACAGCATTCCCAACATCTCGCTGAAACTCGGAAAGATCCGGGGAATGTTTGGAAAACAGGGGATGCTGCACACGCACGCGTACCCGTTCATCCAGGCGCCTGTCATCATGGCCAACACCATCGGTGAAGAGGGATTCAAGGACTCGGGCCTGGAGGCTGCCTGGCTGACACCGGTTCCCTGGTACATGGAGCTCACCGGCGGTGTCTACAAGGCCGTCGACGCGACGGACGAGAACCCGCTCGATTTCGGTTCCAACAACCACAACAACATTCCCTACGGCGGCCACCTGAAAAACCAGTTCGACCTGAACGAGAGCACCACCATGGAATTCGGTGTGTCGGGATTGCAGGGACGGGGCGCCGACGGCCACCGCCACGGCGCCATCGGAGCGGACCTCACGTTTCGCAACGTTCCCCTGCGACGGTCGAACCAGCGCGGGTGGATTCTGTCGGGCGAATACCTGGAGAGAAATTCATCGGTGGGCGGCACCTACCACCGGCAGGCTCACGGCGGCTTTGCGTCGTTTCAGTACCGGCTCTCGCAGGTGTGGTGGACCGGTGTGCAGGTCGAAAAGGCGCTCGACAGCTACACCGACGTCCTGGTCGACCCGGCCACCGGCGACCCCATCGCCGGCAACGTGAAGCGCGCGTCGGCCAACATCAAGTGGGCGCCGACGGAATTCTCGTACATCCGCCTCGAGTACAGCTATGCGCAGGCCGACGACGGCAACGGCTTCAAGCCGCACGACCAGCGCATCATGGCGCAGGCCAGCTACACCATCGGCTATCACCCCGCGCACGCGTACTGATGCGCACACCGGTGACGAAAATGAAAACAAAACACACCAGGCATCACTTCATGGAGGATCCCATGCGATCGTTGATTCGTTGTATCGCTGTCCTGATGGTCGGGCTGATGGCCACGCCCGCCTTCGCCGATCTGAAGGTCGCCACATCCCTTTCGGATCTGGCGTCGGTCGCCCAGTTCGTGGGCGGGAAACACGTCAAGGCCGAGAGTCTGTGCAAGGGCTACGAGGACCCGCACTTCGTGCCCGCAAAACCCAGTCTGATGAAAGTCATCCAGCAGGCCGATGTATTCATTTCGGTGGGACTGGAACTCGACAGCGGCTGGTTGCCGCTGGTGTTGCCGGGAAGCCGCAACCCGAAGATCCAGCCGGGACAGCCGGGGTTCGTCGACGCCTCCGAGGGCGTTCCCGTGCTGGAAAAGCCCACCGGCACCGTGAGCCGCGCGGAGGGCGACATCCATCCGCTGGGCAATCCGCACTACTACTGCGACCCCAAGAACCTGGAAGTGGTGGCCGATCACCTGGCCGATGTGTTCTCGAAGCTGGACCCGGCGAACGCGGCCGACTACGCCGCCAACGCCAAAGCCTTCGACGAGCGCATGGAAACCTCGCTCGCCGGGTGGCTGAAGCAGATGGAACCGTTCAAGGGCGCGCCCATCGTTACCTATCACAAGAACTTCATCTATTTTCTCACGCGCTTCGGCTTCAAAGAGTTTGAACATGTCGAGCCCAAGCCAGGAATCCCGCCCAGTCCCCGGCACATCGCGGAGCTGGCCGACGCCATGAAGCAGGCCAACTGCAAAGTGGTGGTGTACCAGCCGTACTACGACGCCGACGCCAGCAACAAAGTGGCGAGCAAGGCGGGCGCAACGGCTCTGGAACTGCCGACGGAAGTGGGCGGAGTTCCCGAGGCCAAAGACGTCTTTTCCAAATTCGACTTCATGATCTCGTCGCTGGCTCAAGCGCTTTCGAAGTGAGGTAGACCGCAATGAACTTTGTAACCGTTATGGCCATGCCGATTCTGGCATGCACGCTCTTACTGCTCATGCTCCCCACGCTGGGCCAGCACGTGCTGGCCCGCGGGGTGATCTTCGTGGACCTCGCACTCGCCCAGATCGCCGCGCTCGGCCAGAGTGTCGCCTTCCTGCTGGGCGCGGAGCCGCACGACCCCAGCGTGTACTACTGGTCGTTCGGATTCACGCTGGCAGGAGCCGCACTCTTCAGCTTTCTCTGGGATCGCGATCATTCGGTGCTGCAGGAGGCGTTCATCGGTATCTCCTTCGCACTGGCAACCGCGGCGACACTGCTGCTCCTGTCGAACGCACCGCACGGAGCCGAGCACGTGCGCGGCGCACTCAGCGGTGAAGCACTGGGCTGGGTGACGTGGAAGGATCTCGTCGTCATGATCGCGCTGTTCATCCCGGTGGGCATCTTCCTGTTCCTGCAACGTGAGAAGCTCATGCTCTGTTCCGAACATCCCAAGAAGGCCCGGCAGATGGGGCTGTCCGTGAAACTCTGGGACTTTCTGTTCTACGCGTCGTTCGGACTCGTGGTGACCAGCTCGGTCAAGGTATCAGGCGTGCTGGCGGTGTTCTCGTTTCTGATTGTTCCGCTGGTGTGCGCAACGCTGCTGGGCTTCAAGGGACGCTCGCGATTGTTCTGGGCGTGGGCCATCGCGCTGGTGGTGTCGGTTCTGGGTGGGGTGTTTTCCTACCTCAAGGACTGGCCCATGGGCGCCACCATCGTGTGTCTGTTCGGCCTGGCGGTGGCAATCGTTTCGCTCTCGGTGCGCATGAAGAACATCACGCCCGATGAGGACCTGTCACACGACCTGGTGACGGAAAAGGAACTGATCGACGAGCCGGCGGGCGGGAGTCCCGGCGTGTAGGTACCGGGTTGCGTGTTGACGCCGCTTGAATGGCTCAGCGCACGCAGTGGTGGACGACGTCCTGAGCAGCGAGAAACGCTTCGGCGTCTGTTCCATGCAGCATGGCCAGCGTGGAGAGGAATCCGGCGGCCGTGCAGGTGTCGGCCACAACCGTGACGCTGCGCGGCGCGTCCGCCACCGGCCAGCCCGTGCGTGGGTCGAGGATGTGTCCCAGGCGGACCCCGTTCACGATGCAGAAGCGGCGCGCGTCACCGCTGCTCGCCACACCGCCGGCGGCCAGATCCAGCTGGCCCAGTGCCGAGCGGTCGCGCGCGGGGTCCTCGATGCCGATGGTCCAGCGGTGTTCCCCATCCGCAGTGACGCGAATGTCGCCGCCCAGGTTCACCATGACACCGTGACCAGCTTCGGCGGTGAGCAAGTCGGCGACGCGGTCGGCCGCGTATTCCTTGCCGATTCCCCCGAGGTCGATCTCCATGCCGCGCGGCAGCCGGATACTCGCGCCGTCAAACTCGACACGGTCCCAGCCCACGTTGGCGCGCAGCGACTCGATCAACGCACGGTCAGGTGTGGTCTCGCGGCCGTCGAAGGTCCACGCGCGCCGCAACACCCCTGACGTGATATCGAAGCGTCCCTCGCTCAGTTCAAAACATTGTCCGGCGTAGCGCAGCAGGCGCGAGGTCTCGTCGTCGACGGCGACGGGCCCGCCGTTGCTGTGATTGATGGTGTGCACCACGCCATCGTCGCGGTAGCGGCTGAATTTGTGCTCGATGCGGAGAGTTTCGCGGTGCGCGAGCGAAGCCAGCCTGCGGGCTTCGCCCGCGTCCGCGGTTCGAATCAGAATTTCGCACGGACTCGCCATCGCCGAATAGGTCGCGACGACGTGCCCGCCCCGCGTCCCGATGGTGAACGGCGCGGTGGAACTAGAGGGCATGCGTGAATCCGATTCGCAGCATGAACACGGTCAACGCGGGAAAGAGGTCATACTGCTTCAGGATTCCGGGAGGGTTGGGCGGCGCCCGCGTGCCGGTCTGTTCGTAGTATTCCGCACTGAAGCCAAGTTCGTTGCCCTCGCCCACCGGCAGCGAGTAACGCAACCCGTAGGTCCACGCATCGAACGCCGTCAGGCGCGCGTCCGCCGATGCGTACTGCGGAATCTGGTGGCCCTCGACCAGATAGGTGCGGAAGAAGTCCGCCTGTGTCTGGCTGTACCAGCGCACGTGCGGTTCGAGCGAATTCCCGCGCGGAAGCGGAATGTGCTCGATCAGATCCACGGCGTGCGAGCGAATTCCCCAGTCATCCCAGAAGTACCGGTAGGAGACGTCGGTTGCGGTGCCGGCGATGTACTGGCGCAGCTCCGCGTACAACGCCTGCTTGGTGCGCGAACCGGGGCGTGATTCATACAGATAATCGACCGGTTCTCCGGGCGCCGCGGAGCCCTCGTCCTGCACGACACTCAGCAGCTTGTACGGGTCGTTCAGGTAGCCGGACTCGCGGTCGACGGAGTAGTTCATCTGCACCAGCGTGTAGCGGGTAAGCACCTGGCTCAGGCTCACCACCACATCGCCGATATCCTTTCCTTTGCCGGGCCCGCCACCCCCACCACCTCCACCCTCGCCTTCGCCCTCTCCCTCACCCACCGAAACCGACGCGGCGGGCATCGACGCCAGCGGCGTGGGTGCGCCGCCAATCGGCGACACGGTGTCGTGGTTGTAAGCGGCCGACATGCCGATGGTCGTGTTCTTGCGGTTGAAGTCGCGGCTGATGGATCCGTTGATTCCCAGCGACGCGTAGTCGCGCTCCCACGAGAGGTGTCCGCCCACGCTTCCCATCGTCAGCCGGCTGATCTGGTCGGAAATCGATCCGTCGACGGCAAAGCGCCGGTCCGAGAAGGAGCTGTCGAGTGGGATCTCGCCCGCCGGCGTGGAGTAGCCGGCGTGGCCGGATGCGCCGGTGAAGGTCTGAACGTGGCTCGACGGCGTGGCGCCGTTGGGCGAGGCGCCGGTGAGTGCATCGAACACCAGGTGGAGTGCGTAGGACTTCTGCTCATCCATCTGCTTGTTGAGGTCAACCACGCCCTCCGCCAGTTTGACGCGGTTGGTCTCCGAATAGATGAGCAGCGAGGAATCCACCTTGCCGGCGTCGCCGGCCATGGCGGTATGGGTTCCGAGCAGTGCGGCCGTAAATGCGGTCAGCGCCGTGCGAACGTGCTCCGGGCGGTTCAGTTGCACCCGCAGCCACCACCACCGAAGCCGCGGCCGCCGCTCGAGGCTTCCTTGCTGAAGTAGATGTGGTCATCCAGCGCGCGATCGATGGCGCGGTGATCCGGCTGCATCTCGGCACGCGCCAGCACGTCGCGTTCCCACACGTCGACGCCCACCGATGCGCATCCCGCCGACCATAGCGCGGCCAGCGCCGTCATGACCAGCAGACAGATCCGTACGAACAGTTTCATTTCACTCCCTTCTGCTGCAGAAGGTCTTCGATCTGGTCTTCCACGCCGTACGCCTCGCCTTCGTGGAAGCCCTCCCGGCGTTCACGCAGCTTACCGTCACGCCCGTAGATGAAGGAGGTGGGCATGGCCTGGAGTTGATACTTCTTCGCGAACGTGCCCGTGGAATCGAACACGACGGGAAATGATACACCGAGGTCCTTGAGGAATTTCCGTCCGGCGGCGGGTTTGCGGTCCACATCCACGGTGACCAGGCGGAATCCCCGGTCGCCGTAGCGCTGGAGCAGCCCGTTGAGCCACGGCAGCGACTGGCGGCAGGGCCCGCACCACGACGCCCAGAAGTCCACATAGACCACCTTGCCGGAGAGTGCCAGCGACGTGTCCGCGACGGCCGCAATCGGGTCGAGAGTCTGGGAAGGATCTTCAGATTTCGCCGCGACGGAAACTGCGACGGCGAGGGATACAACAAAGCCCCACGCGAAATATCGCACGGGACCGGAGAATGGTAACGGCATCTATCCTGTCCTCAAGGGGAGGTACGGTATGAAGATGCTATCAATCCAGGCGGGATGCAACAGGAAGTTGTCTTGCGGATCGCGGCGCACGCGGCCGGCCGTGCGCGCAGTGTCGGAAAGGGTGATCCTCTATCCGGCCTGAGGAAGGGCGCTGCGGAACGTGGCGCTACACAGCCGACCCGAACCTCCAGGCGTGGGGCGCATCTTCCATACCACGCGCCGGCGCCAGCGCCGCCTCTTCCACCGTGTCGAACGTATCGAACACCCAGTCCAGTCTCATCGTCAGAATGATGTTCTCGATGCGCTCACCCACACACGCCAGCCGCATCCAGCCCTGATGATTGGCACAGATGCGATGAATGCGCCGCAGCTCCTCAATGCCGAGACTGCTGACCCAGTTGATTCTGCCCAGGTCCAGCACCACCTTCACCGACGAGTTTCCGGTGAGTTCCTGGACTGCTGCGGAGAGCACCCGGGTTTCGTCGCCGCCCACCAGGTTCTTTCTGGGTGTGAGCACGTGCACATCGCCGATCGTGCTTCTGTCTACCGTGATCATGACTCCCGTCCTTTCGCCTGCCGTTGGGAAAGTAGACGGACAAACCACCCGAAAAGTTGCACGCGGTCGTGCTTGCGCAAACGCTGGAACCTTTTCGATACTGGGGCCCATGGCCCTACCGCTCCTGCGTGCCCTCTCCCACCGCAACTACCGTTTGTTCTTTTATGGACAGGGGTTATCGCTCATCGGCACGTGGATCACCCGGGTCGCCACCAGCTGGCTGGTGTACCGCCTGACCGGGTCAGCGCTGCTGCTGGGTGTCGTGAATTTTGCGGGACAGGTGCCCAATCTGATCTTCTCTCCGCTGGGGGGCGTGCTGGCCGACCGCTGGAACCTGCGCCGGGTGCTGGTGGTGACGCAGGTGCTCTCCATGGTCCAGTCGTTCGTGCTGGCGGCGCTCACCCTGACCAAAGTGATCACGGTTCCACAGTTGATCGTGCTGAACACGCTGCAGGGAATTGTGAACGCCTTCGACACGCCCGCGCGCCAGGCCTTCGCGGTGCAGATGGTGGAAGGGCCGGCCGATCTCCCCAACGCCATCGCCATCAACTCCATGATGTTCAATTCCGCGCGCCTGGTGGGACCGATGGTCGCGGGGCTACTGATTGCCGCAGCGAGTGAGGGCGTGTGCTTTGCCATCGATGGCGTGAGCTATATCGCCGTGATTGTGAGCCTGCTGGCCATGCACATTTCACCGCTGCCGCGGCGCACGCAGCACGCGCCGCTGTGGAGCGGAATTCGAGAGGGATTCAGCTACGCAATGGGCTTCGAACCGATCCGCGGCCTGCTGGTGCTGGTCGCCACCGCCAGCCTGTTGGGATTGCCGTACGCCGTGTTGTTGCCGGTGATCGCGCGCGAGGTACTGCACGGCGGCGCGCACACCTACGGGTTCCTCGCCAGCGCGTCGGGACTGGGGGCGCTGGCCGGCGCGGTGTATCTCGCGTCCCGCCGGAGCGTTCGCGGCCTGGGAAGGGTGATTGCCATCTCGGGCCTGCTTTTCGGCGCCGCGCTGATGGCGTTTGCGTTCTGCCGCTCGCTGGTGCCGGCGCTGGCGGCGCTGTTCGTGGTGGGATTCGGGATGATGGCGCAGAACGCGTCCGCCAACACCATCCTGCAGACCATCGTCCACGACGACAAACGCGGCCGCATCATGAGTTTCTACGCGGCAGCGATACTGGGCGTGGCGCCGCTTGGAAGTCTGCTCGCGGGCGCAGTGGCCGCACGCGTCGGTGCTCCCTACACCGTCCTGGGCGGCGGCTGTGCCTGCATACTCGCCACCCTGTTCTTCATCCGCCGGCTGCCGGTCATCCGCCGCCTGGTGCGACCGATCTACGAACAGAAAGGCATCATTCCCGAAGTCGCCCGCGGAATGCAGAGCACGAACACCTGACGCAGGCTATCCCTGGCCCAGCTGCGCCTGCAGCGAGTGCAGCGTTTTCACGCCGCTGTCCACCTGTCCCGCCATTGCGTCGAGAACCGTCTTGAGAACCTGGACCTGTTCTCTCATCGTGCCGCTCTGATCGGTGGATTCATCCGCCACCATCTTCTGGTACTGCTTGAAACTCAACCCGAGTTCGCCCGCCACGGAACCCATCGCGTCGCTCATGCGCTGCATCATCAGGATCTCGCTGCGGTCGGCGCCCTCATGCAAGGTCGCAAGCTCACGGAACGACTGCGAAAGCTTCATGGCCTCAGCCGCCAGAGTGGACATCCGCTGCTCAGCGGCACTGAGCTGAGCCGAAATATCCGGGTAAGTGGAATCAACCTCCGCACCTCCCCCTCCCGGCGCTCCCGGAGTCGGATACGGTGGAGGTGGCGCTGTCGGCGTCGGCGGTACCTTCTCCACCTCGCCCTTCTTCGGACTCTCCTGTGCCTGCGAGCTCGCCGGAGACACGCAGATCCACGCCAACAACGCTACAATTGCAATCCAGCTTCCCGTTTTCATGATTCCTCCACCTCCGACCGCTCCCGCGAGCGGGTGACTCCTATCCTGGTCTTTACGGTAATGAACGCCGAAACTCGTCCGCGGTTCCCCGTCCCGCGCCGGGATTCTATCGCGGGCGAATTCCACCCACCCGGCGCAATGCAAAATGCCGCGTTGCGCCCGCGGGGGTGCCTCATTAATCAACGGGTTGTCGGGTAAAACGCCGCAGGGCTACGGCCGTGATTCCATCTGGCGGATACGGAAGAAGAGGGCGATCGCGAGGATGGTTGTGAACAGCGTGGCCATCCCGAATCCACGGCGGCGCACGTGATATTCCTTCACCTGATGGTCGGCCATCACGCTGGCTTCCTGGGCTTTCACCATGCCCTCGTCGGTACGGGCAGCGACCTTCGGTGCATCGAACGTGTGCACCAGCGTGCGTGACTGAACCAGGCTCTGGTTGGCTTCCTGCAGCATGAAGCCGATATCCACATCATCCATGCCGATACGCTGGACAACCTTCTGTTTGGCAACGGCCGCATCGTAGGCCGTGGAGAGGGAATCCAGGCTGGCGCGTATCTTCCCCGCCGTCTCGAATCCCTTGTCGCCCTGCTCGTGGCAGTCGAGGCATACGGCACCGTCCGTCGTGCCAATCATGGTGTCAGAGGTCTTCGCCACCCCGTGGTTGCCGTGGCATTCCTCGCAGGCATGAAATCCCTGTTCGACCCACGCGTGACCCATGCGCGACTCCGTGAAGTAGTTCATGTTGTTCACGTGGCACTGTCCGCAGATCTGGGCGATGGAATTCACGCCCGGCGGCATCGCGCCATGGTTACCGTGACAGTCGTTGCAGGCGGGCGCGCCCGTATCCTGATTCTGCAGCAGCGCGATTCCATGCACGCTCTTCTTGAACTTCTCCAGCTGGTCGGTGGGAATGCCGTAGCCGGCCATGTAGGTCGCGTCGCCGTGGCATCGCCCGCACGTGGACGGCACGTTGAGCGCATTCACCGAAGAGCGCGTGTCCGATGCGGGAAATATCGAGTGGGCCGTGTGGCAGCTGGTGCAGTCCGCCACCTTCTTGTCATGCGCGCGCAGCTTCTGGCCGTGAACCGACGTCCAGTACTGCGTCTCCTGGTCGGTGGCGATGCCCGGGCGGTACTTGCGCATGAAGTTGATGTCCGAGTGACAGCGGCCGCAAAAGTCGGGAATCTGCTCCTTGGACGGCACCCCGCGGAAACCCTTCGCCTTGGACATGGCGACGTCCTCGTCGTCGCTGGTGGGATCGCCTCCGTGGCATCCGGAGCACGAAATCCCCGACTGCATGTGTACGTCGGCCGCCATAAAGTGGTCGGGGAGGTTGTCGTTCTCGCGGTGGCATACGACACAATTGTCCACCGCCTGCGCCGTATCCGTACCCGCGGCGTTTTCGGCCGCCTCGGTCCCGTGTTTCTCTTCGTGCTCGTCCGCGTTCGCCACGCCACCGCCCGGCCCCGCTGTGACCGTGAACATGCACACGAGCCCGATACCCAGGCCGGCAAGAATGAAACGAACGGGCGTCTTCATACCAGGTAACCCCAGACTGTCATCGCGACCATGTACACGATGGCTCCGACGCCGATTGCCATCATCAGGCGCACGCGGCGCAACTCCCAGAACGGAATCAGCAGCCACGCCAGACCCAGAAGCCCGAATCCCATGATGCCCAGCACTTCACCCTCCATGAACCACACGTGCGCGGGCAGCAGCTTGAGGGTCTGGAACATGAACATGAAATACCATTCGGGCCGAATGCCCGAGGGCGCCGACGCAAATGGATCGGCCTTCTGCCCCAGTTCCCAGGGAAAGAAAACGGCGAGCGCGAGCAGAATGTTGAGAACGATCAACCACAGCAGCGTGTCGCGCAGCAGAAAATTGGGAAAGAACGGAATCGTCTTCCGGCGTGAGGCATCCATTCCGTGCATCGACTCCGGCTCGTGCATTCCCTGACGCTGGACGAACAGCAGGTGCACGCCCAGCAGCGCCGCAAATATTGCCGGCAGGATGGCAATGTGAATGGCGTAGAACCGCGTCAGCGTGGCCCCGGTAACGTCGTCACCACCGCGCAGCAATACCTTGATGGGATGGCCCAGCAGCGGCACCGCGCCCGCGATGTCGGTTCCCACCTTGGTGGCGAAGAAAGCCAGCTCATTCCACGGCAGGAGATAACCCGTGAATCCAAATCCGAGCGCCAGGCACAGCAGCACGAATCCGGTTACCCACGTCAGCTCGCGCGGCTTCTTGAAGGCGCGCGTGAAAAACACGCTGAACATGTGTACGAACACGAAGAACACCATCATGTTCGCGGACCAGCTGTGCACGGATCGCACCAGCCAGCCAAAGGACACCCGGGTGGTGATGAAGCGAACACTTTCGAACGCATTCGCCTCGTCCGGCTTGTAATAGAGAATCAGCAGAATTCCCGATGCAATCTGCACCAGGAAGAGAAACATCGACACACCGCCCATGTAGTACCAGATGGTGTTGCGATGCACCGGCACCTGCTTGTGCCGCATGAAGCTCACCAGGGGCGTAATGTGAAAGCGCTCGTCGAGCCAGCCGTAGCAGCGCCGCACAACGCCGTCGCGGGCGTCACCGGTCATGGCCGACTGTCTTTCGTCGCTGCGCGCCATGCGTCAGGCCATCCTCGAGACGAGAATGTCGTCGCCGACAATGTTGACCTTGTACTGTTCGAGCGGCTTGGGCGGAGGGCCCGAGACGTTGCGACCGTTGAGGTCGTACAGGCCGTTGTGACACGCGCACCAGATCTCCTTGAGATCTCCGCGGTACTGAACGATGCATCCGAGATGGGTGCACGTGGCCGCCAGCGCGCTGAAGTCACCATCGGCCTTGCGTACCAGAATCACCGGCTTGCGTCCGAACTTTACGATCTGCGCGGTATTCACCGGAAACGCGGACACCTGCCCGGCCTTGACGGACTGAACGTTCGCCTCCGGGACCTTCGGCGGCCGCAGGTACGACAGAACCGGGTAGATGACGCTTCCCAGCCAGCCAACCACGCCGCCGGCAAGTATGAGTTTAGTAAAATCTCTGCGGGTCATTTTTTTAGATACCAAATTGTCCGAAATAGATTACCTTAGCGTTGGTGCATTTGTCGACAGGTAATTTCAGTACCAGTATTTGCTTGGAAAATACGCTGTATCATGGTGTTGACAGACACGCACCGGGCGAATAGCATCTGAACTGGCCGCGGGAGTAACCCCATGGCAAACCCCTCTGGTTCGCGTGTCTCCGTGCCCGGAGACCTCATCGGGGTCGCCGTTCTTGCGCTCACGTTGTGCGCGGCGACCCCGGCTTTATCCCAGGTCACCACTCAGGACTGTCTGGACTGTCACGACGACGCCGGCATGCGCTCGGACAAGGGCCGGCTGATCGGGATCGTCGCGAAGACGTTTCACGCCGGGCAGCACGGTGACCTGGATTGCGTCGACTGCCATTCCGCGCCCGGCGACTACGAAGACGTCCCCCATTTCAAGAAGTACACAAAGGTCGACTGCACATCATGTCACGACGACGTCCGGGAGACGTTCAAGGGATCTGTTCACGATCCGCTCTTTGCGAGCGGCAAGATGTCGTGCACATCCTGCCACACCATTCACCCGCGCGGAAACGGTCACACCGAACCGCTGTACGCCTGCGGCAACTGCCACGAAAAGGAAGAGGTGGAGTACGCCACCAGCGTCCACAGGCTCGGGCGCCGGCAGAACGGCGGCGCCGCCACCTGTGGAACGTGTCACGGAAGCCACCATATCGTCGCGGTGGCAGATACCACCTCACCCGTGAATCCGCGCAATGTACCGAAGACGTGCGGCGGGTGCCATGAGAAACAGGCGCCGTTGACGAAGTATTTCGTACGCCTGCCGGTGGTGGTGCCCGCCTATCTGGCGTCCGTCCACGGCGAGGGATGGAAAGAGGGCAAGCGGACCGCTGTGTGCACCGACTGTCACGGCTCGCACGACTCGCGTCTTCCGTCCGATCCGAAGGCGCACATCAACCGGGCCAACGTGGCCAGCACCTGCGGCCATTGCCACGAGAAGATCGCCACCGAGTACGAGTCATCCATCCACGGCCGGGCGGTGGCCGTCGGTATTCACGATGCACCGACGTGCATCGACTGCCACAACGAACATCTCATCAAAAAACCCCAGGACCCGACGGCAGCCATCAACCCCGAGAATCGCGCGCGCGAACTGTGTGGAGACTGCCACACGAATCCCGAACTGGTCTCCAGATACGGGATTATGCCGGGTGTGGTGGAAAGTTACCTGGACAGCTACCACGGATGGGCCATGTCACGCGGCAGCGATCTGGTTGCCAACTGCACCGACTGCCACACCGTCCACGACATCCGCAGTCCCCTGGACTCGCTGTCCACCGTGAATCCGGCCAACGTCGTGCATACCTGCCAACGCTGTCACCCCGATGCGACCGCGACGTTTGCACAGAGCTACACTCACGCCGCCGCCCTCGAACCGCGTGGACCCAGCGCGTGGGTACGCAAGCTGTACCTGTGGCTGATCGCCGTCGTGCTGGGCGGCATGGGACTCCACAACGCGCTGATCGCGCGCTACGAAATGAAGCGGCACTTTGCGCACGTGCGCAGCGAACCGTACATACAGCGCTGGTACCGCGCCGAGACCGTGCAGCACATGGTTCTGTTCCTCACGTTCGCGGGACTGGCCATCACCGGCTTTGCGCTCCGCTTCCCCACGGCATGGTGGGTGCGATTGATACGGCTGGGGGGTCATGAGGGCGTCCGCGCCAATCTGCACCGCACATTCGGCGTACTGCTGATCGTCACCGCCATCTACCACAGCATCTGGATGCTGGCGGCCCGCCGCGGGCGCAGCGCACTGCGCGGGATGGCGCCCGGCGCGCACGATGTCCGCCACGCGTTCGAGAACATGGCGTATCACGTGGGCTGGCGGCGGTCGCGCCCCGCCTTCCGGACCTTTGACTACACACAGAAGGCCGAGTACTGGGCGCTGGTCTGGGGCACATGGGTGATGGCCCTGACGGGACTGGTCCTGTGGTTCCCCACGGTGGCGACACACCTCTTCCCCGCCTGGATTGTGCGCGTTTCCGAAACCGTCCACTTCTATGAAGCGATTCTGGCGGTTTCGGCGATCTTCATATGGCACTTCTTCTTCGTGATTGTGCTCCCGGTCGTCTATCCGATGAGCACCACATGGATCACGGGCCGTATGCCGGTCCACGAATGGCAGGAATTCCACGCCGGGGAATATGCGGAAAAAGGAGACGCGGAAATCGTTGCCACGGAAACGCCTGCGGCTCCCGCGGGAAGCAAACACGATGGGCGAAAAAAGAGTCCTTGAGTTGTATACAGGAATGTATTGGAAAAACGCCCTTTGGGGCTTAACATGGTCGCTTTGAAGACGGTGTGGGCCGCAGGTTGAAAGGAGACAGGCATGAGACGATCTGGTGGCGCCAGCATCACCCTGCTGATTGCGGGCGCCTGCTTGCTCGCGTACAGCGTCGTGGCGGGCGCGGCGGAGCACAAGTTTGTAGGCACAGCCAAGTGCGCGGTTTGCCACAAGACGGCGACGGCGGGCGAGCAGTACCCGAAGTGGCAGGCCAGCAAGCACTCGAAGGCGTACGAGGCGCTGGCCAGCCCGAAGGCGCTGGAGATCGCCAAGGCCAAGGGCATTGCGGATCCGCAGAAGTCAATGGACTGCCTGAAGTGCCACGTCACCGCTGCCGGCGTGGATACCAGCATGGTTGGAGTGAAATACTCCATCAAGGACGGTGTCGGTTGCGAATCGTGTCACGGCGCGGGCGCGGACTACATCAAGAAGTCCACCATGGAGGGTCTCATCTCGGGAACCATCGAGAAGGCGTCGGTGGGGCTGAACATGCCCGACCAGGCAACCTGCGAGAAGTGTCACAATAAAGAGAGCCCGACATTCACCGGGTTTGACTTCGCGAAGGCCAAAGCGGCCATCGCACATCCGATTCCGGAAGAGCGCAAAGCCAAGTACAAGAGCGGAGGCTAGTGCTCGCTTCGATATCTGGAACGGGACAGGATAAGAGGACGCGTTCTTACGAACGCGTCCTCTTTTTTGGTTGTGGCCATGAAATTGGCCCTGGCACGCTGTGTGCCTGGGCCGGTACATGGGAGCAAGAGAGGTAGAATGGGTGCCCCCACATTGCCCCAACCCGAACTGCTGCTATTTCACCGCGTTTTCTCGTGAGTGGCCCTACAAACGTAAGGGCTTCTACACGCGCCGGGCCGCACCCACTC
The DNA here is from genome assembly GCA_035687255.1 of Candidatus Krumholzibacteriia bacterium. Lineage (GTDB taxonomy): Bacteria > Krumholzibacteriota > Krumholzibacteriia > WVZY01 > JAKEHA01 > JAKEHA01. The sequence continues at coordinate 13,207 of DASRYI010000344.1, read as the reverse complement.
GTATCCAGCGGTTTACATGTCTGGCATGTCGCCGTCACTTCAGTACGCAGACCTTCTCGACGTCATACTGGCAAAAACGCCCTGACCTCATCCCGCGCATCGTCATGATGGTGGTCGGATGCATGGGCAACCGCCAGATCTCCCGTGCGCTGCGCTGCAGCCCAGAGACGGTGGCACACCAGGTCGCCCGTCTGGGGCGCCACTGCCTGCTCACTCAGGCCCGGGAGCTCCATCGCATTGCCGTAATCAACGAGATCGCCATCGATGGATTCGAGACATTCGAATGGAGCCAGTACTTTCCGTTCCACCACAATGTGGCGGTGGCCGTGGACTCGGGATACTTTCTCTATCACACTGATAGTCCACTCCGTCGCAAGGGACGCATGCGAGCGAGTCAAAAGGCCCGCCGATACCAGCTTGAGGAGGCGTTCGGGTGTGCTCCCTCGCGAGCGGTCGAAGACGGCATGCGAGATCTTCTCACTCCCATTTCATCTCGAGTTATTCGGAGCGATGACCACCGCGCCTACCCTCGTGCCATCGCCGCTTTAGAGCGCAGCGTCACGCACCGCATCACGTCGTCAAAGCGCCGGCGTGACCGGCGCAATCCGCTCTGGGAGGTCAATCTTCTGGACTTGATGATCCGCCACAGTACCGCGGCCCACAAGCGCGAGACCATCGCCTGGGCGAAGCGCCGGCAAGCCTCCATCGAAAAGCTGGCCATCTTCCAGGTCTGGAGAAATTACATGAAGAAACGCCGGGAAAAGGGCGCGCGCGTCACGCCGGCGATGATTCTGGGACTGACAACGCGGCCCTGGCGAGTTCGGGATCTGCTCAAGGAGCGCCTGTTCTTCGACAAGATCGAGCTCTCACCGCGCTGGCAGGGCTACTACCGGCGGGAGGTTCGCACGGCGGCGCTTTCCGTCAACCGCACACACCACCTTCGCTACGCATTCTAGAGGAACGCGGATGACGATTTTGCTACTGCCCCGACTTCTCTGTCACTCGTAGGGACAATCTTACGCCCACAACCTACCGGTAACCGAAGATCATGGAGTAGATGATCAGTCCGATCAGAATCAGACCGACAACAAGGAAGAGGGACCCGAACACGTACACTGTGGTCATCCAGCGCCGCGACAGGTTCGCCTTGACGAGACGGCGGCGCAGCTCACCCGAGCGCTTCATGGCCTCGTATTCTTCCGGACGGTCCTTGATGTAGTCCTCTAACGGCGTCAGTCCGGTGAACACGACCGTGTCCATGGGGAACGCCTCGGGACGCAGGTGTGTGTTGAAGAAATGGATGGTGAATATGAATCCGACGGCCAACAGCGCCTCGTCACTGTGGATGATCGTGGCCACATTGATGAGCCACCCCGGCAGGACGCGCGTGAACATCACGGGCAACCACAGCATCAGGCCGGTAAACCCGATTACCGCCACGCCCCAGAACACCGCCAGATAATCGAACTTCTCCCAGTAGGTCCAGCGCCCGTAGGGGGGACGCGGGCCCGCCCCGAAGAACCACTTCAACGTTCCGATGAAGTCGGAGATATCCTTGCGGTTGAACATCAGCGAGCCCGGGCCGAACAACAATTCACGCCACGCCATGTGCCGCGTCCGTTTCATGCGCACCAACGAAAAGATGTGGAACGTGAAGTAACCGAAGGTGGTGACCGCGGCGATGCGGTGCAGCACACCCGCCACCTTGACGCCTCCCAGCGCGTTGGCCAGGAACGTGGCCCATGTCATGTGCGAGAATTTCAGCATCATTCCGGTCAGCGCCAGCAGGAGGAAGCTGCTGATGACGAAGATGTGCGTCAAACGCTGCGCGCGCGTGAAGCGCCGGATGTAGTACGCATGCGGATGTTTCTTCGCGTGCTGCCGGTGCTCGATCATGTGCCGGAACGACCGCGGCAACCACAGTGCCGTGTGCAGCCCGAAGAACGCAAACACCCCGATGAGCAGGAACGTCATCGCCCAGTACGAATAGAACAGGAGCGGATACTTCTTCGGGTCGTGGTGCGTGGCGTGCGTCAGATAGCCGGTGAACCGGGCGTTGGCGTCGGGATGGCACTTGCGACAGGTGGCCACGATATTGCGGTGCCCCACCGACGAGTTGGGATTGTCGACGGCGAGAATCTCGTGCGCGCCGTGACAGTCGGAACACTTGGCCGCCTTCAGGTATCCCAGGCGGTACGCCTTGCCGTGCATGGTTTCGAGATACGTCTTACCGAGTTCCTGGTGGCACGAACCGCACTGCCCCGTCACCTGGGTGAGGAACGCGTCCTGCTTGACGTCCCCGATGGTGTGGGACGAATGACAGTTCGCACAGTTGGGAAGCTTGGCCGAGTCCTTTGCGTCCGGCGAATAATGGACGCTCTTGATGTACTCCTTGTAGATGCCACGGTGGCACGTGGCGCAGGTAGCGGGCAGGTTCTCGTGTGACACCGTGGAGCGCTCGTCGGTGTGCTTGAGAATCATGTGTGACGAGTGGCAGTCGATGCACACGGCGCTCGGCAGCAGTCCCTTCTCCGTCAGCGCGCGCCCGTGCACGCTCTTCGAATAGTCCGTGAACGCCGAGACTTCCGAAAGGTGCGCCACCTGCGGGGCCTTGCCCTCCGTCCGATGGCAGCCGCCGCACAGCGAAGGCACATTGGCGCGGTACGTGGGTGACGTTTCGTCGACATGCGGACGCACACCGTGCGTACCGTGACAGGTGGTGCAGTAGGGCGCCTGCGGGACGCCCTTCGCATGCGCCTGTCCGTGCCCGCTGACCGCGTATTCCTCGGATATTTTCTGGTGGCAGTTCGAACAATCCACCTTTCCCGCGGTTTCGCAGGGGCGGTGCCGGCGCGGGTCGACGTCGCTGTGACATTTTACGCACGGAATGTTCTTGTGCGTCGACATGGCCAGCTCGTTGCGGTCGACGGTGAGCGTGTCCCCGTGCGCGGTACTGACCAGTCCCTGTTTTTCATGGCAGGCCATGCAGCTGTTGTCCGAGATCGTCAGCGTCGTGATCTCCTTGCGCACGCGATGCGGAACATGGCAGTCCGTGCACGCGGGAATGGCGCCGGGCGCCTTTTCCCACAATTCGCCGCGGATGACCTTGGTGTGCACCTGTTCGATCTTGGCATGGCACTGCATGCACGTCTTCGTGATGTTGCGCGGCGAGATGGACGCGCGCGGGTCGGTGTGCGGAAGAATCAGGTGGGCGCGGTGGCAGTCGGCACAGGCCGCGGCCACGGTGAGTCCCTTCTTGAACAGCCCCTCACCGTGAATGCTCTCGCTGTAATTCTCGAGGATGTTGTGTTCCGAAATGTTGTAGGTGCTTGCAACCGGTGCGCCTTCACGGTGGCACCTGCCGCACAGGAACGGCACGTTCATCTTGTAGGTGGGCGCGCGTTCGTTTTTCGGCGAGAGGATGTCGTGCACCCCGTGGCATTCCTTGCAGGACGGGGCGTACGGTTCGTGCCGGTTCAGCGCCTGCCCGTGGATGCTGGCGTCGAAGTCGAGTTGTTCGTCATCGTGGCAGGTGCCGCACTTGACGGGTTTGAGGGGCTCGGGGTGCGGGAGATCGTCCGGATCCACGTCGTCGTGGCAGTCCGAGCAGTCGAGATCGCGGTGCACGGATGCGCGGAACAGCTTTGCATCGACGAAGGGAGTTTCGTCGTCGCGTTCGCCGTGACACTCAAGACAGGTTTCGTGATCGCCACCCGCGGCGGCGGAGGGCACCGGTGGGGGCGTGACGATGCAAAGCAGGCCAAGGAGAACAAGTATCCACCAGCGCGGCACAGCCGCGCGCCAGTTACGCTCAGGGCTGGGTCCCCGTGTGGCACTCATAGCAATCGGTGTCCCGCCAGTCGTCGCCGCCGTCCGGGTGCTTGAACTCAAGCCCCTGTTCCGACATTGCCATCTCCATCTGCTCGCCGGCACCCTGACGAAGAATGATGTGACACGTGGTGCAGTTGCGCGAGATGGTCCATCCCTCTTCGCTCTTCTTCTTGCCGTTGTGGCAGCGGAAACATCCCGGGTAGATAAAGTGACCGATGTTGTCGGGATAGCCCTCCCACGTCACCTTCATCTCCGGAAACATGTTCTGCGAAAATTCCTGCTGCGTGGCGACCACGGCGGCGTCGATATCCACCTGGCGCTTCGCGAACACGTCGGGGAAATCCTTGCGATACGCGGCGGGAATCTTCGACGCGATCCCGCGCATGGCCTCGTCCTCCGTGGCGTAGTTCCCCGCCATCGACTCCACGGCGATGCGTTTGATCGCGGGCAGCGTCTGGCTGATCTTGCCCGTAAGAATCGCCTGATCGATCACGTAGTCCGGTGAATGGAACTTGTGGCTGGGCCGGTTGTGGCAGTCCATGCAGTCCATGCGCCGCGGCGTCGCGGCGGCGATTTCTTCCGGAGTCAGCGGATTATCCTCATCCTGGTAGACGGTGACGCGTCCCGTGGTTTTCTCCGTCACGCGGATCCACGGGATATCCTGGCGCTTCTCGTCGCGCGCAATGTACTCAACCTTGGCGCCGATGTTCATGTGCCAGTGGATGCCCGCCGTCTGGCCGGTCTTGGGATCACCACCGCCCACCTTGATGAGCAGATTGATCGGCCAGTGCGTGGTCGAATCGTCGTACATGTAGTGATTGAACTGGCGCTGCTGGGCGCCGAAGAACTTCTCCGGCCAGTGGCACTGCTCGCAGGTTTCCTGCGCCGGGCGCAGGTTCCTGATGGGCGTCGGGATGGGCCGCGGGTACTTGTTGAACGTGGCCGCATACACCTGATACGAGCCCGACAACTTGGATTTCACGTACCAGTCGGCGCCGGCTCCGACGTGACACTGCGCACACGACACGCGCGCGTGCGGCGAATTGCCGTAGGCGGTGTATTCCGGCTTCATCACCGTATGACAGGTCTTTCCGCAGAACTCGACGGACTCCGTGTAGTGATACGCCTGGTAACCGCCGACCACGGTGACGATGGACACCAGGCCCGTCACCAGCAGGACGACGATCAGCGCGTTGCGATGCGTCGGCTTGTTGAGATCGAGCTGGGGCAACTGGGGTGGAAGGTCGTCCTTGTGCTGCTTGATGCGGCGGCGGCGGCGAAGCATCCCGATGGGGATGAGTACCACGCTGATCGCCAGCATGACGGGCAGAACCATGTAGACGAAAATCCCCAGATAGGGGTTTTCCTTGCCGAACGACGCCATCACGATCAGGAACGACACCAGGGTGCCGCCGACCACGAGGGTCATGGCACCGCCGATGATACTGATCGTGTTGTAGAAAAGCCTTGGGAGTCTGATTTTTGCGACCATTGTGGAAGGATGCCGCGCGATTTTCGCGGTCTTGGTTGCTGATGTTCACCACCAATTTCCGACAAAATACTCCGGATTGTCAAGACGAATTTCGGATTTCCGATCTTCTATGCCGAAATTGCTCTTGAGCGTTGCAGCGACTATGATTACGCGGTGGTGCTTCAGTCCGAAAAATCCATTCACATGTATGTAGCTCGCCTGCTGTCCGCCCTGTTCGCCGGAAGCCTGCTGGTGGCTTCCGCGCGCGCCGCGGAGCCATTGCTGGCGGAAAAGCCGGTGCTGGTGCGCGCGGAGCTGATCGCCGATGTGGCGTCGGTTCAGCCCGGACAGCCCTTCCGCCTGGGTGTGCATCTGGTGATGCGCGACGGGTGGCACGTCAACTGGATCAATCCGGGCGACGCCGGACTGGCGCCCAGTATCGCCTGGAAACTGCCCGAGGGTTTCAAAGCGGGCGTACTGCAGTGGCCCTTCCCGTCCCGCATCATGGCCGGGCCGATTGCCATTTTCGGATACCGCGGTGATGTGTTGCTGGTGAGCGACGTGCAGGTTCCGGCGAACCTGTCCCCGGGCGGGAACGTCGATATCGCGGCGGACGTATCATGGCTGGCGTGCGCGGAGGAGTGTGTTCCGGGTTCCGCGTCATTGAACCTGCGGCTTCCCGTTGAAGCCGCGGCCCGCAGCGACATGGAACACCGCGCGCTCTTTGACGCCACGCGGGCCCGTCTGCCGGGCCACACGCTGGAATGGAACGTGGACGCGCACATCGATGATGCGAATGCGCTGGTGCTGGAACTGCAATCGTCCGGCACGCCCGCGCCGCTCGAGGGCCTGCTGTTCTTTCCGTATGAACCGGGACTCATCGAAAATGCGGCGCCACAGATACTGACTACCCACCCCGGCCCGGGTGGGCAGCCGGTGTACGAATTGAGAATCACACGGGCGCGCATGCCCGCCGACGAACTGCGACAGGCGTACGGGCTTCTGGTCGCCTCATCGGGGTTCAAGACGGGAGAAGCGGCCGCCATCGAGGTCAACGTGCCGGTGGGCCGCCGGTAGCCTGACATTCACCACACACGCTGACAGGAGGACGTCCATGAAACACATGAACTGGCGCACATCCGCACCCTGCTTACTCGGGGTGGCCGCCGTGCTGGCGCTGGCGCCGCTCGCCGCCGCCGATTCCCCGAGCGTCGACACCAAAAGCGCAATGACCGCCGCCATCGACAAGCCGGCGCCCGATTTCAAGCTGACGGGAATCGACGGGAAGGAGTATGCGCTCTCCGCGTTCAAGGGCAAGTACGTGGTGCTGGAGTGGAACAACCTGGATTGCCCGTTCGTGAAGAAGCACTACGGCTCGGGAAACATGCAGGCGTTGCAGAAGAAGTACACCGAGAAGGGCGTGGTGTGGCTCACCATCTGTTCGTCGGCGGCCGGCAAACAGGGCTACTACGACCCCGCCGCACTGCAGGAGATGACGAAGGAAAGAAAGGTTGCGTCCACCGCGTATCTGCGCGACCCGGACGGAACTGTGGGCCGCGAGTACGGGGCCAAGACCACGCCCGACATGTTCGTGATCAACCCGGAGGGCGTGTTGATCTACGCCGGAGCGATCGACAACAAGCCGTCGACCGATCCCAGGGACATTGCCACTGCCGACAACTACGTATCGGCGTGTCTGGATGCATCGATGGCGGGCAAGCCCGTGGCCACCAAGTCCACGGTATCATACGGCTGCGGCGTCAAGTACGCCGACTGACCATCCCCCGGGGCGCGGCGATGAGGCCGCGCCCCGGCCCCTCTCTCATCCCCCTCGGCGCGCGGACGCGTATTGACACAACCTGTTGTCATGTCTTATAGTTAGCAGCTACCGAACCAAGCCGGGCTATCTCTGTACATGCGCAAACTCACTCTCTTTCTCAGCATCGCCAGCGCGCTGTGCCTCTCGGCATGGTTGACGCTGCGCGCCGGCACCGAGCACGTGCACATCACCATCGCGACGTCGTCCGACGACATTCACATGAACGTGTCGGATGGCACGGCGTCGTTTTCTCTCCCGTCACGCGGAAGTGTGGAGTTTTCTCTGCTGCAGGATGTCGGCATGCCCGCCGTCCCGTACCGTGTCGTGCGCGTCGTGCTGCCCGCGGGGCGAAGCGTGCAGGACGTGCAGGCCACGGCCGGGCAGTCATCGGTGATTGGAAACGGCGTGACCGTGAAGAAAACGCAGATGTTGCTTCCCTCCACGGATACGGGCAGGCCGTCGGCCATGCAGTCCACCGTATCCATAGCCGCACCGTCCGGAGACACGTTCCCGGGCGAATTTGCGCGCTACCTTGGAACCGGCACATGGCACGGCTACAGCATCGCGAGTTTCGCGGTCTTCCCCGTGCGGGTGGAAAGCGACCGGGTGGTGCTGTACGGGAACATCCAGATCGACATCGGAACCACGGCGTCCGGTAATATGCAGAGCGCGTTGCGCGCGGGACGCGCCACGGCGCGAACTGTGGCCGACATCGATGACGTGATCCGGCAGTCCGTGGTCAACCCGGAAGCGATCGACGCTTACGCGCCCATACGCGTCAGCGAGCAGCAGGGTCCGTTCCAGCCCACCGGAGTTCCCTCACTCGAGGGAAGTCCCGTGGAGTGCGTGATCATTACCACCGAAGCGCTCGCCGCCGAGTTCGATTCGCTGGCCACGTGGAAGACAGCGAAAGGCGTGCCCACGGTCGTCAAGACCGTGGAGTGGATCGAGGCCAACTACCCGCGTGGAACCGACCGCGCGGAGACGGTGCGCTTTTTCATTCAGGATGCGTATCAGAAGTGGGGCGTACAGTGGGTGCTGCTCGGCGGTGACACTTCGGAAATTCCCGCGCGCTACCTGTACTCGACGTATTTCTACGGCGGGACCGACATTCCCAACGACATCTACTTCGCCGGACTGGACGGCGATTTCAACGCGAACCACAACAGCACGTTCGGTGAAGTGCCGGGAGACGACCCCGATCTGTATCCCGAGGTGTACGTGGGCCGTCTTCCCGTGTCCACCACATCCACCGCGCACGCCGTGATAAGCAAGATCGAGCGCTATGAAACCCCGATCAAAACCGACTATCTCAACAAAGTGCTGTACCTGGCCGAGGTGCTTTTTCCCTCGCCGTGGGATCCGCCCCAGACCATTCTTCAGAATGGCGCCGACTACACGAACTACATCAATTCGTTGTACGTCGCATCCCCGTCGCGGATAACAACGCGGTGCTACGAGACCGAATGGCTGTACCCCGGATCGGTGCACGAATCGGGGGCAATTGCCATCGATTCGCTCAATGCGGGTTACAACCAGGTGTTCCACGTCGGTCACGGGTTCCGCTTCAACATGCACTGCGGCGACGCCAATGTGGCGATTCCGGACGCCGATGCGCTCCACAACACCGACGAGTTCTTCAATCTCTACATGCTCAACTGTACGGCGGCTGCGTTTGACTACGACTGCCTCGCGGAGCACATGCTTCGCAACCCGCAGGGCGGTGCGGTGTCGGCGCTGGGCGCAACCAACAGCACGTTTGCGGAAGTTTCGGCGTACTACCTGGAAGACTACGTCCAGGAGTTGTACACCAACAACGATGTGAACATCGGCAAGACGTTTGCGTTGTCCCGGGCGCAGCGCACGCCCCTGGCGCTGGCCTCCGACAACGTGGAACTGTGGACGCACTACGTCTACGAACTGCTTGCCGACCCCGAGATGCCGATGTGGACCGCCACGCCGGAGAATCTCGTGCTCACGCACTCTGCGGCGGTCACCGCCGGCCGCAATTCCATTGTGGTAACGGCGATGGTGAACGGACTCCCCCGATCCAACGTCAAGGTGTGCCTGTGGAAAACCGCCGAGGACTACCAGGTCGTTACGACCAATGTGTCGGGGCAGGCGGTGTTCAATTTCAATACGCCCACCGTGGGGTCCATCAGCGTGGTGGGAACCGGTCTCAACCTCACGCACTTCGCGGATACCATCACCGTGAACCCGACGGTGGCCGCGCTGCCCGCGGTCGAATCGATCGCCGTGGACGATGACAACACCGGTGGGACCTCCGGAAACGGCGACGGCGTAATCGACGCGGGAGAGACGATCGATCTCACACCGGCGGTGCGCAACCTGGGAGGTGCCACGGCGCCGACGCTGACGGCCACGTTCCTCAACGCCAATCCGTGGGTGACGCTGCTCGATTCCAGCGCGTCCATTCCTTCGACGGCTGCGGGCCAGCTTGTCGCCGCCACCGACCCGTGGCGCATTCAGGTCTCCGCCTCGACGCCCGACGAAGCCATCGCAAACTTCAACGTGCTGCTCGTCAACGGAGGCCAGACCTGGGTAAACAATCTCGCGCGTGTGGTACACGCACCCAGGCTTGCGGTAACGGGACTGCGCAAGAGCGACGAAATCCCGGTCGGGAACGGCGACGGTATCTACACCAACGGCGAACAGTTTCTCCTGTATGCCACCGTCAAGAACTATGGAACCGGGCGCGCCGACGGGCTGACGGCGGTTCTGCGCGAGCTCGACGGCGGGTCGACCCTGGTCGACACCGTCACGACGTATCCGAATCTCAGCCTGTTGCAGTCATCGGAAAACACGGTCGCCTTCAAGTTGAGCGAAGCGAACGTGTCGCTTCCCAACGCGCTCAGAGTTGTTGTCACCGATTCACACGGACGCGTCCTGACGCACAATTGTGAGTTGCGGGAACCACTCCCGCCGACCCTGCAGTCCTTCGACCCCAGCCTGGGCGTGGACAAGATGGGCATCCTGTGGACCGCGGGGGCGTCCTCGGACGTGGCGGGGTACAACATCTATCGCTCCACCAATCTGGCCGGCCCGTACACCCGGGCCAACAGCGACGTGATCAGCCACACGGTATTCACCGACGCCGGCCTTTCACCGAATACGCGCTACTACTATGAGATCGCCAGCGTCGACGAGTCGGGCAACGAAGGCGCTCGCTCGCCGGCGGCGCCGGCGTCTACCAATCCGCCCCAGCTGGCGGGATGGCCCAACGAGCTGGTAAATGAATCGGCCAATTCGCCGGCGGTCGGTGACATCGACGGCTACGGCAAGCTGGAAGTGGTGGTGGGCAACGACAAGCTTTACGCCTGGCACGATAACGGCGACGAGGTCCTCGACGGCGATCAAAAAGGCATCACGTGGGGGCCCATCTCGTCTGAGGGGACTGATTTTGTCGGACCCGCAGCGCTGGCGGATCTCGACGGCGTCCCGGGTTTCGAAATTGCGGCGGCGGCCTACACGTCGAAGCAGGTGTTCTGCTTCAAGGGCGACGGGACCGTGATGCCCGGCTGGCCCCAGGACACGGTGGACATGGTTCGCGCCAGCGTTGTGATCGGGGACATCGACGGCGATGGCTCGCCGGAGATCATCGCCGTTGACCAGGACGCCTATCTCTATGCGTGGCACGTCGACGGAACCGAAGTGATCGACGGTGACGCGAACCCGCTCACCAACGGCGTGTTCAAGCGCCTGCCCGACACCAACCAGTGGCAGTATCAGACTCCGGCGCTGGCCGACATCGACAATGACGGGAAAGAAGAAATTATCATTCCGACGCAGGACATGAAGGTGTACGTGCTCAACGAGGTGGGGGGCAACGAGCCGGGCTGGCCGTTCCAGTTGAACAACTACGCGGGCGGCGGCGTGGCGGTGGGAGACATCGACAACAACGGCCAGCTCGACATCACGTTTACGACGCGTAGTTCCGGCGAGATCTACGCGCTGCGCCCCGACGGCAGCCAGTTGTGGCAGACGTGGATCAACACCAACCTGTTCTTCAATCCATCGCCCGCGCTGGCCGACCTGACCGGTGACGGCAAACTGGAAACCATCATTCCCGCGTCCAACGGACGTCTGTACGCCATTCAGTACGACGGTTCGGAAGCGCCGGGATGGCCGGTTTACTATTCCACCAAGACCTACACCGAGTCATCGCCGGTCGTGGCGGATGTGAACGGCGACGGGTCCGTCGACGTTCTGCTGGGAGACGAGGACCGCTTCATCAATGCATGGAGTTCAACCGGTGTACCCCTGGCGGGGTTCCCGCTCGTCATGAAGGACGCCGTGCGCGGAACACCGTGCATTACCGATCTGAACAAGGACGGCCTGGTGGACATCGTGGGGGTGGGTTACGACAAGACCGTGTACGTATGGTCGCTGTCGACGCCCTACAATCCCGCGCTCGCCCCGTGGCCGATGTACCACGGAAACGTGCTGCGCAACGGACGCTACGGAACGTTTGTCGCAACCGGCGTCGGAGACACGCCAGCCGCGCCGTCCCGGACGCGTCTCGCGCAGAACTATCCCAATCCGTTCAACCCGGCGACGCGCATCTCGTACGAAATCGCCGCCGGGCCCGCCGCACACGTGACACTCACCATCTATGACGTCACCGGCGCGCGTGTGCGCACTCTGGTCGACCAGATCCTCAAGCCGGGTGCGTATTCCGTGCAGTGGGACGGCCGCGACGGGCACGGCAGTGCGGTCGGCTCCGGAGTCTATTTCTACCGGCTGTCCACACCCGCCCAGGCGTTGACACGCAAGATGGTTCTCCTGAAATAACGCTCAGGAGGCCAGCTCGGCCACCAGCGCGCTCAAGAACGACCAGAACGTGGCAACCGACGGGATGTTGACGCGTTCCGCCGGCGAATGCGGGCTTTCGATCCACGGACCGAACGAAATCATGTCGATTCCCGGTACCTTCTCACCGATGACGCCGCACTCGAGCCCCGCGTGCACTGCCTTGAGCTCCGCATCCTTGCCCAGTTTGTCCTTGTGAACGCGCTGCGCGACGCGCAGCACCTCGGACTTGAGATTCGGTTTCCAACCCGGATACGGATCCGAGTGCACCACCGACGCCCCGGCCAGTTCGGCCGCGGCCGACGCGCGGTCCCGTATCGCGAGCAGCGACGACCGGACCGAACTGCGCACCGAGATGAGGACGTTGAGCGCATCGTCTTCGGTGCGCACCGCCGCAAGATTGCTCGAGGTTTCCACCAGACCGGGCACATCCGCGCTCATGGCGTCGACTCCGTGCGGAAGCGAGGCGAGGAGTGCAGCCACGCGGCGGGACGTTTCGACGGTCCACACCTGTGCGGGGGTCTCCCGGGCGGGCTCGAACGACACCGACACGTCCGGATCGGACGCCGCCAGCTCTTCCCGGATCAACTTTGCTTCGGCCTGGATGGCGCGCTTCACCGCATCCGCGTTCGCCGGCGCCACCATGCACAGTGCGTGCGCCTCGCGCGGGATGGCGTTATGGGCATTGCCACCATCCACGCGCGCCACACGGCACTCGTCTCCGCACATGCGCAGCAGTCGCGCAAGCAGACGGATGGCGTTGCCTCGCTGCAGGTGGATCTCGATGCCCGAATGCCCTCCCTTGAGCCCGGTAACCGCCAGTTCCATGGCGCGCGCGCCCGATGGCACCGCCTCGCGCTTGAGCGGAAGCGTGAAGGAGGAATTCCCCCCTCCCGAGCAGCCGATATAAAGCGCGTCGAGCTCTTCGGTGTCCAGGTTCAACAGACGCTTTCCGGTTACCAGCGAGGGATCCAGCTCCATCGCTCCCGTCAGTCCGCTCTCTTCGTCCACGGTCACCAGAATCTCGAGCGGCCCGTGCGCGACCGCAGGGTCGTCGGCAACAGCAAGCGCAGCCGCCAGCCCGATGCCATTGTCGGACCCCAGCGTCGTGCCACGCGCCGTCAGCCAGTCGCCCTTGCGCTCCAGTTCGATGGCGTCACGGGAGAAGTCAAAGGTCATATCCGCGTTCTTTTCGCACACCATGTCCATGTGCGCCTGCAGCACGAGTGTCGGCGCGCGCTCGTGCCCCGGTGTGG